>JAUZPR010000021.1 GCA_030705825.1 Bacillota bacterium | reverse complement strand
CCGAGGGTCTTTTAAATGTAATAAATCCCGCTACAGGCAAAATACATTCCAGCTTTAACCAGACTGTAACTGCTACAGGCAGAATAAGCAGTACAGAACCCAACCTTCAAAACATACCTGTCAGGCTTGAAATAGGAAGGGAAATCAGAAAGGTTTTCATACCATCTGATGACTCCAAGGTACTTTTGGACGCAGATTACTCACAAATAGAACTCAGGGTTCTTGCCCATATTACTTCGGATGAGAATATGACAGATGCTTTTATTAATGATGCCGATATACATACTTCTACAGCATCAAGAATTTTTGGTGTTGCCCCATCCGAAGTCACCTCTACAATGAGGTCACGGGCAAAAACCGTTAATTTTGGAATAGTATACGGTATAGGAGATTTCAGCCTGTCACAGGATCTTGGCATAAGCCGTAAGGAAGCTAAAAAATATATTGACGAATATCTGAACAAATATCCAAGGGTCAGGGATTATATGCACAATATAGTGGAGTTGGGAAAAGAGCAGGGTTACGTTACCACTATATTGAATAGAAGAAGATATCTTCCGGAACTTAAATCCAGTAATTTCAACATACGCTCGTTCGGAGAGCGTGTAGCCATGAACACTCCTATTCAGGGAAGTGCCGCGGATATAATAAAAATAGCCATGGTTAAGGTGTATGACGAGTTAAACAAACAGAACCTTAAATCCAGGCTTATTCTCCAGGTGCATGATGAACTGATAATAGAAACATTAAAGGAAGAACAGGAGAAAGTAGCGGTAATACTAAAGGATTGTATGGAGAATGCCATTTGTCTGAACGTGCCGTTGAAAGTAGAAGTCAATGCTGGCAGCAGTTGGTACGAAACAAAATAATCCGGAGGGGAAAATATTGAAAGTTATTGGTTTGACAGGCGGAATCGGAAGCGGTAAAAGTACGGTGGCAGCACTGCTGAAGGATCTTGGAGCTGAAGTATATGATGCCGATAAAATTGCAAAAGACCTTGTTGAGGAAGATAAAGGAATACTAAATGAATTGATAGATGTTTTCGGCAACTGTATAATAAACAGTAAAGGTGAACTCGATAGAAAACTCCTTGGAGATATAGTATTTTCCAATGAGGATAAGCTGCTTGCGCTTAATACAATAATGCACAAACATGTTGGAGAAAAAATCAAAGTAATCATAGAAAAGTGCAAATCAGAAAGGAAAACTCCAGTTCTTGTAATAGAAGCCGCCATACCGATCAAACGGGGATTTCTTGACCTTGTGGATGAAATATGGGTAATTACGGCAAGCAAGCCTGTCAGAATTAAAAGAATAATCCAAAGAAGTTCAGTTACAGAAGAAAAGGCAAATAAAATAATAGAATCCCAGATAAGTGATGACGAATATCTGAAATTGGCAGATAAAATTATTAATAATGATCGAAGCTTTGATGAGCTTGCCATATCGGTAAAGAATTGTCTTTCTATGTAACCAAAATAATTTAACGGGTGATGCATTTGAAAACCAAACGTGGAAGAACGTTAAGATATATATCTATATTAATTATTCTAGTTGTAGTTGTTGTTTTTCTTCTGAATAACTCAACTACCATTCTTAAAATTGTGTATCCGCAGAAATACAAGGAGATTGTATACAAATATGCGGGTGAGTATAATCTTGATACCAGTCTCGTATATGGCATTATAAAAGCGGAAAGTAATTTCAAGTCGGATGCAGTTTCAAGCAAAAATGCCAGAGGACTTATGCAGATTACCGAATCAACAGGGAAATGGGCTGCCGGTGAAATGAAGCTTGAGGATTACAGCTTTGACCGGCTTTTTGACCCTGAAACCAATATACGCATGGGCTGCTGGTATCTGAGATGGCTCTTGAAATATTTTAACAATGATACAGATCTGACAATAGCGGCTTATAACAGCGGTAACGGTAAAGTAAGCCAGTGGCTCAAAGACAGAACTTTAAGCGATACCGGAGAAAGTCTTCAAAAAATACCCTTTAAGGAAACCGACAATTTCCTGAAGAAGGTCAATAACTATAAATCGGTTTACAAAAGACTTTACGAATAGGACAATTAATGATATCTTTAAAAATATAGATTAACTGAAAACCGAAATGTACTATTTAGGAGGTTGAATATGAGCGCAAATATTTTATATTCCAGGGATTTGCTGTATATAACCGAGAATCTGTTTGAACCGGGCAGTGTTCATATGGAAGTACTTGGACCAACGGGAAAAGGTAAGATGCCGGTTATTATCGAAACAAAAACATCACATTCTCCTGTAAAATATATGGATACCATAATAAGGAGCATGCAAACCGATATATTTGACAGAATTAACATTAACGTAAAAAAGAATATAAACTTGTATATAGATGCAAAGGATAATTCTGAATTGCTTGCTCAATATGACAACTCCAGATATATTAAAGCTGAATTTGATGGTGACCATATAAAATATTCAGGCGTAAATAATATAGACGAGTAGATGTTTTATCAAAAAAAAAATATGTAAAAAAATTGCGGGCAATTCAGGTTTTTACGGGAATTGCCCGTTTTATGGAGGGGAATAGGTATAACTTTTTATACGCTTCCCTTGTTTACTTAATAAAATTATACGTTTATGTAAATCAAATGTTAATAAACATAGAGGCCTAATTTTTGGAGCAGCAGTCCTTGCATTTATAGGTAATAAGAACTATGGGAGTGAAGTATCTTGAAGAAGCAGGGTTTGGGATATATATACCTTATTAATACCGTTTTGTTTTTCAGCACATATGAAGCGGTCAGTAAAACACTTGTCAATAAAATTGACCCTTTTCAAATAAATTTCATAAGATTTCTTGTGGGCGGTTTGATTTTATTTATATATATAATATTTACCGACCGGATAGGAATATCTAAAAAGGATTTCATACAGGTTGTTATAATTGGCGTAATTAATGTTGTGATAAGTATGAACCTTTTACAAATGAGCCTTTACATGACCAATTCAAAAGCTTCGGTCATTGCCGTTATTTTCAGCAGCAATCCGATATTTGTTTCCATATTTTCAGCAATAATTGATAAGGAAAAGATAACGGTTCAAAAATTATGGGGACTTATTTTAGGTCTTATCGGTATTTTAGTTATATTTTTTGAGAAACTGGATTTTTCGGGAATGGATTATCTAAGCCCGTTGCTGGCTCTGCTTTCAGCAGCCTTTTACGGACTCTATACGGTTATAGGAAGAAGGGTTTCTTTAAGGATAGGCAGTCTTAAAATGAATTCATATTCTTCAATAGCCGGAAGTATGGTTTTACTTCCTTTTCTAGTGGTTTTTAAACTGCCTATTTTGAAATTTGATTACTCGGGTATGCTACAGGTGGTTTACCTTTCGATTTTTGTCACCGGCTTGGCTTATTTGTCATATTTCAAGGGCTTATCGATAACCGGGGCAAGCTCGGGGTCACTTGTGTTTTTCATAAAACCTGCTCTTGCAAGTATATTGGCTTTGATTTTCCTGCATGAACAATTAACTGTAAATCTGATATTCGGTACATTTCTCATTATAGGTGGCATACTTATATCTATATATTGGTATGAAATTCATGAAAAATTATGTCAAATCTTTGGAGGACTTTTCAAGAAAACATAGAATTTATATTATATAAGGTTAAACTGAATTATTATAAAAGCAATTATAATGATGAGGTGGTAGGGTTGAGTTATATCTTGAATTTTAAAAGCTGGAATATTTATGAATAAAAAGAAGGCGGAAGCTAAAAATAACAAAACGCTCAACACCACATATCTGGATGTATTGTTCAGATGGTTTGCTTTGGCTATTATAACGGCAGATTTTATACTGGGCAAGGAAAAAACAAAAGATACCACGACATTTACAATATGCATGATTGCAGCTGTTATCTATGCTATTATAGTAACCAGACTTAAGCTCAATAGAAATTACAAAAGGAATTCAAATGTTTATTTCTATACAGATACTATAATGCTTTCCGTTTTTGTCGTTCTGCTGGGCGGATTAAATTCTGACATGTATCTGATATATTTCTTTGTTATAGGATATTCGGGTGTTTCGGGGAACAACCTTTCGACAGTAAAGATAAGCATATTCAGTATTTTCCTTTTCTCAATATCATCCCTGGTTTTTAAAAGTAGCTATATCGGAGGCTTAAGCTATTGGAAGCTGGTGCTCAGGGATATATTCCTTTTATGTGCCGCTTTAGGCATTGATTTTATTCATGTTGAAATAAAAAAATATGATGAAATGCATAAACGTGAGTTCAAGCTAGCCCGCACAGACAAACTGACAGGGCTTGCAAACCGGCACTATTTTGATCAGAAACTCCAGGAAGAGGCTTTGTATTCTGATGCTACCGGCTTACCAATCAACATACTTATATTCGATCTGGACAATTTTAAAAAATTTAACGACAGTTACGGACATGTTTGGGGAGACAAGCTTCTTACACTGTTCTCGGATATTATCAAGCAAAATATCAGAAAAGCCGATATCCCTGTAAGATTCGGCGGTGAGGAGTTCCTTATTTTGTTAAGGGATTTGGATCTGGAAACTGCCAGAAGCGTAGGGGAGAGAATCAGAAAACATCTTGAGAAACAGAGGATTTATGTAGGTACCGACAACAACAGGCAAAGAGTTACCGTCAGCTGCGGAGTTGCTCAATACCCAAGGCATTCGGGAAGTATAAGAGCTGTTGTCGAGTGTGCCGACAAAGCACTCTATCATGCAAAAGAAATAGGTAAAAATACGGTTGTGGGTTATGAAGATATATGTTAAATAGTATTTAGATTATATTAATTTTAATAAATTAGAAAATCCCATATCAAAAATAGATGTGGGATTTTTTAAAATAATTATGCTTATTTAATTTCTGTCTAAATGATTCTTCCAACTGCACTTGCCATAGGCTTCAACTCATTCATCAGTTCGGCGAATTTGTCGGGGCGGAGTGATTGGGGACCGTCACTGAAAGCATTTGGGGGGTCAAGGTGTACCTCGATTATTAAACCGTCAGCACCTGTAGCTACTGCTCCTTTTGCCAGGGGGCCTACATACTTCCAGGTTCCTGCCGCATGGCTCGGGTCTACTATTATGGGAAGATGGGATAATTCTTTTATAACGGGAATAGCGCTTAAATCCAGGGTGTTTCGTGTTGCTGTCTCGTAGGTGCGTATTCCTCTTTCACAAAGTATGATATTTGGGTTACCAGCAGCCATTATATATTCAGCTGCCATTAGCCATTCTTCTATGGTTGCCGCAAGCCCTCGTTTTAACAGTACAGGCTTTTTGGAAAGGCCTGCTTCCTGAAGCAGCCTGAAATTCTGCATGTTACGGGCACCTATTTGAAGGATATCGGCGTAGGATGCTACAAGCTCCACATCTCTTGTGTCAACAACCTCGGTGACCAGTTTGAGGCCGGTTGCCTCTCTGGCTGAAGCCATTATTTTAAGTCCGTCTTCTTCAAGACCCTGGAAAGCGTATGGGGAAGTCCTGGGTTTGAATGCACCACCCCTGATTATTTTCGCACCCGCCTCCTTAACCCTTATTGCCGTTTCAACAAAGTTGGATTCATTTTCGATAGCACAGGGACCCGCCATCACTACAATTTCATTACCACCTATTTTGACGTCTCCAATCTCAACTATCGAAGAAATCTGTTTTAATTCACGGCTTGCAAGCTTGAACGGTTTCATTATGGGTACAATGTTTTCCACTCCAGGCATGATTGAAATAAGCTGGGGATTAAGATGCCTTTTATCACCTATTGCTCCTATTACCGTTTTAACTTCACCAAATATGGGATGTGTCTTAAAGCCAAGTTCCGAAAGCTTGTGCTCCACATTATCTATTTGCTCTCTCGTTGCATCCTTGTTCATAATAATTATCATATTGAAAACACTCCTTTACCTAGATTCTTTTTTAATATAACAAAAAACTCCTTGCCCCAAACGGGACAAGGAGTAAATTACTCTCTGCAAACCACCCAAATATCGGTTTAAATATCGTACGGGATCATAAAATCCTATACAACCTTTCTTTTAACGGTGAAAGCTCCGGCACGGCCTACATAGGTTTTATTTCAGCCTGCTTCTCCAAGGAGAACTTCAGATACAGTGTGTTACCCGGCTCTCACCGTCCCGGATTCGCTTTAAATACTGGCTGCAGCTTACTTTTCCTTTTCACAGAAATTAACTATAAATTTTCATTAATATTAGCATGAGACAACCAGAAATGTCAAGATATATTTTTTTTACAAATTTGAGCTGAATGTCGGTGCTCAAAAAATTTGCATTTAATTGTCGGTCTATGATAATATAATATTGATATGCAGGACAGTTGAAACTTCTTTATTACCTACATGGGAGGTAGTTTACAATGAATGATCTTCAAATAGTAGTATTCAGTTTGAACAGGGAATTATGCGGTGTTGATACTTCACATGTGCAGGAAATCATACTATGCAAGGATATAGTCAAGGTGGCCAAAATGCCGAAGTTTATCGAAGGTGTGATAAATTACCGGGGAATAATGGTTCCTATAATAAATTTGAATAAGCGTTTCGGTTTCGGCGAAACAGAAATAACCAAAAAAACCAAAATAATAATAACCAGAATTAACGAAATCCTTCTGGGTTTCATGGTGAACGAAGTGCCGGAAATCATCAAAGTTGCCGGGAATGAAATAGAACCTGCTCCAGAAATATTAAAGCAGGCAGGAAACGTATATATGAAAAATATAGCCAAGGTTAATAGTAAGATCATATCGGTACTTGATCTTGGATTGATACTTAAGGATGATGAATTAAAGAAGATAGAAAAAATAGAAAATGAAACAATAGCATAATAAAAGGCGGATTAAATATCCGCCTTTGTTTTTTTACCTGAAGCCTGAATTAAATCGCCTATAAAAAAAGATATTCCATAGATTCACTACACTGCTCATCTATGAGCAGCCCATGAATAGGAATATCTATATTTTTTATAGGCGATTATTATACATTAAATCTGAATAAGGTTATGTCGCCGTCGTGCATTACGTATTCCTTGCCTTCCGATCTTACCAGGCCCTTTTCCTTTGCTGCATTGTAAGTGCCGCATTCCATCAAATCCTTGTATGCGACAATCTCCGCCCTGATAAATCCCTTTTCAAAATCACTGTGTATCTTTCCGGCAGCCTGAGGCGCCTTTGTGCCTTTTTTTATTGTCCAGGCTCTTACTTCAGGTGTTCCTGCAGTAAGAAAGCTTATTAAGCCCAGCAGCTTGTAACTGGCTTTTACTAGCCTGTCCAAGCCTGATTCTGCCAAACCGAGCTCCTGTAAAAACTCTTTTTTCTCATCATCTTCAAGCTGAGAGATTTCCTCTTCTATTTTTGCACAAATAACCATGACTTCGGAGCCTTCTTTTTGAGCGCATTCCTTAAGCTCCTTGACAAACTTGTTGTCCTGGCTGGACTGAAGTTCATCTTCCGAGACATTTGCAGCATAGAGTACAGGCTTGGAGGTTAAGAGAAACAGCTGTTCCACCTGTGCTGCCTGTTCGGCGTCAAAATTCATCATTCTTACGGGTGTTCCTTTTTCCAGATTGTCTTTAATGTTTTCATACAGTTCAAGCTCAACCTGGAATTTCTTATCACCTGATTTCAACATTTTCCTGGTTCTGTCGATTCTTCTTTCCATAACTTCCAGGTCTGCAAAAATCAGCTCAAGATTTATTGTTTCTATATCACGCAGAGAACCAATTGAGCCGTCGACGTGTATTATATTTCCGTCTTCAAAACAGCGTACTACATGTACTATTGCATCAACTTCACGTATATGTGATAAAAATTTATTTCCAAGGCCTTCGCCTCTGCTTGCACCTTTTACAAGACCGGCTATATCAACAAATTCGATAGTTGTAGGTGTTATTTTTTCGGGTGAATACATTTCAGCAAGCTTGTCAAGCCTTTCATCCGGCACCGGTACAATACCTACATTGGGTTCTATGGTACAGAACGGATAGTTGGCACATTCTGCGCCTGCTTTTGTTATGGCGTTAAAGAGGGTACTTTTGCCTACATTAGGCAGCCCTACTATTCCAAGTTTCATCTAATGCATCATTTCCTTTCGTATATACTGAGTCTAGAAAACGCATATAAATTATATACTCAACTTTACCACTTTGCAATAAACAGCCATTCCCAGGAGTATAAAAATTATAATATATATTCTTTTACTTGGGAAATGCTCCCTTCTTTTTTTAAATAAGGTTATATGATATAATATTTTAAAAATTACAAGGTAATTTATTGCAAAGGGGCAATAAATTGAGGTGATTAAATGAAGAAAATAGAAGCAATAATAAGGCCCGGAAAACTGTCCGAAGTATTGGATGAACTTAACAAGCACCATATATTCGGCGTTACGGTAACACAGGTAATGGGTTGCGGATTGCAGGGCGGCAGGGTACAATACTACAGGGGTAATAAGTATAATATTAATCTCCTAACGAAAGTAAAAATAGAAATAGTAACAAAGGATGCATGTGTGGAAGAAATAATTGATACTATTGTCAAAGCCGCCAGAACCGGAGAAATAGGAGACGGTAAAATATTTATATCAGATATGGGTTATTCCTACAGGATCAGGACCGGCCAGCAGGGTGATGAAGCTTTGATTTAAATAAAGAAAAAAAATCTATGCCGTATAATTGAGTACGTGTCCATATTATTTGTTTCGTATTGCATAAACTTTTGGTATGTGCTATAATTTTCATAATAATTTAATATCAGATGAGATTAGAAGAGATGAGTAGAGTTAGATGAGACGAGGCAGAGGTTTACGTGAGGATATGTATATTTGCCAGGTTTTTTCAACCTGGCTTTAATTATTTTACGAAATATTTTCCAAAAGAAAATTTACCTGTTTAACATTTCATGTCATATGATTTACCGGTTTGTAAAAGCCGGTTCCTTGTACTCACATCCATACTCATATCTTCCTTATAAAAGGAGGAATGATGTATTGTTTTATCCCGGTCTGGAAGAAATAAAAGAATTATCCAAAAAATATAATACTATTCCTGTTTCAATGGAAATTTACGCCGATATGGAAACGCCCATAAGTATTTTTAAAAGATTTGAAAGCAGCAAATACTGCTTCCTGCTGGAAAGCGTTGAGGGAGGCGAAAAATGGGCAAGATTTTCATTTATAGGCAGAAATCCTTCACTTATTTTTAAAAGTGTAGACGGCAAATCAACTGTTGAGGATAGGGACGGAAATATACGAAATATTGAAGGCAATCCAATAGAGGCGCTTCAAGAAGTAATCGGTGCTTTTAAAGGTATGAAGGAAGCCGGCTTGCCGAGATTTAACGGCGGTGCGGTAGGATATTTCGGTTATGATCTGATAAGGTACTGCGAGGAATTGCCCAATGTTCCTGAAGACGATTTGCATCTTCCCGACAGTCATTTCATGATAGCTGATGAAGTTATTGCCTTTGACCATCTGGAACAAAAAATACACATTATTGTTAATCTCCATATAGACGGTAATATTGAACGGGCTTATTACAGCACAATTGAAAGAATAAAGGCAATTCATAAGGAAATTCTCAACGGAAGGTGGAAAATTTCCGAAAATACAAAATACAATTACAATATTCAAAAATCTGAAACCAATTTTACAAGCAACATATCAAAGGAAGAATACTGCAGCAATGTTCTTAAAGCCAAGGAATACATAAGGAACGGTGATATTTTCCAGGTAGTATTGTCACAAAGGCTTTCTACAAAGCTGGAAAGTGAACCGTTTGATATTTACAGAGCGCTGAGGGTAATCAATCCTTCACCTTACATGTATTATCTTAAATTTGATCAATACCAGATAATAGGCTCTTCTCCAGAGATGCTGGCAAGAGTTGAAAATGGGATAGTTGAGACCTGCCCCATAGCAGGGACCAAAAAAAGAGGTTCAACTCCCCAGGAAGATGCAGAGCTTGAAAAAGAACTGCTTTCAGATGAAAAGGAGCTTGCAGAGCATACAATGCTTGTAGATCTTGGAAGAAACGATATAGGAAAGGTTTCAAAATTCGGATCGGTAGTTGTAAAAGATCCAATGCATATAGAAAAGTACTCCCACGTAATCCACCTTGTAACCAATGTCCAGGGAACGCTAGATGAGAAAAAAACCAATTTTGATGCACTTATGGCAATTCTCCCTGCAGGGACCCTTTCGGGGGCTCCCAAAATAAGGGCAATGGAAATAATAGATGAGCTTGAAACTGTAAAAAGAGGCCCATACGGAGGAGCTATCGGTTATATAAGCTTTGACGGCAGCCTGGACAGCTGCATAACAATAAGGACTATTGTCTGCAAGGATAAGACAGCATATGTACAGGCAGGTGCCGGAATTGTTGCAGATTCGGTTCCCGAAAAAGAATACGAAGAATCGCTGAATAAGTCAAGAGCACTGCTTAAAGCTTTGGAGGAGGCGAAATATATAAGATGATACTTATAATTGATAATTATGATTCATTCACCTATAACCTTTATCAGTTTATAGGCGAATTAAATAGTGATATACAGGTATTAAGGAATGATAAAATCACGGTTGAGGAAATAGAAAAACTGAAGCCATCACACATCGTAATATCTCCCGGTCCTGGATTCCCGGCTGATGCGGGTATCTCAATAGAAGTAATAAAAAAATTTGGGTACAAAATACCGGTACTGGGTGTATGTCTGGGACATCAGGCAATAGGAGAGGCATACGGGGGGAAGGTCATACATGCCAAAGAATTGATGCATGGTAAATCATCCGAAATAAAGGTTAAAAACAGCTGTAGATTATTTAACGACATGCCCGGTAAAATAAAGGCCGGAAGATATCATTCACTGATAGTCGAAAAGGAAACCCTGCCTGATGAATTGGAGGTTACTGCAGTTACAGACGATGGTGAGATAATGGGGCTTAAACATAAGGAATATCCGGTATTCGGAATACAATTCCACCCGGAATCAATAATGACACCTGAGGGTAAAAGAATTCTGAACAATTTTCTTCAGGTAAATCAATAAGCTGAGCTGAGATGAGAGGAGAGGTTATTATGATTAAAAATGCCATTCAAAAGCTGGTAGAGGGAAAAAACCTTACTGAGCAGGAAGTTATGGGAGCAATGAGCTGTATTATGGACGGAAATGCAACACAGGCACAAATAGGGAGCTTTATGACTGCTCTCAGGATTAAGGGAGAAACAATTGAAGAAATTACTGGCTGTGCGAAAGTAATGAGGGATAAAGCAGACAGAATTTCTCCTGAAATGGATTACTATATTGATACATGCGGAACAGGAGGAGACGGAGCCAATACCTTCAACATTTCTACAGCAGCTGCATTTGTTGCTTCGGCAGGAGGAGTCTCTGTGGCAAAGCACGGAAACAGGTCGGTATCAAGCAGAAGCGGAAGTGCGGATGTGCTTGAAGCACTCGGAGTAAATATTAATCTTACTCCGGTGCAGGTAAAAAGCTGTGTTGAAAGTGTGGGTATAGGCTTCATGTTTGCCCCTACCTTTCATAAATCCATGAAATATGCAGGCGGACCGAGAAAGGAACTAGGAATAAGAACCATTTTCAATATACTCGGACCTCTTACAAACCCGGCAGCCGCCAAAGGGCAAGTACTCGGTGTATTTGACGGAAAGCTTACCGAGCCTATTGCAAGGGTGCTTGCAAATCTTGATATTGAGAGGGCAATGGTACTACATGGTTCAGACGGACTTGATGAAATAACAATTACCGGAACTACCAAAATTTCCGAGCTTAACAACGGACAGGTAAACAATTATGAACTCGATCCCGAAAAATATGGTATAGCAAAAGCCTCATCCGATGATATTAAAGGCGGGGATGCAATTGAAAACGCAAAAATCATATACAGGATATTTAACGGTGAGAAAGGACCACAAAGGGATATAGTATTATTGAACTCAGCAGCATCATTGTATGTGGGAAAGGCAGCAGACAGCATGGAACAGGCGTTGGCTATGGCAGCTGAAATTATAGACAGCGGCAAGGCTTTAAGCAAGCTCGAAGAACTTAAATCCTATTCCCAAGGTTTCTTGTGTGAAGCTACCAATTAACCGAAAATTGAAATATCATAAGGGCGGCTTAAATCCGCCCCAAAATTATAATATTGCCAATAAATAAAAAGCTTACAGAGGTAAAGCATGATATTAGATGATATAGTTATTCAAAAAAAGCTGCAGCTCAAGGAAGAGAAAAGTAAAATATCAATAGATGGCTGGAAGGACAGACTGAAAAGGCCTGGTTTGCACAAAACTCTGGACTTTTACGGTTCGCTTAAAAGAAACGGCAGTGTTTCCATCATAGCTGAAATAAAGAAAGCTTCACCTTCTAAAGGGCTTATAAGGGAGAATTTTGACCCTGTTGAAATATCAAGAGAATATAATGAGGCTGAAGTACAGGCTATATCGGTACTTACCGAGAAAACCTTCTTTCAGGGAAGCGACGATTATCTGATGAGGGTCAGGCAGGCAGTTCCTCTACCGCTTCTCAGAAAGGATTTTATAATAGATCTGTGGCAGGTATATCAATCAAGGTATCTGGGAGCAGATGCAATACTGCTTATTGCAGCCATTCTTAACGATGAAGAACTGAAAAAGTTCCATATCGTTGCCGGAATCCTCGGTATGCAGTGTCTGGTAGAAGTTCATGACAGAAATGAGCTTGAAAGAGCTCTGGCTGTTGATGCAAGGATTATAGGTATCAATAACAGGAATTTGCATACTTTTGAAGAAGATATAACTACAACCGAAAAATTATTGAATTACATCCCTCATAATAAGGTTGTGGTAAGCGAAAGCGGAATAAGGACCCCGGAAGATATGAAATATCTGGAAGAACTTGGCGTTGATGCCGTACTGATAGGTGAAACCTTTATGAGGGCAGCTTCAATAAAGCAGAAGGTATTGGAAATGAAGGCGGAAAATTAAGTGTCACTGGTTAAAATATGCGGGCTTAAAAGACATGAGGATATCGAATACGTAAACAGGTACAAGCCGGATTATATAGGTTTTGTATTTGCCGAAAGCCGCAGAAGGGTTTCCTTATCTGAGGCGGCACAGCTTTCGGCAGGCCTTGATAAGGATATAAAAAAGGCCGGAGTTTTTGTAAACGCCGGGTTGGAAGAAATAGCAGCGGCAGTTGAAGCATGCAGCCTTGATGCGGTCCAGATACATGGAGAGGAAGCTCCGGATTTTCTTGTTAAAATAAAAGAAAGAACAGGATATCAAACGCAGGTATGGAAGAGTATAAGGGTCATTGACAAAAGCAGTTTGGATTTGCTTTACTCTTATGATGCCGATGCTTATTTGCTTGATACTTTTGTTAAAGGCAGCTATGGCGGTTCAGGTCAGATTTTCGACTGGGACATTGCTGCCAAAGCAGCCAGTGATAAAAGAATAGTTCTTGCCGGAGGCCTTAACAGTGAAAATGTCAAAAGGGCTATAAAGGCTGTAAAGCCTTATATTGTTGATGTAAGCAGCGGAGTTGAAACCGAAGGGTTTAAAGATGAAATCAAGATCAGAAATTTTATAGAAATAGCTAGAGCTATTTAAATTGCATTAAATGGAGGTTGACACAGATGGCGACACAGAAAAAGGGCAGATATGGCGAATTTGGCGGTCAATATATACCTGAAACGCTGATGAATGCACTGCTTCAATTGGAAAATCAATATGAAAAGTTCAAGAATGACAAATCATTCATTGGAGAATTTGAGTTCTACCTTAAGGAATATGCCGGAAGGCCATCTTTGTTGTATTTCGCCGATAGGATGACAAAAGACCTGGGCGGGGCAAAAATTTACCTTAAACGTGAAGATCTGAATCACACAGGTTCTCACAAGATCAATAATGTAATAGGCCAAGCGCTGCTGGCAAAAAGAATGGGCAAGAAACGACTTATTGCGGAAACCGGAGCAGGCCAGCATGGAGTGGCAACAGCAACAGCAGCTACCTTGTTCAATATGGAATGCGAAATATTCATGGGTAAAGAAGATATGGAGCGCCAGGCACTTAATGTTTTTCGTATGAGGCTTTTGGGTGCAAAAGTAAGACCTGTTTTATCAGGCACAGGAACCTTGAAGGATGCTACCAGTGAAGCAATGCGTGAATGGGCTTCAAGAATAGATGACACATACTTTGCCATAGGCTCGGTTGTAGGCCCGCATCCCTATCCTATGATAGTCAGGGATTCCCAAAGCGTAATAGGCAGGGAAGTCAAGACACAGATTATGGAAAAGGAAAGAAGATATCCCGATTACATTATTGCCTGCGTAGGCGGCGGAAGCAATGCTATGGGATTGTTCCATCCTTTTATTGAAGATAAGGAAGTAAATATGATAGGTGTTGAAGCAGCCGGAGAGGGTGTTAATACCGTAAGACATGCCGCAGCAATAGCCAAGGGAAGTGTAGGAGTTCTTCATGGTATGAAATCCTATTTCCTTCAGGACAGGGATGGACAGATAGACCCTGTTTACTCCATTTCTGCAGGACTTGACTATCCGGGAATAGGTCCGGAGCATGCACACCTATATTCATCGGGCAGGGCACAATATGTACCTGCAACCGATAATGAAGCTGTGGAAGCCTTTAAATATCTGACTCGTGTAGAAGGTATAATACCTGCAATAGAAAGTGCACATGCGGTGGCATATGCTGTAAAACTGGCACCTACTCTTCCCAAAGATAAAATCATAGTTGTAAATATTTCGGGAAGAGGAGATAAGGACGTTTATTCGATAGCAAAGTACATGGGGGAGGATATATCATCGGAAGGTTAACAGGATATTATGATGATAGGAGGTTATTATGGGTAGAATACAGGATAAATTCGATGAATTGAAAAATATAAATACAAAAGCTCTGATTACATTTGTCACGGCTGGTGATCCGACTATTGAAGCTACAAAAAAAATTGTCAGCGAAATAGAACAAAAGGGAGCCGACTTGATTGAGTTGGGTATACCCTATTCAGATCCCATTGCAGAAGGACCGGTTATTCAGGCAGCAAATATCAGGGCTTTAAAAAATGATATTAAAATTAAAAATATTATGGACGCTGTTATGGAAATGAGGACTCAGGTCAAAGTTCCGATTGTTTATCTGCTGTACTATAATTGTATATTTCAATATGGAGCCGATAAGTTTTTTGACGACTGTAAAAATTCAGGAGTGGACGGGGTAATTATTCCCGACCTTCCTTTTGAAGAACAGGATGAAATAAAGGATACAGCCTTAAAGTACTCTATTGATATTATTTCTTTGGTATCTCCGACTTCCAAAGACAGGGTAGAAAGAATTGCCAGGAGTGCAAGAGGATTTCTGTATTGTGTATCATCTCTTGGGGTTACTGGGACAAGAGAGAGCTTTGATACCAATTTTGAAGAATTTTTCTCAATAATAAACAAGTCTGTAACAATACCTACGGCTCTGGGATTTGGGATATCTACCCCCGAGCATATAAAAAAGCTTAAAGGCTATTGCGACGGGCTTATAGTAGGAAGCGCCATTGTAAGAAGAGTAGGTGAAAGCAGCACCGAAGATGAAGCAGTAGCTAAAGTAGGTGAATTTGTCAGTAGTTTGAGAAGCGCAATGGATGAATAATAGCCGTATGGTAAAGAAACTCTTTAAAGCTGGCAATGCGAAAGCATTGCCAGCTTTCTAAGAATACCCCTCAAGATTGAGGGGCAGGGGAGTTGAATTCCATGGATAAGTTGAATTACATGAATAATTTGTAAACTTTTTATGAAAAGGCTGTAAATAAACAGCCTTTTTTGTTTTTAATCTCTGCAATTGGTATAATATTATAGATGAACGTCAAAAACATTATATAAAACAGGGAATAATAGATATACGGGGTGAGGGTATGACAAATAAGTCAAAGATACTTGTTATTGATGATGATGTTAACATATGTGAACTGATGAGATTGTATATGGAGAAGGAAGGTTTTGAGGTTCTTCCTGTATATAGCGGTTTAAAGGCTATTGAAGTATTCAAGGATTTTACACCCAACCTGGTAGTTCTGGATATAATGCTTCCGGGTGCAGATGGCTGGCAGGTTTGCAGAGAAATCAGAAAAGTCAGTAATATACCCATAATAATGCTCACAGCAAAGGGCGAAACCTTTGACAAGGTCCTTGGGCTTGAACTTGGAGCAGATGACTACATGGTTAAGCCTTTTGATCCTAAAGAACTGATTGCGAGGGTGAAGGCTGTTTTAAGAAGATATGAACATAAGGAAACCGATTCCCAGGAAATAATCTATCCGAATTTAGTTATAAATAAAAGCAATTATACTGTTAAAATACTCGGGAAAGATCTTGAACTGCCTCCGAAGGAACTGGAGCTTTTATATTTCCTTGCATCAAATCCCAATAAGGTATTTACCCGGGAGCAGCTACTGGAGCATGTATGGGGATTTGATTTTTACGGAGATTCCAGGACCGTTGATGTACATGTAAAAAGGCTGAGAGAAAAAATCGATATAGAAAACCAGATTTGGCAGCTGAAAACTGTTTGGGGTGTAGGTTATAAGTTCGAGGTAAAATAGTGAAAGTATAGTTTTTTGCGCTCTATAATAGATATTAGCTAAGTTTTGGAGGTTAATATGTTCAAGACCATATTCAGCAAGCTTGTGGTCATATTTATAGCAATACTGTTACTGGGATATTCAATAGCTGGAATCACACTGTTTTACTTTCTTGACAACTATGTTTCCGATGAACAGGTAAAACTTATGGAACAGAAGGTTGATAATATAAGTAACCAGCTGAATATTTTTCTCCCCTATCTGCAGAACAAGAATACCAGCCTTGATGCAGCCATGCTGCTATCCAGGTTTATAAATTCTACTGCAGGCAGCAGTTCTTATATATGGGTTGTAAACAGCAGCGGGTATATTATACTGCCAACGGCTGATTATATGGGAATTCAGCAAAATATCAAGAGTAATATGAAAACTGATGATTCAGGCATAAAACTGCCAGACGAAAAACAATATAAAAAAATAACCACCGGTCAGACATCTGAATTAAAGGAAAAGGGAGATTTCTATGGTTTGTATCAAAACACGCCATATACCTGGCTTACAATAGAAAAACCTTTTAAATATACCCTTGCAAACAGCAACAAATCCAGTTATCTTGGTATCTTAATAAGTACACCCATATCCGAGATAACAAAGACAAGAACTTCGGTTATCAATTTCTTTATAATATCGGTTTCGGTTTCATCCATTATTTCAGTTGTTCTGATATATGTTTTCTCACGCCGCATTTCAAAACCTCTTAAGCAGATTAATGAAGCTGCAAGAGTTATAGCAAGCGGAGATTTCCAGAAACAGCTTACTATAAAATCAAAGGATGAAATTGGTGAATTGGCGGAAAGCTTTAATCAGATGGTTGCCGATTTGAGGAACCTGGAAGAGATGAGAAGAGATTTTGTTGCAAATGTCTCTCATGAACTTAGAACGCCTATGACCTCCATTAAAGGATTCATTGAAGGCATTTTGGACGGAACCATACCTCCCGACAGGCAGCTTAACTATCTGAATGTTGTACGGGATGAAATAAACAGAATGAACAGACTGGTAAACAATCTGCTGGATCTGGCTAAAATTGAGTCGGGCGATATACCTCTTAATTTCAGGGTTATCGATATAAATGAACTTTGCAGACGTTGTATTATCAAGCTTGAAAGTCTCATTGTACAAAAGGAACTTGAGGTGGAAGCCAACTTTGAAGATGAAGAAGCATTTGTTGTAGCCGATCCTGATGCCATTGAACGGGTAATCATAAATCTGATGCACAATGCTGTAAAATTTTCGTTCAACGGTGGGAAAATAGAAATAAACACCAAAAATATGAGGAACAAGGTAGTAGTCTCGGTAAAAGATGAAGGTATTGGAATAGATCAGGATGAGATTGATATGATCTGGGACAGATTTTATAAATCGGATAAATCGAGAGGAAAAGATAAATCAGGTACCGGTCTCGGACTTGCAATAGTAAAGAATCTTGTTAATGGGCATGGGCAGGAAATTTGGGTAGAAAGCGAACCCGGAAAAGGGACGGTTTTCTCATTCACCCTTAATGCAGCACCTACCCCCGACGACAATGAATAGTATGAAATATATACTGAATATAATATAAAAATATCTTCACCATTATTAACAAATTATTCATACTTTTTTCAAAATATTTAATTACAATAAAAATGTAGGGACAATAAAGAAAGGAGTACGATATAAATGAACGAATTTGACAATGAAGGCAACAAAAATCCCGAAGATATAGAAAATGTACAAAACAATCAAACGGATGCAGTAAATATAACTGAAAATACCGGTTCGACCGGAGATAACCGCAATATTCAGGATGAACAGCAAAATTACTATAATCCTCCCGAGAGGCAGTATTATAACCCTGCATTTAATAGCAGCGGCTATTCACAAAATACAGCGGAAACCAATAATTATGGTTATTACAATACAGGCAGCAGTCAGGTAAATAATTCGGACTTTTTGAAATCGGCGCCATTTTACACCGAAAACTATAAAAAGCCCAAGGTAAAGAAGCAAGGCGGCCTGAAGCAGATACTACTGGTTGCACTTGTAAGCTCCATAATAGGAGGACTTGTTGTAGGTTCATTGATAACATTTGTTGCACCGTCTATACAACCTGCAGTAAGAAACTTTTTCGGAAGCAACACAGCCGGTTCAAGCAATACTCAAGGTACAGGAACAGCCGCATATAAGCAGGTGGAAATTGTTCAGAACGGAGATTCACCTGTAGCAGCAATAGCAGAAAAAGTCGGACCGTCTGTAGTCGGAGTTAGGACAACCTTTGTATCAAACAGCGGATCGAATTTCTTCTTTGATGCCGGAGGTCAGCAGGAGGCAGGAGAAGGTTCGGGAATTATAATAAGAAGTGACGGATATATACTTACTAACAACCATGTAATACAGGATGCTGTAAACCCAAATACAGGCAAGCTTGCTTCAGGTGCAAAACTGGATGTATTTCTGTCAAGTCAGAATACAAAGCCATACCCTGCAACACTTGTAGGTTATGATTCAAAATCAGACCTGGCAATATTGAAAATAAGCGCAACCAACCTTCCGGTAGCTGAATTTGGTGATTCTGATGCAGTTAAGGTCGGAGAACTTGCAGTAGCAATTGGAAACCCCGGAGGAATGGAACTCGCTGGAAGTGTAACAACCGGTGTAATCAGCGGTTTAAACAGAACAATTACAGAAGACAATTCTGATATGAAGCTAATTCAGACAGATGCTGCCATAAATCCTGGAAACAGCGGTGGAGCACTGGTAAATTCAAAAGGACAGATAATTGGAATAAACGAATTGAAAATAGCTCAAACAGGTTTTGAAGGACTGGGGTTTGCAATACCCAGCAATGCTGCAAAAAAAGTTGCCGATAACCTTATTGATCACGGTTATGTCGCAGGAAGGCCGTTTTTAGGAATATCATCAGACCCGAGGTATACCCCGGATGTTGCAAAACAGAATAATATGCCAGCAGGTGTATATGTTGCAAATGTAGAATTGTTAAGCGGCGCTCAGAAGGCAGGTATACAGGTTGGAGATGTAGTAACCAAAATAAACGGTAAAGCAGTTGCAAGCGTAGATGAATTGAATACCATAAAGAATACTTATAAGGTTGGGGATTCGGTAACCCTGGAGATATACAGGAACGGAAAAACCTTCACGGTTAAAGTTACACTGGGTGAAGATAAAAGCAACAATTAAAAATTCGTGATACAGCCAAATTAATATACATTTTATGACCGGAATTAATTTCCGGTCTTTTTCTATTCATATTTATTCAAAAGATGAAATTTACAGAATACTATGATAAAATAATATCAAGCCAATATTTCGGTAAAATAGTTAACTAAAAGCAAAAGAAAATCTATTGAGTCATTGTTATTAAAATGATAAAATGTACGAAATTTAAAGTTATAAATATTTACAAACCAATAATTAAGCTTAATATACAGCTATAATGGAGGAAGTTTGAATGTTGATGAAATACGCAAGAGTGTGTGCAATAATATACGTTCTTGCATTATCTGTGGCAATTTTGTTTTTTAATAGATATCTTAAATCATACGACTCGATTCTTTTATACCTGAGTACATTTGTTTTACTTGTTATGGCAGTACTGGAAATATTGACACTAAAAAGGTATTTAAAGGTCAAGGATAAAGCAGCAGGATTTGAAGACGACGAAACCGATTCAAGTATTAAAACCGATGAACTGCAGGTAATCAGGGAATTATCGGAAGTAATCACATCTACATTTGATATCAATACTATAATAGAATATATATACAAAATATTTAACAGGTTTACCGACTGTGACCGATGCCTGATTAATATATTAGACAAGGGAAAAAACGAACTTATCTGTAAATATGAATTTGGTGAGAAATCACTGGATATTACAGGCTGTACCTTCGGCGAAAATTCTATGATCACATCCTGTTTTAATGAGAAAAAAACAAAGTTGAGGACAAATATTTTAATTCAATCAAGAAATATCTATGGTGATAAGCTCGCAATGCCCTTGAATGTTACCGGAGAGACAATCGGAGTAATTTTTATGGAAGGCGGAAAGCCCGGCGCCTTTGAAAAAGCAAACATTAACTTTTTAGAGAGTTTGGCTATATATACTGCAATATCCATAAAAAATTCCGAGCTTTTTAACAATGTTTATCTTCAGAAACAGGAGATAGAGGCATTATACGAGCAGGCTGCATCTGTAAATGAGGAACTGAATAATTCCATACAAGAGGTTAGTGTTACAAAGGAAGAATTAAAAGAAAAAAATGAAGAACTGGTAAGTTACTTTGATGAAATTCAAACAGGCTATCTTCAGACAGTTATGGCATTGGCCAATTCAATCGAAGCGAAGGATTCATATACACGTGGTCATTGTCAAAGGGTTATGGAAGTAGCGTGTGAAATTGCACAGAAATTGGGCTGTAATGAAGAAGAAATAGAGATACTTAGGTATTCCGCAATATTGCATGATATAGGTAAAATAGGAATACATGCTTATATCCTTAACAAGGAAGGCAAACTTACCGGTGATGAATATGAAGAGATAAAAAGACATCCATTGATAGCATATAATATACTAAAAGAAATCAGGTTTTTAAAAAGCGGTCTTGAAGCAATACTGCAGCATCATGAAAGATATGACGGAACAGGCTATCCGTTCGGACTTACCGGAGACAATATCGGTAGGCTTGGGAAAATCCTGTGTATTGCTGATGCTTATGATGCAATGACCTCCGATAGACCTTACAGAAAAAGTCTTAAGCTGGAAGAAGCTGTTTCTGAAATAGAAAGGTGCAAAGGTACCCAGTTTGATCCTGAAATAGCTGATATTTTTATAAGGATGAACCGGGAGATATTAGGTAATAACTAGTTTTTATAAAGGAATCACTTAAAATAATGAAACTAAATAACAATTCAAGTTGTTATAATAATATAATTCTTACCTTAAAGCTCGGATTTTTGCAGTTCAAATGACGGTATAGGAAGTAATCGGATAAGTACCCATATAAAAGCCATTGCAGTACAGTATTCCTTATGTTAACTTAAATTAGTACGTTTGTATTTGTTGAGTTTAAGTAATTAATACAGCCTTACAGAATAAAGTTAATAGAATAATATTTTTATAGATAGATAACCGATGGAGGTTCGAAAATGAACAATGAAAGTAGATTGAAGATACTTTTTGTCTCAGCTGAAGTCAGTCCTTATGCTAAAACCGGCGGTTTGGCCGACGTGGCAGGATCTCTTCCAAAATATCTTGCCGCTATGGGAAATGACATAAGAGTTGTTATGCCCAGATATAAATCAATAAAGTCGGAAATGTCTTATGTGGCCGATTTTCCTGTTTCAGTCGACTGGAGGCAGGAAACCTGCATAGTCAGGGAATCGGGTATGACATACAAGGATGGGGAAATTCATAAAAGTCTTCCTGTTTATTTTATAGATAATTATAATTATTTTAATAGAGACGGTATTTACTGTTTTAATGATGACGGTGAAAGGTTTGCTTTTTTCTGTAAGGCCGTATTGGGAATGCTTCAGCATATAAACTTCCAGCCTGACATAATTCACTGCAATGACTGGCATACAGGACCAATATGCATGCTGCTTAAGGAAAAGTATTCAAACAATGAATACTATAAGAATATTTCAACTGTATTCACAATTCATAATCTTCAGTACCAGGGACACTTCTCCAAGGATATGCTTAGGATTTTTGAAGTGGGAGAAGAGCTTTTTGTTCCCGAAAAGGTAGAATTCTACGGTTCTTTCAATTTTATGAAAGCAGGACTTGTTTATGCAGATATAATTAATACTGTCAGTGAAACATATGCAAAAGAGGTCCAGACCCAGCAATACGGTGAACAGCTGGAGGGCTTGCTTAGGAACAGGTCTGAAAGTTTATTCGGAGTAGTTAACGGTATAGATTATGACGAATTCAATCCCCAAACAGATACAAGCATATATAAAAATTACAGTTTGGAAAGCTTTGAAGTTAAAAAGGAAAATAAAGCTGCACTTCAAAAAGAGTTCGGGCTGCCTGTCAGGGATGTGCCCTTGCTGGGATTGGTTTCAAGGCTTACCGGACAGAAAGGCCTGAATTTGATTGTAGATGTAGTACATGAAATATTCAAGGAGGATGTGCAGTTTGTATTGCTTGGAACCGGGGATGAGTATTATGAATCGATTTTCAGGGATTTGAGAACTCAGTATCCGGATAAAATGGGGACATATATAGGGTTTAATGCTTCTCTGGCGCAAAGGATTTATTCGGGCTGTGATATCTTCCTGATGCCTTCGTTGTTTGAACCATGTGGTTTGGGTCAGATAATAAGCATGAGGTATGGAACAATTCCTCTTGTAAGGGCAACAGGCGGACTTGCTGAAACCGTAATTGACTACAATTTCGACAATAAAAACGGTGACGGCTTTGTCTTCTGGAATTTCAATTCTTTTGAGTTGCTGGAGGCTGTGAGAAGAGCAACGGGTCTTTGCGCAGGTAATAAAAAGGAATGGGAAAAGTTAATTAAGAGATGTATGCAAAAAGATTTCTCCTGGTTCAAATCTGCAGCAAAATATATGGAGTTATACAATAAGACTTTAAAATAAAAATACATTATTTTTTACAAAACTCCGGGATTCCGGAGTTTTGGCATATATGGTGGTGAAATTATGGATAAGCAGAGAATCAATGAAATTATAAATGTCCTGGACAAGCTGTATCCTGAAGCCGAATGTTCTCTTGACTATAAGGATCCACTTCAGCTTCTGGTGTCAACACAGCTTGCGGCACAGTGTACTGATGCCAGGGTAAATATAGTTACAAAGACTTTGTTTAAAAAATATAAAAACGCTGAAGATTTTGCACATGCCGATTTGCATGAATTGGAAGAAGAAATTAAATCTACCGGGTTTTATCACAACAAGGCGAAAAATATAATAAATTGCTGCCGTATGATTATAAATGAATTTGACGGCAAGGTACCTAAAAACCTCGAAGATATGCTTAAGCTGCCCGGAGTCGGCAGAAAAACGGCTAATCTCGTACTTAGTGATATATTTGGCATACCGGGTGTAGTAATTGACACACATGCCAAAAGACTGTCAAACCTTATTGGATTGACAAAAAATACAGATCCCGAAAAAATAGAATATGATCTGATGAAGATACTGCCTAAAGAGATGTGGAGTAAGTTCTGCCACCAGCTTGTTTATCACGGGAGAGCAGTCTGCAAAGCGAGAAAACCTGACTGCGGCATATGTGAACTTAAAACGTTATGCAATTACGGCAAATCAGACAAAACGACAAAAAAGAAGGATTTACATCGGTAGTGTCGAATAATCTATTGATATATCAGGGGTTTACAAGCCAAAACTACAAATTTTAACAAGCATGACATGAGAGGTGTTCAGATGTCAGCCCAAGCTAAAAAAAGCAGCAAGGAAAAAGATAAGTTAAGCCGGCAGGTGAAAGAAAAAACTGAAAAAAACACTGAAATAAGTTCATGTAATCCAGAGGACATAATATTTGCACTTGATATTGGAACAAGGACTGTTGTAGGTATAGTAGGAGTTAAGGAAAACGACAAATTCAAGGTAATTTCTGCCGAGGTTTTGGAGCATAAAAGCAGAGCTATGCTTGATGGTCAGATTCATGATATAGTTCAGGTTGCAGAAATTACCGGTGAGATAAAAAATAAGCTTGAGAAAAAAACCGGATATAAACTTACAAAGGTTGCAATTGCTGCGGCAGGAAGAGTTCTTAAAACCTGTGAAGTACGTGTCGACAGGGATATAGATTCTGCCTTGGAAATAGACAAGGAATTGATCAGCAGCCTGGAAATAGAAGGTATACAGCTCGCTCAACTGAGACTGGACAACAGTATATCAAGGGAGGAGAAAACCCAGTTCTACTGTGTAGGCTACAGCGTCATAAATTATTATCTCAACGGGTTCGCAATTTCACAGTTGTCAGGTCACAGGGGCAGTAGAATAGGGGCCGACATTCTGGCTACCTTCCTTCCTCATATCGTTGTAGACAGCCTCTATACAGTTATGGACAAAGTAGGTCTGGAAGTTACAAGCCTTACGCTTGAACCTATTGCAGCCATTAATGTAACAATTCCTAAAGAATTAAGGCTTTTAAATATTGCGCTTGTGGATATTGGAGCAGGAACATCGGATATAGCCATAACCAGGGATGGCAGTGTAGTTGCATATGCTATGGCTCCTATTGCAGGGGATGAAATTACAGAACAAATCGCTCAGAATTATCTGGTGGATTTTAATTCGGCAGAAAAAATAAAATTAGCGGTTACTTCAAACGATGAGGATATAAGCTTTACCGATATATTAAGCAAAAAACAGACGGTAAAGGTGCAGGATGTGGTTCGGGTTATAAAGCCGGCTGTAGAAATTCTGGCAGCGACAATATCTCAAAAGATCCAGGAATATAACCATAAAACCCCCAATGCGGTTTTCCTTATAGGCGGAGGAAGTCAAATCCCGGGTTTGACTGATTTTATATCAGAAAATTTGGGTTTGCCCAAAGACAGGGTAGTTGTAAGAGGAAGAGAAGTTGTTCAAAACATAAAGTTCAGCAGCCGGAAGTTATTAGGCCCGGAAGCTATTACCCCGTTTGGGATTGCAGTTACTGCAATGCTCCAGAAGGGTCAGGATTTCCTTCATGTTACTGTTAACGACAGAAAGGTAAGGCTGTTTAATTCCAAAAGGTTAACCGTTGCCGATGCTTTGATTTTGATTGGGTATAATCCGGAGGATTTGATAGGTAAGACAGGAAAAAGCCTTACCTTTACCGTAAACAGCGAAAAAAAGGCAGTGAGGGGCGGTTTTGGCAGTCCGGCGGAAATTCTTGTGAATGACAAACCTTCCAATCTCGAAACGGTTTTAATGGTTGGCGATAAGATTACGGTAAAACCGGCTGAAAACGGAACAGATGCATCTGCCAGATTATATGAAGTCATAAAAGGGATTAATACCGGCTCGGTGCTATTTAACGGAGAAAGAACCGAAATTGGGACAAGAATAACCCTTGATGGCATTACAGTAAAGTCTGATGTTCCAATTTCCGAAGGAGATAATATTGAAATTGAAGAAATTCTTACGATAGCTGACATCGCCAGAAAAAAAGAGTTGGATATAAATAATTTTGATATTTATGTAAATGGGTTATCGGCCGATAAAGAATATACATTGAATAATGCGGACATTGTCAGTTTAGAAAAGAAAAGCGCTTTAGAAACTTTGAATAATAGTAATGAACCGGTTAATATGGATGAAAAAAAGGTCCTTGAAATAGAATCTTTACCGGCTGCGATAATGGGCAAAAGCTTGAATGCCGGAGAAATCGAGCTGATTGTCAACGGAAATAAAATAGCTTTGGCTGGAAATAAATCCAATTATATTTTTGTAGATATTTTCAACTTTATAAATTTTGACCTTTCGAACCCACAGGGGACTATTGTACTGAAGCTTAACGGAAGACAGGCTGCTTTTACCGATCCAATAAGAGAAGGAGATAATGTGGAAATATACTGGGACAACACAAAAGACATATAAAATAGGAATACAAATTATGATATAATCGAATTGCTAGTTTCGCAGAATTGAAACACCCCTGCAATACATAGGAGAGATGCAAGTGAATAGAACAGAATTTTTTGAAAAGTTGTTTATTAAATCAACATGGCTTTTTATTGCTGCAGGTTTCCTGCTTAATACTATTTCACTTCTTATATACCATACAAATACTAATGGCAACGGAATGACAATGGTATTTGTATTCTATCCGGCAGCTGCTTTACTCAACCTAGTTAAAAGCAAATGCCTGCTTAAGTATATTATTAAATCTGATTTATCTCATATTCTTACCCGTGTATTTGAAATTACTATAATTCTTGTCGGCATTGTACTTGGAAATATCGGAGAATGGGCTTATATATTCGCACTTTTTGCCATAATTACAATAGAACTTTCGAGAGGCATAAAATTCGGGTATATGATACTTTCATATTGGATGATAACCAATATGCTGATTTATTTTATGCATCTGTATGTAAATACACATCAAACAGTTAAAAGCTTTGTAGATAAAGGTAATTTTACAACAATGGTGTTTTATTGCCTTATGGGTTTAATACTTGTAATTTTCTGCAATATACTTGCCAAAGAGAGTAAAATGAAGGATGAGGAGAATAAAGCGCTCCTTTCACAGCTTGAAGAGAAATACCAGCAGCTTGCCGCTGTTGAGGAAGAAGTTCAGGGCAGAAACAGACTTCTGACCGAAACCAATAAAGCTTTGGAAGAAGCTAATTTAAGAATGGAAGAGAGCAATAAGCGTCTAACCAGCAGTATTGCCGAGTTCTATACATTACAGGAAATAGGCAGGGTCATTGGTTCAATATTTGATACAACCGAATTATTAAGACATGTTAATGACATTATATTAGGAGTTATGGGCGTCAGCTATTCCACTATTCTTCTTTATGATGATAAGAAGGGCAGATTTAAGGTAAATACTACAAATATAAAAAATAAGAAAGAACTTGTTATACTAAATGATAATATTAACTGCGAAGCCTTGATGGATTGCCTGCAGAATGGAAATCCCATTCTTGAAAATTTCGCAGATTCGGACACATACTCCTTCATAAAAAACAGGGAAGTTAAAGCTCTTATAGCTGTACCTTTGACAACAAAAACGAGAAAATTCGGTGTGGTTCTTGTAGAACATAAATACTTCAACGCATTTGATGACGGAAATCTCAGACTGCTTGCAGTTATAGGCCAGCAGGTAGGTATAGCTATGGAAAATGCAGCTCTGTATCAACAGATGCAGGAGATGGCTACCGTAGACGGCTTGACGGGAGTATACAACCGGCTGTATTTTCAGGACAGACTGTCTAAAGAATTTATCAGAGCGCAGGAAAACGATTATAAACTGTCTCTTGCCATCTTTGACATCGACCATTTTAAAAAATTCAACGATACATATGGTCACCTGTTTGGAGACAAGGTGCTTAAAAGCATAGCCTCACTGGTCAAAGGTTCAATACGTGGAACCGATATTATAGCAAGGTTTGGCGGAGAAGAGTTTGTCATTTTGTTTTCCAGGACCAGTATCAGAGAAGCTTATGACAAGGTTGAAATCTTGAGAAAAAAGATAGCCTCCATAAGCATCAAGGATAATCTTGTAGCAGCCTCCGTTACTGTAAGCTTTGGAGTTTCGTCATATCCGGAGACCTCTCTTTCTGAAAATGAAATGATAAGCCATGCCGATGATGCATTGTATGATGCAAAATCTTCAGGAAGAAATTGCGTAAGGATTGCAGATACAATTGATGACAAGGAGTAATATATCACTATCAAAAAAGCTCGGACTGTCGGGCTTTCTTTTATTCAATTATATACCTTAAGTGAGTCTACTATTTTCCAGAATGTATCCGATTGTGTCTTGTTCCAGTATATCAATGGTACAAAATAGCTTATTCTGTACATCCTGCCGTTCTTGTCGAAGAACACCTCTTCTGCCTTATACCTTACATTGTCGCCTGCTGTAGTGGAATAATCCCATAAATATCCCGGCATGTCTTTTAAGGCTATCGGCTTTACTGTAAGATCCTGAATGTTTTGGGCAGAGACGGATTTTGACTTTTCGAGAAACTGGGCAAGCGGTTCATCAAGCTTCCAAACTTGAACAAAACCATGAGCCCCAATAGCTTTATTACTGAAATCAACGTGATAAAGAATATCACTTCCAACAAAATTCTTGGTATCTATTTCAAATATGGATGGATAATCGAAACTGAATTTGCCTTCCAGAGAGGTATAATTGGAGAATTGCCCTATAACGGGAATACTATGCTTAAGGGTTGATTCCACCGATGGTTCCCCGGTACTGCTGTTGGAATAAATCTGTTCAACTTTAAGAGATTCAGGACAGGAAAATGATATTGAATTCTTTATTGAAATTACATTAATTAATTTGTTTCCTGAAATTAGTTCTGATAATAGGTACATAAATAGCCAGAATAATAGAAGCAAACCAAATAAAAAGAATTTTTTTTTGTAATTGTTAACAATGACAATATACATATTAACACCTCAATAAAGTTTATTCATGCGAATAAGAAATAAAACCATAAGCAAAAATAATCAGAAGAATTGTCCGGTATACAATAACGTTTGATTAAAAAACGTAAAAGTACAGATAATATAATTGCAATTTATTTTATGTCGTTATAGAAAGGAGGAATAAAAATGCTTGGATTTTTATTAACACTTGTTATTGCAGCAATAGCAGGATGGATAGGAGACGCCCTGGTTAAGAATGATATGCCGGGAGGCTTCTGGGGAGCATTGCTTGCAGGGCTTGTAGGTTCATGGATAGGAGCATATATACCTTTTTTCAATACACTGGGTCCAAGGGTGCTGGGGATTTCTATAATACCAACCATCTTGGGAGCGGCAGTCTTCATATTCATACTTGGGCTGTTTAAGAGCGTTGCAAGACAAACAAGGTAATTACTCAACTATCCAATCTAATTACTATGTGGGAAAGTTGAGCAAAACCTCATTAGACAATCACCAAAACAAGTTTATCGGAATATACTGATAATGTTGGTACCATAAATTATGTGGGGTGGTATTTTAATGAAGGTAGTAGTTGTAAAAATGCCGAGATTTTTTGGGAATATACTTAAAAAAGTCTTGAAGATGAGTTAAAGTTTAAAAAGCAATAAAAAAAGCCGAAGCTTCTTTTATTGCTTTTTAATTTCAAAATGAAAATTAAAGTCGAGAAACGCAAAATAATGGGACAACCAGGTCCCGAAAAAAATTAAACTGTTCTGGTCACCTTGTTTGAACGAAGGCATCTTGTACAAACGTTGACTGATTTATGAGTTCCGCCAACTATTACTCTAACCTTCTTTACATTGGGTTTCCATGCTCTGTTGCTTCTTCTGTTTGAGTGGCTGACCTTAAGTCCGAAACTCATGTCTTTGCTGCAGATATCACACTTTGCCATTTATAGTTACACCTCCTTCAATGGAGTAATATTTCAAATATTAGAATTTACTTATAAATTTTGCTTATAATCAAAGCAATAACTATTTTAACACAAATCCAAGAAATTCTGCAAGTTATTTTTGTATATATAGAAAAAAAAAGTATATTGTATTAAAATTAAATAAGTAAATTCGGTGTTAATTATGTTTTAGCGGAGTGTATCGAGTGGAAACAACAAAAGTTGGTGAAATATTAAAAAAGCCGATTCAATATGTAAAAGGGGTTGGTGATGCCAGAGCCAGGCACTTTATTAAGTTTGGAATTAATAATGTGGAGGATGTCATTACCCATTTCCCCAGGAATTATGAAGACAGGGGTAATTTCAAAAAAATTATAGAATTGGACGATGGAGATGTTTGCTCCTTTGAAGGTCTGGTTATGTCAAACATAACAGAAAACAGGCCAAGAAAAGGACTTTCCATATACAAGCTGAATATACGGGATGAAACAGCAATAATTACAGCTACATGGTTTAATCAGCAGTACATAAAAAACGTGTTCAGCCCGGGAGAAAGATATGTATTCTACGGGAAAGTTTCTAAAAAATATAGTACTTTTGAAATTATGAATCCGGTATATGAAAAAGTTGACGGAAGCGAAATGAAAAATACCTGCAGAATAATACCGGTTTATCCAGCTACTTCCATGCTTTCGCAAAACATAATCCGGTCTGTTATTAAAAATGCACTGCAGCTGGTGGAAGGCAAAATGTTTGACGCTATTTCGGGCAGTATCAGAAATAAATACAATTTAAGTGAAATAAACTATTCGATTCAAAACATACATTTTCCGAAATCCCAAAGGGATTTTGATAATGCCAGATATAGGCTCGTTTTTGAAGAGCTGCTGTTATTGCAGTTGGGTCTTTTAAGCATAAAAAACAATCTGGAAAAGGATAAGAAGGGGATCCAATTTCATCATACCGGTTTGTTGGACAAGTTTATTGAAAGTCTTCCTTTTAGGCTTACAGGTGCCCAGAAAAAAGTTTTGGAAGAAATAGAAAAGGATATGGAAAGTACATCTGTTATGAACAGACTGGTTCAGGGAGACGTTGGCTCAGGAAAGACAATCGTAGCGGTCCTTGCCCTGTTTAAAGCGGTCAAATGTGGTTATCAGGGTACATTCATGGTTCCTACCGAAATACTTGCAGAACAGCATTTTAAATCTCTTTCAGAGCTGCTTTATAATTGGGATATCAAGGTAGAGCTTCTTACAGGAAGCCAAACAAAAAAGCAAAAGGAAGCAATCCTCGAAAAAACTGCAACCGGTGAAATAGATATCCTGATAGGAACACACGCATTGATTGAGGATAGTGTACGGTTTAAAAAGCTGGGGATTGTTATAACTGATGAGCAGCACCGTTTCGGTGTAAGGCAAAGAGCACTGCTTGCCATGAAGGGCGAAAATCCTGATGTTCTGGTAATGACGGCTACCCCCATACCCAGAACGCTTGCACTGATATTATACGGAGACCTTGACATATCAATAATTGACCAACTTCCTCCGGGAAGAAAACCAATAAAAACCTACTCGGTTGATGAGTCCATGAGGGATAGGATTAACGCCTTTATAAGGAAAAAAGTAAAGGAAGGCAGGCAGGTATATATAGTATGTCCTCTGGTTGAAGAATCCGATGCAATGGAAGCAAAGTCTGCAGTAGAACTGGCTGAAAGAATTGCAAAAAAAGACTTTCAGGATCTGAATGTAGGCTTGATTCATGGAAAGATGAAGCCCCGTGAAAAGGAAGAGACAATGAGAAGGTTTGTGGGTGGGGATATTAGCATCCTTGTATCCACTACCGTAATCGAAGTAGGTGTGAATGTGCCAAATTCAACAGTTATGATCATTGAAAACGCCGAAAGGTTCGGCCTGGCCCAGCTCCATCAGCTTAGAGGAAGAGTCGGCAGGGGAGCTGAACAGTCATTCTGTATACTATATAATGAAGGTAAAACTACCGTATCAAAGGAAAGAATGGAAGTTATGGAAAAATCCAATGACGGTTTTTATATCTCCGAGAAGGATTTGGAATTAAGGGGACCGGGTGAGTTTTTTGGCACACGGCAGCATGGAATACCTGATTTGAAAATTGCCAACCTATATAAGGATATGGAAATACTGAAACTGGCACAAACAGCGGCTTTAGACCTTTTAAAAGCAGACAGGTACCTGATATCCGAAGAGAATCGGGAACTTAAAAAACAGGTTCTCGAAAGGTTTTCAAATAAAATAGAAGGATTGAGTTTAAACTAAAAAGAGGTATGGGACTTCCGGTCGCTATTTTCCGGTTGGGACATTCCTTTTTTGAGATATAATTACCCTATAAGGAGGAAAAGACTATTTTAAGAGTTATTTCTGGCAGTGCTAGAGGACATAAACTTAAAACACCCAAGGGTTTATCTACAAGACCGACAACAGACAGGGTGAAGGAGTCTGTTTTTAATATAATATCTGCATATATTGAAGATGCCGACATTCTTGATTTATTCTCCGGAACTGGAAGCCTTGGAATAGAAGCTCTTAGCCGGGGTGCGCACCGGGGCGTATTTGTTGATGAAAGCCGTGAATGCTATGGAATTATCAAGGATAATCTTATACATACCAAGCTTAATGATAATGCAGAAGTGTTCACAAATGACTGCGTAAGTGCTGTAAAACTGCTTGGAGAAAGAAAGATGCAGTTCAACATAATATTTATGGATCCACCTTATTCTAAAAATCTTGTCGAAGTAGCTTTAAATTCTATCGAAAAAAATGATATAATAAAATTCAGCGGTTTAATTGTTGCCGAACACCGCTCAACCGATATTGTGCCTGAAAGCGCAGGCAAGCTTGTACTGGTAAGAAGAAAGGAATATGGGGAAACAGCCGTATCCTTTTACAAATGTTCGGGAGAGGTATGATTTTTTGAAGATATTTGTTTATCCTGGAAGTTTTGACCCCGTTACAAACGGTCACCTTGATATTATAAACAGGGCTGCAAGGTTATGTGATCAGCTTATAGTTGGAGTACTTGTGAACATCAGCAAAAAAACGATGTTTTCCGTTGACGAACGGGTAGAACTTATAAAAAAAGCTGCTTGCGGAATTGGAAATGTTCAGGTGGAGAGTTTCTCCGGCCTGCTTGTTGACTGGGTGAGGATAAAAAATGCCGATGCGATAATTAAAGGACTTAGGGCAGTTCAAGATTTCGAATATGAATTGCAAATGGCAGATCTTAATAAAATACTTGATCCGCAGGTGGAAACACTTTTTATGATGTCAAGCGCAAACTATTCTTGTATCAGTTCGAGCGCTGTTAAGGAAATAGCCGGTATGGGCGGAAGCATAAAAGAGTTTGTGCCTGAAAGCATTATTAATGAAATAATGCTAAAGTGTAATAGCAAATGAGTTAAATAAGCCTAAATTATTGATTCGGAGCCGGTTTGACAAGTCGGAAGCGAATAACATGGGGGCATGGAGGTATTATGGAGATACTTACAATATTGGAAACATTGGAAGACCTTGTTGAAAAGGGAGTAAGCGTGCCTTTCTCCGGGAAATGTATTGTAAACAGGGATGAAATCCTCGAGACAATTAAGGAAATGAGATTAAACCTGCCAGATGATTTAAAACAGGCTAAATGGGTAAAGGAAGAACGTCAGCGTATCCTTCTTGAAGCTCAAAAGGAAGCCAATTCAATAATTAAAGATGCCGAAAGCAAGATTATGTCCTTGGTGGATGAACATGAGATTACAAAAAAAGCATATGAACAGTCAAATGAGATTGTCGCAAATGCCCAGAAAAACGCAAGGGAAATACGTATGGGAACAAGGGAATATGCCGATGGCGTTCTTAACAAGGTTGAAGAAATACTTAAAGATACACTTGAGGTTATTCAGCTTAACAGGGAAGAGTTAAAATAATTGCTTGCGGCGGTTTTTTAAAATTACGCTGAAAATGATTGTTACCACGGTACATATAAGAATCAGCAGGAGAGTTTGAAAAAAACTCTGTATTGAATATGAAATACAATTTTGCCAGTTGAGCTGACTGCCAGATTCAACAGGTATAAAAGCAGGCTTGGTACTTGAAGATAGGCCTGCTGATTTTATCCATAAGAAAGTAAATACAGCCGAAAGAACACCCTGTAGAAATTTTCCCAGCAGATAAGGTT
>JAUZPR010000209.1 GCA_030705825.1 Bacillota bacterium | reverse complement strand
TGTTTATCATTGCGGTTATGAAGAAGAAATGATGAAAAAGTATAATTATAATGGAAATGAAAAGCAATCGTTTGAACATATGTTTTTTATAAAGAAGGTTGAAAAACTGGGACGTAAAGATGTTGATGGGCAGCAGCGGGAAGTTATTATGGACCTGCTGAATTTCGTAGCAGACTGGATTTCAAGCCACATATTACAAGAGGATAGGAAATTTGGAGAGTATTTGAACAGCATAGGAGTTAATTAGAAAATAGATTTAGAGAGACCAGTTTAACACTGGTCTTTTTTTACGCAAGATAGCTATACTGAATTAAGCTATGTGAGGAATAAAATTTTACTATTAATTACACGAAATAAAGATTTCGTGTAATTAGAAGGAGGAAAAAACCAATTCTCTTAATATTGCTCAAAAAGATCTTATATAATCCAAAATACCTTTAATATCATCATACGATTTTATTTCATAAGTCAAACCTCTATCCGGACAGTTTCGTTCATATCTATTCAGCCATATTGTTTTTATACTGCAGTTTGATGCTCCCAATATATCTGTTTCCCATGAGTCTCCGAAATAAATAACTTCTTCAGGCTTACAGCCACATTTCTCTAACGCAGCTTCAAATATGGCTTTATCAGGTTTTCTTGCTTTAATATCCTCGGATAATATTATAAAATTAAAATAATCCTCAAGACAGCAAATCCTTAGCTTTTCCATTTGTATATCAAATAGACCGTTGCTTATGATACCTATATTATAATTTTCTTTAAGCAATTTTATAAGCTCTTTAACTCCAGGAACTGCTCTTCGGTTAAATTCATAAGTATTCTTATAAATTTCCGTATAGCTTGCGGCCTCATCTTCAGAAAGCTCAATACCATATTTTAGAAATAGTAAATATGTACGTTCTACCATAGAATCATTCATAGTTAGTGTTCTATCAAGTACTTTTAAATAATTTCCCGACAATAAAACCTCATGTTCCTTTTCCAAATCCTCTACAGGAGTACATGATATTGCTTCATGGCCGTTCTTAATTGCGTTTAATGCGCATATACGACTGTATTTATGGTCAAATAAAGTATCATCCAAATCAAACATTACTGTTTTGATCATTAAAAATCAATCCTTTGTAAAATAATATATTTCATATATTATTTTACCTGTAAAGTCTGATTTTACAAGAATTAAATCTTGAATATTGAACCTGACGGCAATTTATGGTAAGCTTATATAAAACATTTTGTATTTAAAATATTTTGAACTTGGAAATAATTAATATCCATGGGGGTCAACAGGTTTTTATGAAAACCAATGGTTTGCTGGTATTAGACGAACAAAGGCGCGTAAAATTCATGGAATTCTTTAAAAAATATAACCATATGTTTTATGCTGTAGCCGGCTGGCTTATCTTTATAGCACTTTTCTTTTCATTGAAACATTTAATAAAACCCAGATTTTTCATACACTCAAAGCTGGATGATCAAATTCCGTTTGTTAAAGAATTTTTCATAGTATATTGTACCTGGTATCTGTATCTTTTTGTTTCACTGCTTTACTTCGGACTTCGTTCAAAAACTGATTTTACTAAACTTCAAGCCTATTTGTTTACAGGCATGGGAATTTGTTTACTGGTTTTTATTGTTTATCCCAACGCAATAGATTTCCGTCCTGTTGTACAGCAAACCGATCTGCTTTCAAGAATGATAGCTTACATGTTTTCATTTGACGTGTCTACCATGGTAACACCCAGCATGCATGTATTTGCATCTGTTTCGGTGCATTTATCATTGTACACAAGCCGATTGACCAAAAACAATAAAGTTCTTCTTATTTTTTCATTTATTTTGATGTCTCTTATTTGTGCTTCCACAGTATTTATAAAACAGCACTCGGTCATCGACGTATTCTGGGGAATTGTACTTGCTTTGATTCTTTATTTCCCGGTATACGGCTTTAGTAATTTTAAAACAGCTGTAAAAAACCACTTTAAATTATAATGAAAGCCCGCTTATGAGCGGGCTTTGTCTTAAAGATAATATTCTATCTTTTCTTTTTCCTTCATTTCGAATTCTTCAAATATTTTATTCCTGATTTTCAGGAAATCAGGATGGGTTCTGTCTCTTTTTCTAGCAATAGGAACTTTAATTACGCTTTTTATTCTTCCTGGATTGGGTGACATTACTAAAATTCTATCTGCCAGGAATACAGCTTCTTCGATATCATGTGTAACGAAAATTATTGTCTTTTTTTTCTTTTGCCATATGTTTGAGATTTCATCCTGCATATTGATTCTGGTCATGGCGTCAAGAGCTCCAAAAGGTTCATCCATAAAGATAATTTCAGGATCTACGGCCAATGCCCTGGCTATAGCAACTCTCTGCTGCATTCCTCCTGACAGCTGTGACGGATAGTGTCTGGCATATTGTTTAAGACCTACAAGTTCAATAAAATCTCCGGCAATTCTTTTACGTTCACTTTTGCTTCTATCTTTTGTTTCAAGACCCAGTTCCACATTTTTTTGAACGCTTCTCCAAGGCAGAAGTCCATAATTCTGAAATATTGTTATATGCTTGGAAGAAGCTTCTACAGCAAGTTTTCCGTTTATTGTTATTTCCCCTGAAGTAACTTTTTCGAAGCCTGCAATAAGATTAAGCAAAGTTGTTTTGCCGCAGCCGCTGGGACCAAGCAAGCAAATGAATTCTCCTGCTTCAATATCCAGATCAATTGATTTAAGAACCTGCACTGCATTATTATTTGTATCGGGATATTCCTTTGAAACATTTTTTATCTGTATAAACACTGATCATATCCCCTCTCTCGATACAATACCCCACCGTTTTTCAACTCTTTTCTCAAAAAACCTGATTGCTCTATCAAGCAAAAGACCCGAAATTCCGATAAAAATTATTCCAGCTAGGACCATATCCGACCTTAAGGAATTTCTCGCATCAATTATAAGATAACCCAGACCTGACTGTGCACCCACCATTTCACCAGCTACAAGGAAAACCCAAGCGGAGCCCAAAGCAATATGAAGTCCATTTGCTATGTAAGGAAAGGATGCCGGAAAAATAATCCTGGTGAGCAAATTGGTCTTCCTTATTCCAAAATCCCTTGCAACCTTCAAATATATCTCGTCAACTTTTTTAACTGCTGAAATTGTTGAAAGCAAAACCGGATAAAATGCTGCTATGAAAATAATTACTATTGCCGGCATATCACCGATTCCGAACCAAAGTACTATAAACGGAAACCAGGCAATTGGAGAAACAGGCCTTAGCACCTGAACTATTGGATCGATTATCTTCCAGGTTCTTGTGAGCCTTCCTAAAACAAGTCCTAAAATAACTGCCAAAGTTACCGCGGATGAATATCCTATTATAAATCTATACAAACTCACCTTGATATCGGAAAATAATGTACCGTTTTTTATCAGCTGCACAGCGGCTTTAAGTACATCCAGGGGGGAAGGAAGCAGCGAAGCTTCATATCTTCCGGTAAGTACAACTGCCTCCCATAAAATAACCAGTATTGCCAATCCTGCAGCTACATATATAAGATTTTTAATTTTAGTCATATAAACTCCACACAATACCGTAATTTATATTTTATTTCTTAACGTTATCAATTAGTGTGTTATCGACGAAGTCGTCATACTTGGGAGGGTTTTTTGACAAACCCATTTCAACAAGACTGTTGCTTAATTCTTTATAATCATTTTCATTTATTTTCAAATTATTGTAAGATATCCATTTTAATGAAAGATCCAGAACCTTACTGTCTACACTCATAAACTTGGTTGATATGCTCTTGACAGTATCGCTCTTGGTTTCGGCTTGTGCTCCGGCCTTAACATACCCGTTTACGAACTCCTGTGCTGCA
>JAUZPR010000208.1 GCA_030705825.1 Bacillota bacterium | reverse complement strand
TCTATCACAATTCGAGGTTCGGAAAAGTTGAACGGAGTGTGGAAAAAGGTTTCAAACCTGACTATGGACGATTTGGCTATAGACGGTATAAGACTGAATATGAAGTACAACGAAGCTGCAAAACTTCTTGGACTTAAGGATCAATTAGTTTTTGACGAAATTCCACAAGAAGATGATGTACCTCTTGTGAAAGATATCCAAAAGAACGGATTGGAGATGACTTTCTATACTTATAGTGATGCTTTGGATAAAGCAACTTTAGTAGAGATACATATTAAGGATATGCAATATAATACTTTCAGAGGGATTAAAATTGGGGATTCCTATGATAAAGTGAAAAGTTTGTATCAAAATCCTGATGATGAAAATAAAGATAAAATTTCATATTACTTAGGACCATTTACCCTTAGCTTCAAACTGGGTGACGGCAAGGTAAAACAAATAGATTTAATGTCGGAGTACGGTTGATAAAGAGTGAAGAAGGAATAAGTGAACATAAACTGATAAACAATGAGGTTGCTGTTATTAAGTATTTAAAGAAAGATGATAAGTGGGTTGTTCATGACATAAATTTCGATAAGGATCAATTAAATTTTGCAGCGTTATTAATGCCTGAAGATTTAAAGGAAATTTCATAAAGGTAAGAATTTTTATATTAGTAAAGCCATCTGATAATTAATTATAGAGCGTGCTCTGTAAGAGTCTTTGATGTCGTCTAAAGCAGTTCTTAGGACGGAACCAGCTGCGCAGTTTCCCCCTAAAACCCGCCTTCTTGCTCCACTTTGTTCCCCAGTTTATCAACTTCACAATTGAATGGAACATTCTCACCTGTGTATATGTCTAATATATTTACAAAATACTCTGCTGAAAAATGTCTTATAACGTAGAATAATTATCCTGTTACAGACATATTACGATTTAATTAAAAAAATATAAACACACAGGTAAACAAAATATTTCCGTCGAAATACAATATGTTAAAAGACAAGCATATAATTTATTAAGCTTACGTCTAAAATTTTGTGAGGGGCTCATTATGAAAAATCTAGCAAGAGTTACGGCATTAATGCTTATATTTTTATTGTTGATTCCGGCATTTACCGTATCGGCAATTACTGTTTCAGGCGGTAAAACCGAATTACGCGGTTTGTGGGTAGCATCGGTTGTAAACATCGATTACCCGTCAAAACCGACAACCGATTCGGAAACATTGAAGAGTGAGGCATTGAAAGTTCTTGATTATGCCAAGGACATGGGTTTTAATGCTGTCTTTTTACAGGTACGCCCAACAGCAGATGCTTTATATAAATCAAGTTATTTCCCCTGGTCTAAATTTCTGACAGGCAAGCAGGGAACTGCACCTGACAGCGGGTTCGATCCGCTGGATTTCTGGGTAACCGAAGCACATAAGCGCGGCATTGAGCTTCATGCATGGATTAATCCATACAGAATCACCAAAAATACCTCCTCGGAACCCAACTATAATTATGCAGCTCTTGATCCAAGCAATCCCGCAATTTTGCATCCCAACTGGGTTGTAAAATACTCCGACGGTAATCTGTACTTCGATCCTGGGATACCGGAAGTAAGAAAATATATCATTGATGCTGCCGTTGAAATAATTAACAACTATAATGTTGACGGTATCCATCTGGACGATTATTTTTACCCAGGCAAGGATTTTAACGATAAGGAAACTTATAAAAAATATGGTGCAGCCTTCTCGAATGTTGACGATTGGCGCAGAGACAATGTAAACAGGCTGGTTGGCGATCTTTCAAGTGCTATAAAGACTACAGGAAAAAAAGTAAGCTTTGGTATTAGTCCTTTTGGAATATGGGCTAACAAAAAAACAAATCCGTCAGGCAGCGATACTAATGGTATGCAGTCATATTACGACCAGTATGCCGATACCCGTAAATGGGTAAAGGATGGCTTGCTTGATTATATAGCACCACAGATATACTGGAATATCGGATTATCTGTAGCGGATTACAGCAAGCTGGTATACTGGTGGGCAGACACTGTAAGAGGTACGGGAGTTGACCTCTATATAGGGCAGGCAGCCTACAAATCCGGGAATCCTGATCCTTCAAGCCCATGGTACGGGGTTTCGGAGATAGCAAAACAGCTTGAACTTAATTTCAGAACTACTGATGTCGGGGGAAGTATTTTCTACAATTATAAGGTGCTGGCTGACAGCCCGGGTTTGAGTGCTGTTATAAAAACTATCTATAAACAGCGGGATGGTTCTACAGCCAATGTTCCTGTAAATGTGTCCAGACCATCGGATGACATCCGCACCAGCTATCAGGAATACTACCTGAGTGGCTCTTCCGATCCGAATCTGCCGCTGTATCTGAATGGCATCCCGGTTGAGGGACGTTCTTCAAAGGGCTATTTCGGAATACTTGTGCCGCTTGAAAAGGGCGAAAACATCTTTACCTTTTCACAGGATGCATCATATTCAACCAAAGTGATTTACAGGGATACGGGAGCATCTGCCCCTAAAACCATGAGTACAGCCGATATTACAAAGTCGTCGGCTTTCCCGCAGTCACAGGAATACCGGATGCCTGGAGAAAAAATAACCCTGTCGTGTCAGGCGCCTGTAGGAGCAAAGGTTACGGTAAAGTTGGGAAGCAAGAGCTATAATATGACGCCTTCTACCACAGTATCCTACGGAACAGGGATTTATCCAACCACGTTTACGTACACCTATAGCATTCCGTCCTATACTGGAACTCCGCGCAACATCAACCTGGGAGCACCTGTATACACCATGAAGTACAAAGGCAAAACCAAAACCTGTACAGCACCTGCAAAGATAGGTGTCATTATGAAGGGCTCACCATATTATGCAAGGGTTGCCAATGATGTCATAGATACCTATCAGGCTCCAGTATCAGGCGACGGAGCAGCTTTCGAACTTTACAGAGGCATGGCTGATTATATTACCGGAATGACAGGAAGCTACACGCGTTTATCTTCAGGACTTTGGGTTAAAAACACAAGTATTGAAACTTACACCGGAAAAACAAAATTAAATCCTGCTATTACAAATGCAGCCTACCAGACGGGGGATAAGTCCGATTCATTAAGGCTGGATATTGCTTCAAATGTCGCGGCAGTTGCTTCCTTTGACGGGACATCGATTAAAATGAATATTTCAAACGCATCGACAGCACCGGTGCCGGCTTTGCCTGACAATTCGCTGTTTTCAACAGCAGCTGCAGTCAAGTATGACAATTACGTACAATATACATTGACACTGAAGCAGGGTCAAACCATAGACGGTTACTATGTGGAGAAAACAACCAACGGGCTGGCTCTTCAGATCAAGAAGCATATAAAATCCTCCAACGCCGGTCTGCCTCTTTCAGGTTATACAATTATGCTGGATCCCGGACATGGCGGAACGGAATCAGGAGCAATAGGTCCTTTGGGTATGAAATATGCAGAAAAGGATATTAATCTTAATACAGCCTTGAAAGTTCAGACTGAGCTTAGAAAGCTTGGGGCAAATGTACTGATGACAAGAACAACTGATAAAACGGTTTCATTGGAAGACCGTCTTGCAGCCTCAAGACAGGCCAGGCCGGATATGTTCATTTCAATTCATGCAAATGCAATGGAGGACAATGTTGATATGAGTTCAATATCAGGCTTGTCGGTACATTACCGGGAAGCACTCGGAAAGCCTCTGGCAGAAACCATATATCAAAATACGGTTAATGAACTCAAAAGAGACGGTAAGGGTACCCGTATAAATAATTTCTATGTTACCCGCGGAACATGGACTCCATCAATTCTTATAGAAACCGGTTTTGTCACAAATCCCGGAGAATTTGAATGGCTGACTGATGAAAATTCGCAGACACAGCTT
>JAUZPR010000207.1 GCA_030705825.1 Bacillota bacterium | reverse complement strand
TCTGGCCTCCCTTCTGGGTGGCCTCCGTCCTGAAAATCAATTCACCGTTTCGGTATACTTCATAGCCGCAAATTCCGATATTATCCCGGGCCTTCTCCCATGAAATACTTGCCTTGTCTCCCTCAATCCTTCTTATCTTTAAGCTTTCAGGCCGATTTGGCTTTTTGCTGTCAAGCATACCCGTTTTTACATAGTCCAGATATGTTTTATGAAACCCATCGTTGACTATATTGGGACTGTAATAATGGCTGTAGGCAAAGGTAACGATATTATCCACATAGGGTGCCTCCAGTTTCATCTGCTTTATAAATCTGTTCAACGGGGCGCTAGTCCATGTCGAGATGACAAAGTTTTCGGTATTGGCCCAGAAACGCAAACCGGGTTTGGTATCAACAGCCATTCTGAAACCGGCAAACCATTCGGTGATTGTGTCAATATATACTCCTCCGGCGCCTATACTGTCCTGGGGACAAAATACATCACCCTTTTCAAAATGGATATTTTTAAAAAGGAACACCCACCTTTCGGAATATTCTATTGGAGTTGAACATTTAGAATTCATAAAGGGTGAAAATAAAAAAGGCAGCCTTATTTTGTTTTCAGCAAAATAATCCAACTGCATGTTAATTGCCTTATACAAATGTGAAAGCTGCTTCTTAGTCTTGAAATTTAGATTATCTATTTCATAGCCCCAATACCATCCGTAAAATGCATTAGGGTATTTGGAATGGTATAATTCAAACAATTCACAAGCTATCAGATTATCCCTGTGCATCTGTTTCTTAAGCCATTCCGGATCTCTGCTCTTCTTCCACCATTCCTCATTGAAATCAATTCCGAGAAAAACCTTAAACCCATTTTTCTCCGCATTCCCAAGCAAATTACCTATCACGTCCGCTTCAGTTTCCATTTTGCAGTCTTTCAGTTTTGTCGGATAACAGGTTGTTACCCCACCACCTTTTGATGCAGCTGCATTGGATGCAATGATATAACGCATTTTGGCTTCTTTTAGGTAGGAAAATTCACTCTGCCATTTATTATCATCCCAATTATAAACGAATGGCAGTTGTATGAATGTACCGTCCGCAACAGGATACGCATACCCGGATTCATGAGTGGTTGCTGCTTCCATTTTAAGCCTCACACCCGTCTTTAAAGCTTTTATAATTATGATATAAAAGCCTGATACCGATTATGCATATCCCTTATGCGCAAAAATTAACAGTATGAAATATTTTAATATTATTTGTTGACAATATTCTTATTTCCCCACTTTGGCTCAGGTCCTCTTAAATATGATATGAATGCGGCAATCAGACTTATAACAAAGGATATTGCAAATGCTGTCCTGAGTCCTGATATAAAATTACCTACCGCTATACCTTCGGAACCCACCTGCGTACCCGCGAAAAGTCCCTGCAATGCCTTTGGATCAATACTTGATGAAATTATTACCATAGCCAGTGCGATACTTATGACACTACCGGCATTATTCATCATTGTCCTTACACCTGCTGCAATACCACGTCTTTCTACAGGCACGGCTCCCATAATTGCGCTGGTGTTAGGTGAAAAGAACATTCCGGAGCCTAATCCTGCAATAAACATCCAGACAGATAATTCTACAATTGAAGTATTCGCAGAAATCCTCACCATACCCAGCAAGCCTATAGCTGATATAAGAAGGCCCAATGAGCTTAAAATTCTTGAACCGATCCTATCCGACAGCCACCCGCTTATTGGTGCGACAATCATCATTGAAACAGCAAACGGTGCGAGCAGTATACCTGCGATTACTGGATCGATACCTTTTATGCCCTGAAAGAAAAATACAAGCAGGAAGGTAATGGCTCCACGGGCTATACCGTTTAACAGATTGCTGCTGAAAGCAAATGCCAGTATCCTGGTTTTAAAAAGGTTAAGGTCAAGCATTGGTTGCTCGGATTTCATTTCTACAAGTAGGAATAGAACTGTGAAAACTACTGCAGATGCAAAAAGGAGTACAATATATATTTCAGTCCACCCGTAAAAGCTTCCGAAAGTTAATCCCAGCAATAACGATGTCATTCCCAATGTAAAAGTAATAGTTCCTCTCCAGTCAAATTTTTGCTTTTCAGGAAGAACATCAAGTTCCTTCAGCTGAAGCCCGGCCCATATAGTACCTATAAGTCCGATGGGAATATTTATAAAAAATATATATCTCCAGCCTATATTTATAAAAGCGCCTCCCAAAATAGGCCCGATAACTGATGCCACACTGATTACCATGCCGTTTATGCCCATAGCCTTGCCGAGTTCATTCTTTGGAAACGCATCAGCTACTATAGGCGTACTGTTTGCAACAAGCAGTGAACCTCCTATCGACTGGATAAACCTGAACAACAGGAGCTGTATTCCGTTCGCAGAAATCCCGCATAAAACCGAACCTATAGTAAATACGATAAAGCCGCTGATATACAGTTTTTTTCTGCCTATCATGTCTGCTACTCTTCCAATTGCGGGTACCAATATTGTAAGAACCAGCATGTATATCATAACTGTCCACATAATGACATCCATACCGGCATGCAAATCTTTCATAATTGCCGGCAGGGCAATAATTAACGTACTTCCGCTCAAAACTGAAAATAGCGCTCCCAGAGTTGTACATGAAAGTGCTATCCACTTATATTCAATTCTTTTCATTTAATATTCTCCTCGCCATATGTCTTAATGTCGTATGCCTTTTTGGCCATTTTGTGCAATGAATTCTCTATTGATTGCTTCTCACCTTCCGATAATCCTGATATGATGATTTCCTCCCAGTTTTTAATGGCATCAAGTACTAACGGCATTATGTCCAGCGCCTTTTGGGTCAGAAATACCTTGTTGGCCCGCTTGTCGTCCAAATCTATACTTCGCTGGATATATGACTCTTTCTCAAGCTTTCTTATTGACTTTGCAATACTGCCCTTGTCTATTTTCAAATAATCAACCAGTTCCTCCTGTTTGATACCTCCCTTTCTGTAAAGCGCCAGTAAAATAACATATTGAGCCCTTCCGATGTTATAGGGTTCCAGCTTTTTGCTCACATAAAGCTGCCCATATCTGTATAGTATTGATATCCATCGTCCAATAGTTTGCTCCTGGTTAGTCAACCTGCACCTCCTCATATAAGCACAATTTCTTTTTCAAATAAGTATTTTAAGGTTTTGCGCCTGTTTTGCCGGTATTCTTAAATAATTTATCTTAATAGTTGCAGTTGCAACAATATTTAATATTATAATTCATAATAGTTGTAATGCCAACTATTCTATTGTAAGTTGTTGAAAAAAATTGTTTGTGATAATATATTTTTGAATAAATGCTCTTTACATAAGGCAGGGTGGAAAATGGAGTACAAGGATATCCTTATTGTTGAGGATGATGTAAGTCTTATGGAAGTTACCTGTGATTTTTTAAAAGACAACGGGTTTACCGTCGCTGCCTGTTTTTCAGGAAGCAAGGCCCTTGAACTTATCAAAAATAACAGTTTCCGGCTGATTATTCTCGACATTAATCTGCCTGACCTTATAGGTTTTGATGTTTGCAGCATAATACGCAGATCTTCAAAGGTCCCGATTATATTCCTTAGTGCACGCATAAGTGATACCGATAAAATTACGGGCCTTGATCTGGGCGCCGATGACTACATTTCAAAACCATATTCGTTAAAAGAACTATTATCACGTATTAAAGCTCAGATACGGCGTACATATGATTATGATTCTACAGGCACCAAGACTGATTTTGGCTCCACCGGGGATATAAATAGTCCCTTCTGCTTTGATAATGCTATAGTTGACTTTGAATCAAGAAAAGTATCGGTTGATGGTACACAAGTTGACCTGACCGCTAAAGAATTTGATCTTCTTGCATATCTAATAAGGAACAGAAACCGTTCAATTACTAAGGAAACCTTGTATAACAAAGTTTG
>JAUZPR010000206.1 GCA_030705825.1 Bacillota bacterium | reverse complement strand
CCCTGGTCAATTATTATCATCCGCTTGCAGGTTTTCTCGATATCAAGCATGTCATGCGTTGTAAAAAGCATTGTTGTATTTTTTTCTGCATTTATTTTCTTTATAAATTCACGAATCTTTTCTTTTGCAACTACATCCAGTCCTATGGTTGGCTCGTCGAAAAATACTATTTCAGGGTCATGCAGAAGAGCCGCGGCAATATCCGCCCTCATCCTCTGACCCAGGCTGAGCTGCCTTACAGGCTGAGACATAAATTCCTTTATACCCAGCAGATCATTAAACATTTCCATATTTTGCTCAAACTTTTTTTCAGGAATCCTGTAAATATATCTGAGCAAATCATATGTGTCAGCTACCGGCAGGTCCCACCACAGCTGAGTTCTTTGTCCAAATACAGCTCCAATCCTTGATGCATTCTTTTTTCTGTCCTTGTGGGGCGAAAGCCCTCCCATCATAATTGACCCTGAGGTAGGTGACAGGATGCCTGTAAGCATTTTGACCGTGGTGGATTTACCTGCTCCGTTGGGTCCGATAAATCCAACCATTTCTCCTTTTTCGATGGAAAAGTTTATATTATCCACAGCTCTTTTAAGCTTGTATTCAGGCACAAGCAAACTTTGCACTGCGCCCAGCAGACCTCTTTTTTTAACATTCAGTCTGTAATCTTTGGTAAGATCCCTAACTTCAATTAAAGACATTTATCCAACCTCCCAATCATATCGAATTTGTATATTCCTCTATGAAACCTTCCAGCACTCCCCTTGAACTTACAACGATTCTGTCGGTCTTGAACAGGTCAAGCAAACAAATCAGAATCATCAACCCGGTATTTATAACATCAGCCCTCTTGGGATTCAAACCCACTACATTCTCTCTTTGTTCTACAGTCATAGCAGCAAGTTTATTAAAAACTCCTTTTATACTTTCTTTTGTGAGCTGTAATCCATTGATACCGGATTCATTATCATAAGGTGTTTTCATACACATTGTTGCTGCCGTCTTAACAGTACCGCCGGTACCTACAAGACAGATCCTGCTTCCTGAGGTTATAGAAACCGATCTTAGCTTATCCATAACAAACCTTCGTACGTCTTCCATTTGACAGGCTTCAACCGGATCGTTTTTTATTAACATTTCAGTTAACCTGACTGCTCCTATATCCAGGCTTATTTTGTTATCTATTCCGTCTTTCCCGCCTGTAATAATCTCTGTGCTTCCTCCGCCGATATCTATTACCGCAAATCTGTCAGCTGTATCATTTTTTAGGCTGCAGCAGGCTTTATAGGTAAGAATGGCTTCCCTTTCACCGCTTATAATATCTACATCCATACCGCTGATGTTCTTTATCCTATTAATGACTTCCTGTTTATTCCCGGCATCCCGCAGCACACTTGTTGAAAAAATCGAGAGTAGCCTTGCTCCGTTTTTTCTGCTTTCATCCAGATACTCTCTGATACTTTCTGTACAGGTATCAATGGATCTTCCGCTTAAAAGATTACTGCCGTACATATCCTTGCTCAGCCGGTTTACAGTACTTTTTTTTGTTATTACCTTGTAGTTATTTCTGCTTACAGGCTCAGCAATTATGAATTTTGTAGAATTTGTTCCTATTTCTATCGCAGAAACTCTCATAATTGACCTCGTTTGTAATTTTTTCTTAAAATAGGGCTTTATAAGTCTGATAATGAGCTAATATTATTGGGCTTTAATTCTAAATGTTCTATAATATTACTAAATATACATTTATTTCCATTTTTATTGGACAAAAGTTAGTATAACACATAGCAAAAATAAATACAAGTGCAAAATTATGTTCCTTTTTTAAGATATAAAGCTTCGGAGTCGTCTATAAATCAGCTTTTTTTATTCAAAAATACCAGATTAAAGTTGGCAAAATTTTACACCAAATGGAATATTGTTAAATATAATATAAAAGTTATTAAATATTTAAATGATTAATGATATAATTCTCATGACATGTCATATCAGGCAATAAACCTGAATAAAGCTGGTTAAATGTATACAGTTTATTTCTAATTGAAAGGAAATTTCATGCCAAATCTTTCGGAATATCTTTCAGGCTCTATTGAAAATGTATTATTTACAGCCTATAAAGCATCATTATTTAGTTTTAGAGAGTTTATTTTTCTTAAAAACTACATTCGCTTTAACAAAGAGGCTGTAAAACAAAGGCATGCTTATGAAATGAGAGGAATTAACATACCTCCATTTTTGATTGCAAGTATTTCATCAAACTGCAACCTGTTCTGCAGCGGGTGTTATGCACGGGCTAATAAATCCTGCGGTCAAAATCCCACCATCAATCAATTGTCCTCTACACGCTGGAATGAGATATTTACTGAAGCCGGCAGTCTTGGAATAAATTTTATTCTGCTTGCAGGCGGAGAGCCCCTTATGAAAAGGGATGTTATAGAAGCGGCAGCGCTCAGGAAAAATATTATTTTTCCCATTTTCACCAATGGTACTATGATTGATTCCGGTTACATAAACCTGTTTAACAGGAATAGAAACCTGATTCCTGTAATCAGTATGGAAGGTGATGAACAACAAACCGATTCAAGACGAGGTCCAGGCGTATATAAGGCCATAGACGGTGCAATGAACAATTTGAAAAGGAAAAGGATCTTTTACGGAGTTTCGGTAACAGTAACAAAAAACAATATCTCTTATGTTACAAGCTCTGAGTTTGTTGACAGACTTAAAAGAAACGGATGCAAAATAGTATTTTATGTTGAGTATGTACCGGTTGATAATTCTACGGTAGAATTAACTCTGGATGGTTCGGACAGGTATATGCTGGAGCAGAGGGTAAAGACCCTGCAAAGAGAATTTACAAAAATGATTTTCATAGACTTTCCGGGGGACGAAAAATATTTGGGAGGCTGCCTTGCAGCCGGCAGAGGCTTTTTTCATATAAATGCCGGAGGAAGTGCAGAGCCCTGCCCGTTTTCACCCTATTCCGACATGAACTTGAAGGATCACAGCATCTTGGAAGCACTTTCCTCTCCACTTTTTAGAAAAATAAGAGAAAGCGGTATGCTTCTGGATGAGCATATCGGAGGATGCCTTTTATTTCAAGAACAACAAAAAATAAAGGAAATGCTGAATGAAGAAATAATAACCTTACAATCGATTAATGTTTTAAACTAATCTGCTGTGGGGTAGCCGAAGACAATCCTATCCACTTTGTCATCTTTTATAAGAAGTACTACAGTCTTTGCCAGCATATCATCAAATTTTTCAGGGTCAAAATATATAATCATACCTTTTGAATACCCCGAATAATACCCGACAGGTTTATAGCTTTTAAGCACATGCTTGATTGCAGACAATTCGAAACTGTTATTATTACCATTTAAATTGTAAATGTCTCTTGGGCCGAATTTGCTTATTACTTCATCGGTGGTCATACCCACCTTTAATCCGCAAGCAAGTTCTACATTACTTCCTGTTATATCAAATCTGAAGACTTCATCCGATGATGTCAGGTTCCTCTCCTCTTCACCCAGGGCAAATTCGAATTCCATATCATTATACTGCAGGACTCCAAAGTAATTATATGTCCCCTCTTCAGTTGCAGGCGGTCGAACTTTATATGTACTGTAATTCTCATATTGTCCAAAGTTCTTTAATATCCGATCATAGGTTTGACCGAGGAAAGGTTTGCCGTCAATGTAGAGGTCTTTTACCCCAAAGGTCCAGGTTTCGGTTTTATTGCTATTTGTTTCACTGCTTTTGTTTAACTGCTCTTTACTAAAACATGTTTTGTGTGATTTAGCATTACTCTCAAGCATCGGTTGAATTTTACCCCATGTAGTCAATATTGCTGAATTGGTTTTTTCTAAACTTAACAGAGTATCACCTTTTTTATAAGGTTCCTGTACATTGTCCTGTAAATATTTATCAAAAGTAAATTTTATACGGTTTTCATCCCCATAAGCTTTAGCTTGAAGCCTTTTTAGCGTTTGAAATCCATCAATGCTTATTTGGGCATAAT
>JAUZPR010000205.1 GCA_030705825.1 Bacillota bacterium | reverse complement strand
GTAAAGATTACAGCTGCAAAAGCAGACGTAAGCACCCTGAGTGATGAAGCAAAACAAGCTGTAGGTGACAGACCGGTATACAATTTCAGCGTTACAAGCGGTGATAAGACAATATCACAATTCGGAGGCAGCGTAACGGTAGCTGTACCATATACTCCAAAGCCCGGTGAAAATCCAAATGCCATCGTAATTTACTATATTAATGCACAGGGTAAACCGGAAATTGTAAGCAACTGCAAGTATGACCCTGCAACAGGAACTGTCACCTTTAATACCACCCACTTCTCACAGTATGCGGTAGGGTATAACAAGGTTAGCTTTGGTGATGTACCTGAAAATGCCTGGTACAGCAAAGCTGTAAACTTTATTGCGGCAAGGGGTATAACTTCAGGATCTGGTAATGGACAATTCAGCCCTCTGCAAAAGCTGACAAGAGGACAGTTCATAGTAATGGTTATGAAGGCTTACGGAATAAGCCCCGACCAAAATCCGGCTCAAAACTTTGCAGATGCAGGAAACAGCTATTACACGAACTATCTCGCAGCGGCTAAAAGACTTGGAATAGCCGGCGGTGTGGGAGACAACAGGTTCGCTCCCGATAAGGAAATCACAAGGCAGGAAATGTTTGTACTGTTGTACAATGCACTTAAGGCAACCGGGAACATACCCGAAATTAACGGCACAAAGACCCTGGCTGACTTCACTGATGGAGGACAGGTGGCATCGTGGGCAAAGGATGCAATGACCTTCTTTGTACAAACTGGAAAAATAAACGGAGCCGGCGGCAAGTTATCGCCCACAGGTACGACAAGCAGGGCTGAAATGGCACAGGTCCTCTATAACCTGTTGTCAAAGTAAATTATAATTAAAAGTTCAAACTGACAAGAAAAGGGCTGTAGCACTAAGCATATTGTGAAGTGTACAGCCTCTTTTTTCTATGCGGATCATTTCTAAACCTGCCAATATAAGGAAATTTATCTTGATTGAGTGTTTGGCAGATGTTATTATCCTATTATGTAATTGATATTGGAGGTAGTCTGTTATGAAGGAATTCCCAGATTTTATGAAGAATGAAAACAACCGCGTGCCTGGAAGTGCACAAAACACAGAGGATATTGAGGGCTATTACTATGAAGGACCGGGAGGCGGTCAAATGGCATTCTGGACTTGCTATTCCGACAGGGAGTCAAAAAAGCACAAGCACGATTTTGATGAGTATACTGTCGTGGTATCCGGTCAATATACTGCCTGCTTTGAGGATAGGGAAATTGTTCTCAATCCCGGGGATGAATTGTTTGTCCCGGCGGGAACTCTGCAGTGGGGTAGATGTATAGCCGGAACAAGGACAATACATGCCTTTGGCGGTAAAAGAATTAAAACGGAATAATTGTCCAAGTGAAGTCACATATGAGTCAGGGGACAGACCCCTGACTCTCTTTACATAAGGTGCCATGTGGAATAAAATTAAATTGAAATCCTTACAAAAGGAGCAAAACATGGCATACGAAAAGCTGCGCGAACAATTAAACGATTATTATATTACGATGGAGGATCCTGAAAAAAATCCTTCATTTGTGAGTGTCAGGGATGCAATCAGGCGGAAAATGGATAGATATGTTCAAAACAATCCCGATTCGTCTGCAAATACACTTAAAAGCATACTGCATGAGGTAATTGCAGAAAGGTTTGAACCGGTCATCTTCCCCCAGACCCCATTTTTTTATGAGATGGGCATACGCTGGTCGGCAAACTGGGGTATACCGCAGGAAGGAGCACCAGGCTCCTGGCTGATGGACAGGAGAGTGGATGAGTACATTTGCAGGTCGCCGCTTTATAGGGATGCCATGAGCTTTGATATCAAGAAGGGCAGTATTGGAATAATCAGCTGGAACCACATATTTGACTATGATCATCACTGTTTGGGCTATACAAAACTCTTTGATGTTGGAATAGACGGAATAATCTCGGAGATAAAAGCAGAAATTGAAAAGACTGATGGTAATGCTGAAAAACAGGATTTCCTTCTGGCTGCACTAAGAAGCTGTAATGCTGTCCTACATACTGCAGAGCGTTTTGCCCAAAAGGCAGGTGACATGCTGGTAAACTGCCAGGACCCGGAGGAGAAAAGAAACCTTTTACAAATTGCGGAAACTGCAGAGCATATTCCCGGAGAACCACCCAGGACATTTTATGAGGCACTTGCCATGATCTGGTTTATGAGAGAGGTGACTGCCTCCCTCGAAAATATCGGCATATCTGTTATAGGTCATTTGGACAGACTTTTATATCCTTTTTATCGTGATGATATATCTTCAGGACGGCTGACCGAGAGTGAAGCGCGCGAACTGCTTACCAGATGGATGATACCTACAGACATCAAATTTTTCCTTGAACGGAATGAATGGCCCGAAACAAGTACATGTATAGAACTTGGTGGATGTGATGCAGATGGAATTACAGTGTTTAATGATGTCACGCGCCTTGTAATAGAGGAACACGAAAAGAACAGGTTTGTAAATCCCAAGCTGAACTGCCGCTACTCAATACGTGCACCGCGAGAGTACCTTGATATGATCAGCGGAAGTATCCTGCGGGGACACAATGTGTTTTCAATAATAAACGATGATGTAATTATTCCGTCTCTTATAAGAATGGGTAAAACTGAGCGGGAAGCCCGTCTTTTTGTTAACGGCGGTTGTCAGGAGACAATGGTAGAGGGTATTGAGCATACAGCAGGGGCTTTCTATTATTTTTCCATGCCGCGAGTCTTGGATCTTTGCCTCCAGCCTGAGTTCGTTCCAGAGGAATGTGTCGGGCAGGATACAATGGATGCCATGCCTCAGTTTATTGAGTCACCTTTGGATTTTGAATCATTCTATACATCTTTTATGAATAACCTAAAACGTACTATCTCAGTTACGTTAAGCTGGCAAAAGGAGCTTGGCCAACGGTGGAGGCATGTACACCCGTGCCCTTTGTTTTCTTCAACAATTGAAGGGTGCATACACAATGGCACCGATTATTCTGCGGGCGGAGCGAAATTTAACCCTGGAACTGTTGGCATGGTTGGGCTTGCAACGTTGGTAGATTCCTTATATGCTGTTAAAAAAGCCGTATTTGATGATGGCTTTGTAACATATACGCGGCTGATTGAGGTTTTGTCCAATGATTGGGAAGACAGTGAATACCTCCGACGCAAGATGATAGCATATCCGAAGTTTGGACATGGTCAGGCAGAGGTTGACCGGCTGGCTGCACGTTTTATTGAAGAACTAAATGAATTTATCGGGACTATTGACAATGAACGCGGCGGAAAGTACATGCTTAGTATGTTTGTTTACTACGCCCATGAGTATTTTTCACCCTTTGTTAAGGCTACACCCGATGGGAGAAAAGTTAAAGACCTGCTCAGTCAGAGTATAACACCAAGCCGTTTACGCCCTGTAAAAAGCTTGACCGACACAATACGAAGTCTGGGCTGTATCGACTTTAAAAAAATATCAGGAATTTCGGTACTGGATGCTCAGCTGCCATTAGGTTCCTCAATCGGTAAGGATATTTTGACCAGCGTGTTTCTGGGGTTTGCCGGATTCGGCGGGCCGACAATTCAACCCAATGTGGTTTCAATAGCCGACCTTATGGATGCCAAATCAAACCCTGAAAGGCATAGAGATCTAATAGTCCGGATCTGGGGCTTTCAGCCTATTTCACATGCCTGACGCCCAGGGTACAGGATGAGATTATTACAAGAACTGTGTACGGTGAATAATATGACAAAAGAAAAAAAAGGTTTCATTTTTGATATTCAACATTTTTCAATTAACGACGGACCAGGCATCCGCACAACAGTTTTTCTGAAGGGATGTCCTTTGAGGTGCGCCTGGTGTCACAATCCTGAGTCGCAGTCAAAAAAAGCCGAATTGGCATTTTACCCTGAACGCTGTATTGGGTGCGGGAATTGCGTTAACGCTTGTCCTAACGGATGTCATGTTTTGAGTCAAAACCGGCACCAACTATGCCGTAGCAATTGT
>JAUZPR010000204.1 GCA_030705825.1 Bacillota bacterium | reverse complement strand
GAAGACGAATCAATATTAAGAAATGCTGAAAGAAGATCTGCTTTGATATCGGTATTGAAATCCAAAAAGAAAGATTTTTTTTTCACAAGATTACCCCAGTCCTCCTCCGAGTACTGTTCTGAACTCTGTTCGGCCCTGCTGCCGGAGAAAAGCTTTGGAAGGTAATTGTTTTTAATGTCCTGCCAGACCTTGGTATATGTAGAATCTTTCGGATACATCATCCAGTACGAACCGTCACCATCTGATACAGTAAACCTGAATGGCTTGAAAAATTCCTCACTGCTTGCTGCCGTCGGAGAATTCTGTCCACCAAAAATTCCCGAAAAAAAACTAATAGGAAACCCATGGTTTTGATAACTCCACAGGATTCCTACCTGAATTATGCTGGTTAAAAGCAATATAAGCAATATGAACGACTTTAGTCTTTCTCTTGTTATACGGTTCATTTTATGCTTCATTTTCCCTTGTTTTCTTATTTTTGTCCTATATTATTAGAATATACCTTTAAAGAAATTTATCGCACCATTAAATATGCCGTCAAAGATGCTCTTATCCCATCTGGTAATTGTAAAATCATAAATCTGAACCTTGTCACCCTTGTCTGACGTACTCAGGTAAGCTATAAGCCTGATTTTATTATCACTCTTGTCAAGTTTTATTTCCCTCTGGAACGGACCTGCGCTGCCTATGTCCCATACCGAGTCCCCATCAACATCCTCAAACTTAACATATTTATCAGAGTCGGAATCGTACTTCAGAATAAGTATCTTAACATTGTCTACCTTGGCTGTTCCACTTATTGTGTAACTCTTTTTATATGTCGAATCCTTGGTTTTCTCAGGATTCGTAATTGTAATATAGTAATTTCCGGTAATACCGGTATCCGTACTATATACTTCGCTTGTAACAGGACTGCTGCCAGCTGCGAAAGCCGGTAGGCTGAACAATGAAAATGTCACTATCAGCATTAGTGCAAAGCACAACTTCTTAAACATTAAAAACACCCCAATATGTATATAATCAAATTTCTAAACATAATTAAAAAATCTTAATACATACATATATTATACAATACTATTATTACAAATCCATTACATGGTATTTAAGTTTGAATTACAATGGGAAGGATTACCGTAATTTCAGTACCTTTTCCCAATTCACTTACTGCATTAATGCTTCCGCCGTGCGCCTCCACAATTTCCTTTGCGATCGAAAGTCCAAGGCCTGTTCCGCCCATCTCCCTGGATCTGGCTTTATCTACCCTGTAAAACCTTTCAAATATCCTGTCCAGGTCGTCTTTTGGAATACCTATTCCGGTATCGGCCACCTTCACATAAATATCATTATATACCCTGCTTGTATAAACAGTGATTTTTCCGCCGCCGGTAGTATATTTCATGGCGTTGCTCAAAATATTCAGAATAACCTGTTCGAGCCTGTCGTAATCGGCATTTATCTCAGGTATTTCCCCTATTACATAATTAGCCATGGTGAGATTTTTATTTTTAGCTTCCATCTGCAGTTTTTCCACCGCATCTGCAACAAGTCCGGCTACATTAACAGACTTCATATTCCACTGGACCTGTTGATTTTCAATTCTGGTAAGCTGGAGCAAATCCCTTACCAATCTGGTCATCCTGTCGGCTTCAGAGTTTATTATCCCCAGGAATTTTAAAGCTGTTTCACTGTCCTCCATTGCACCGTCCAGTAATGTTTCGGCATAACTTTTAATAGATGTCAGAGGAGTACGGAGTTCATGAGAAACATTGGCAACGAATTCCTTCCTCATGTCCTCCAGCTTCTGCTGCTCGGTGATATCCTGAAGTACCACTATAACGCCTCCGGCCTTATCTTCCTCTCCCTTGAACAATACGAAATAAACCCTGAGTCTTTTTCCGGCTGCGTCAATTATCTTTTCCTTGCGCCCTGCAGTTTCAATGTAAAGGATTTCTTCAAGCGTAATCCCCAGATTATAAGTAGCTGCAAAAGAGTTGAAGCTTTCATTGAAATCTTCTGCTCCAAGTGCAGTCCTGGCAGCCGGGTTGATATGAATAACCTCTCCCTTGATATTGAAGGCAATAACACCGTCTGTCATATAATTAAGTATTGCTTCAACCTTGTTTTTCTCATTCGAGATTTCACCCAGAGTATTTTTAAGCTCCCCTGCCATATAGTTGAAGGTACTCGTGAGCTTTCCTATCTCATCCTCCGATTTTACAGGCAGCGCCTGGTCAAAATTACCCAGTGCAAGCTTTTCTGCTTTATGCATTATATTGACAACAGGGATGGTTATTGTCTTTGACAATATATAACCAAGTACCAGAGAAGCAAGTACCGCGAAAACGCAGGTAACCGCTACAATATTATTGAAATTGTCTATTATTGAACCCCATTCGGTTCTATAATATCTGAAATACAGGATATAATTCCCATTCGAATAGGCATAATCAAAGAACGGGGTATCGGAATCGTTATTAGCATGCTTGTCACCATTTCCCTTAATCTGGCCTGCCATAACCGAGGTTAAATTGGAGGACTTCAGGCTTTGATACAGGAATGAGTCGTTGTTTTCCTTGTACCTTTTATCGGAAGAATATACAATTTTGTTTGTCTTTTTATTTATAACAGTCATAGAGTAGCCGACATCCGATACTCTAAAGGTATAAACCGCATTTTTGCCTTCATTGAGATCAGCCCTTATAGCGTCATCAGTAGGGTTCTTGGTTAAGATATCCCAATTACCGATATAACTCTCTATATTCTTTTGGAAATTAGAGTAATATGAAGATTCTACCTTACTGTTTAGAGTGACACCGATAAACAGCATGAGAGAAAAGGTTATAAGCATAAATATAAATACAAGTCTCCACTGCAGACTTCTCCGCATAGCTACCTCACATTTAAAGGTTATTTTTAAAATATACATGGCTTACCGCTAAAGCAGAAAGCCATACCCCAATTACAGAATCAATTGAATTACATATATAAAAGTTATATCCTGATTTGCAGACAATAAATACTACAATAATTACGGCCTAGCTATTAAAATAATAGCCTACGCCCCTTTTAGTCATTATATATTCAGGATTTGCCGGATCAAATTCCAGCTTCTCGCGTACTCTTCTTACGGTTACGTCAACTGTACGGACATCTCCGTAATACTCATAGCCCCATACCTTTTCAAGCAGGGCTTCTCTTGAGAATATTTGATTTGGTTGCAGAGCAAGAAATTTTACAAGTTCAAACTCCCTTAGAGTAAGCTCTATTACATCATTGTTCCGTTTAATTTCATACCTGTCAATGTCTATGGTTAAACTGCCGCATTTTAAAACATTTCCCGAAACTCTCGGCACGTCATCCGATGTAACTCTGCGGAGGTTGGCCTTAATTCTTGCCATCAGTTCTCTTGGACTGAACGGCTTGGTAATATAGTCATCCGCACCCAGCTCGAGACCCAATACCTTGTCTACCTCTTCCTCCTTGGCAGTGAGCATAAGAATAGGCGTGGAAATATATTGTCTCAGTTTTCTGCAAACTGTAAATCCATCCATTTTGGGAAGCATTATATCCAGTAAAATCAAATCCGGGTTCTGGCTGAGAGCCAATTCAACCGCCTGTTCACCGTCATAGGCTTCTATTGTTTCAAATCCTTCTTTATGAATGTTAAACCTGAGGATATCAACGATGTTTTTCTCATCATCAACAATAAGAATCTTTTTTGGCACAAAATACACTCCTTATGATTTTGTTTATATATTTCGATTTATTTAAACCTGGCGATAAATTTTTTCACAATATTAATTAGACTTCAGAGTACTGTTTTTTGTTCCGTAAAATAAAAAATACCAAGGTGCTTTTTTTATTTTCATTATAACATTTATGTTACAAAAATATAAATACTTATTTTATTTAAATCGCCAACTTCTTCCATGCATTGTACGCAAAATATGACAGCTTCTATTTTTTTAAAATAACTATATTCATAATACGATAATTTGTTTAATAATATTCCATAATATGTTATAATTATTGTAAATTAT
>JAUZPR010000203.1 GCA_030705825.1 Bacillota bacterium | reverse complement strand
TAATCCCTGTCCTCCTCAACAGCCTTCATAAAATCTTCAGTCACGGCAACACTAATATTGAAGTTTGTAATATCGGAATTATCACGCTTACAGGTAATAAAATCTATAATATCCGGGTGATCGACTCTCAAAATGCCCATATTGGCACCTCTTCTGGTACCACCCTGCTTAACGGCCTCGGTAGCAGCGTTAAAAACCTTCATAAAACTGATAGGTCCGCTGGCAACTCCGCCTGTAGAATTCACTGATGCGCCTTTCGGTCTCAATCTTGAAAAGCTGAAACCTGTGCCGCCTCCGCTCTTGTGTATAAGAGCTGCATTCTTGATTGTCTCGAATATTCCTTCCATTGTATCTTCTACCGGAAGGACAAAACAAGCGCTAAGCTGGCCCAAAGGCCTTCCTGCGTTCATCAAAGTAGGAGAATTAGGCAGGAATTCAAGATTTGTCATCATCTCCAGAAATTCCTTTTCAACCTTTTTAACTTCCCCTAAAGAGCAATAATGGGCATCCGCAGCTGCAACAGCTTTGGCAACCCTCTTAAACATGCCCTCTACATCCTCTAATAGCTTTCCATTTTCATCTTTGGAAAGATATCTTTTCTCGAGTACCTTAACTGCATTTTCCGACAAGTTCATAGTAATGGCCTCCCGACACAATCACTATATTTAGTATAGTATATTTTTCCTGGCACAGTATATTGTATCATTTTCAACATATTAGTCAAGATGCAATTTGGAAAAAAATATAGTAATTAAGTCCTATTGAAAACAAAAATATAATATGCATAATATTGTCAAATTATAGGTCATATATCCATCAAAACAAGAATATTCAATACATTCCCACGATAAATAAAAGACCAGGAAAATTTATTCCTAGTCTTTTATAATCATTTTTATTTTTTCTATAAAATTTATTTTTTTGGTGCAAATGCACTTTCATCATACTTATTATTTGCATCCCACAATATCCACTGATCATAACCGGCGTCATATACCGCTTGAATCTGCTCTTTTACCTGTTCCGGTCCATATTTCTGATAATTGCCCTTTCCAATCCAGGTTGCGGTGAAGTCCTGCAAATAAGGACGTACACTTGCTTGATAATCCGAAACGGCAGCAATCCTGTTTTTTGCTTTAAGAAGTGTATTGTATACCACCTTGTATGGCTCAAAATCTGGTTTGGAGAACGTTACTCCGTTTACTTCCTGACCCAGAGCATAGTGTGAAGGATATGCCATAGGCGAAATATAATCTATGTCCTTACCGATATTCTCAAGGTATTGACCTATTTTTTCAGTATCTGCCGGGCTCTCACAAACTATGCCGAATATATCCGCTGAAAGTACCACTCCGGGCAGCTGCTGTCTTGCATAAGCCAGGAAGCCGTCGATAGCTTCATATTTAGGCTGAGTATATGCTGAGAAATCCATGTACTTTGGTTGACCGTCATTGGCAAATCTCACATAATCAAACTGGATTTCATCAAAACCCTTTTGTATCGCTTCTTTTGCAATATCGGTTAAATAAGACCAAGAACCTTTTTCATAAGGATTAAGCCAAGTTATGTATTTTCCGTCTGTATTCCTTGTCTTGTACAATCCGCCTCTTGTATCCTTGATTGCAAGTTCAGGCTTTTGGGATGAAAGTATGGTATCCTTGAAACAAACTATTCTACCTATTACATGAATACCGTTGTCATGAAAAGTTTTAATCATCTTATCGACATCGTATTTTTTCTCCCACCCATTGATACTTCTTACTTCCGGTATCTGGGATTCATAACCTACATATCCATCGTCATCTTTTATATCTACTACGTATGTATTAATTTCCGTCTTCTTAGCCAAATCTACATAATGCTGCAAATTTTTATCGCTTCCGGCAGTCCAGCCTGTAAGATACAAACCTTTGACCTTAAAATTCTTGTCAGGGGCTTGTACTGTTATAACGGAAGGATCAGTTGAATTTCCCTGTGCAGTCGATTTGGGATTGTTTGCCGTACTTTGAGTATTGGCAGTACTGCTCTGTGAGCTGTTACTGCTCTGTACTGCAGAACTTTTTGTTGATATGGTGCTTGTTTCCTTTGAAACTTCAGTTGTTTTTGTCAACGCCCGATATGCGAGAACCGATCCACTAACTGCAGCTAAAGCTACAACTACAGCAATACATGCTACTATGTACTTTTTCTTCATGAATTCCACCCCTGAAATGAAGTAATTGTCATTTGCACTTCTATTTTCTTTTTAAATTAGCTTATGTAAACCTCACGTACATTTAATTATAATTAACTAGCATTGTTTTGTCATAGGTAATATATGCCTCGTTTTATGACAAACAATATAAATATTAGACTTAAATTGCACTGAATAGTTCCATCAAACAAAAAATAAAATTTTAAAGAGAAATATAAAACTTATCAAGCTTCAAAAGTAATAGTTATTTTTGTACAAAGTAATCCTGTTTATATGAATTTCTTGGATCCCACAGTATCCATCCACTGCTTGAAGTATCATCCACTGCTTTCATCTGATCCTTAACTTGCTCCGGACCATACTTTTGCCAATACCCTGAAGGAAGAAAGGTAGCACTAAAAGCTTGAAGGTAAGGCCTTATTTTAGCCTTGCAAAGAGGATCCTTTGACATTCTGTCTTCTGTTTTAAGCAAGGTGTTGTAGACAACCTTATAAGGTTCAAGGTCTGGAGCTTTAAAAAAAACTCCGTTTACGCTCTGCCCTACTCCATTAGCCATATTTCCCTTTTTTGCAGCATTTGCATAATGTGAAGGATAGACCATGGGACTTATATAATCAATATTTTCTCCGATTTTTTCCAATACTTGGCCTATTGCTTCTCCATCAGTAGGACTTTCACATATTATAGCAAAAACATCTGCAGATACGGGAATGTTTTTATTATGAATCTCCTTTGATGCTTTTTCAAGAAATGAGCTTATTGCATCAGCTCTGGGAGGGACATTTCCGTAATTAACCTCACCCTTGCGTGTTGTTGGAAATCTTACATAATCAAATTGTATTTCATCAAAGCCTTTGTCAGCAGCTTCTTTTGCTATGTTTATATTATACTGCTGTACTTCGTCCAAATAGGCATTTGTCCATGCCATTTTGCCCTCACGCCATATTTGTCCGTTTACCTTCTTAACCGCCAGGTCAGGTCTTTTTTCCGCAAGTGTTGTATCTCTGAAACAAACAATACGTCCTATTACATAAATATTATTGTTATGAAGCTTCTTTATCACTTCTTCAGGATTGTATTTCTTTTCAAAAGCTTTTATTGACCGTACTTCAGGAATACCTGTATCATAATTTACCAGTCCTGCTTCTTTTACATCAATAACAACCGCATTTAGTTCAGTAGTCTTGGAAAGTTCTATTATGCGGTCCAATACTGCATTACTTCCTGCTGAGTCCCCGCTTAAATAGACTGCTTTAACCTTTACGGGAGTCTTTATCCTGTTTGCAGACTGATTGTCAGTATCATTATTACTTTTTGTTGTATTGGGTTCAGTCGTACTATTAGTTGTACCAGACATGTTCAAAGTTATATTTGTACCCGCTTTGGCTTTATTATTACCTGATATATTGTTTTGAGAGCCTTTATCTTTATTAAATACCAATAATAGAATGCCAACTGCTATAATTGTAGTTGCTAAAACAATTATTATTCCCTTTTTATTTGCCATATTTCTCCTTAGCATACTAATTTTTTTAATTGACATATCAAATTTATCAGAAAATATCGTCAAAAACAATATGCTCAATCAATATTTTTTAATACGCTTTTATATGGCGGTTTGCAGGTGGGAAATAATGAAAAACTTTTTTATATATCAAAAAAGGAAAGGTAAAATTACCTTTCCTTTTGGCTCCTCAAGTAGGACTCGAACCTACGACCCTGCGGTTAACAGCCGCATGCTCTACCAACTGAGCTATTGAGGAATATAAATCTGGCAGAGTCCTACTTTACCGGGCCGTTACCAGCCAAGTATCATCGGCACTGAGAAGCTTAACTACCGTGTTCGGTATGGGAACGGGTGTGACCTTCTCGTCATTTCCACCAGAAAATTCAGTGTACAGTTT
>JAUZPR010000202.1 GCA_030705825.1 Bacillota bacterium | reverse complement strand
TAATTAACTTAACGGTGTGATAAAAGGAGAATTACATTGAAAAAGAAAACTCTTGTATTAATTATTGTTACGGTTGTTATAACCTCCTTACTATGGACATCATATATTTTCAAACTGGATCTGTCCGATCAGAGTAAATACAGGGAAGCAATATCCTATTACGGCAGCCGCGGCCAGGAAGTAATAAATATTCAGGACAAGCTTTATAAATGGGGCTATTATAATGGAATAGTCGATGGAATTTATGGTTATGAGACATTTCAGGCAGTCAAGTATTTTCAATCAAAAAACGGCCTTACGGCAGATGGAATAGCAGGCCCTGAAACACTGGCAGGCCTTACTCTCCCCACCGGCACAAGTTCTTCGTCTCAGACAAGCGCAACTCCAAATAGTGATGTTAATACCCTGGCTCATTTGATTTACGGTGAAGCCAGAGGTGAACCCTATGAGGGCCAAGTCGCAGTAGGCGCGGTTATTCTGAACAGGACACGTGACAGCAGGTTTCCAAAAACCGTTGCCGGAGTAATATATCAACCCGGTGCCTTTGATGCTGTTTCAGATGGCCAGATAAATCTTGATCCGGATAAGAGTGCGTATAATGCAGCAAGAGATGCTATTAACGGTTGGGATCCATCAGGGGGCGCCATCTATTACTTCAATCCGTCCACTGCAACAAGCTCCTGGATTTGGAGCAGAACTATCATTACAGTTATAGGAAGGCATGATTTTGCAATTTAATTAAATATTCAAATAAGGGTACTGTCATTAAAACAAACTGGCGATACCCTTTTTTATATGGAATTTTGACTTTTCATTTGAATTGATTTGAAAGTTGTAAAAATGTATGTGGCAAGAAAAGAGACGAATAGGGTATTCACAGCCCAGGTAACCAAAAGCAGCAGTATTGATAGTGCACTTGTTCCCACTGCTGTAAGATGATTATCCGCATATAGCAGTACTAACTGGTAAACTGAAAATACAATCCCGCTAAGAAATACTTTGCCTAGTACATTCCAAAATGCTGCATCCGCAGTACGTTTTCCCAGTGAGAACCATTTCCTGTCCCCTGTAACTGCCGCAGGATACCAGAACAATATATAGATACAGAAAAACATTACAGCAAAGAAAAGTGTAAAAACCGTTATTATATCAACAATAACCGCCAAAAACATTAAGTCCGGCCTGGTTGTCAGATATGCCCGTGTCAGGATTGATGCCGGAACACAGACAACCATTAAAAACATAAACAGTAATACTGCCATTAGTAATACTCTGAAAGTAATTGAAAACATCCGGGAATAGTATTTTTTCAAGCCCTCGGAAAATTCGCCCGCATGTTTTGGTTTCCCTTCAATAATATTCTTTATAACATTGAATATACCGGCAAAACCAATGGCTATAAGCAGCGATAAGACCGTTATTATGGCGGCACCGGCAATCAGGATTTCAATAAGTTTTAAAGGAGTATCAATAAGTCCTGTGACAAGATTAAGAAATGGGACAACACTGTTAAGCATTTCGCTTATACCCATCCCACCAAAGCCATATATTACTGAATAAATAGGATTATAATAATTTATAAGACAGGCTGCCAGCATAATTATGCCGAAAACCAGCAGAATAATCGGTCTTCTGAAAATAGTCCGTATTGAGTATGAAAAAACACTCATGATATTACCTTCCTCATTATGTATATCGAGTACAATCAATAATTATTTTTCACCAGTTTGGCAAATTTCATAGCACTGTCTGAAATAAACCAACTAAGGGTTTTGGCTAATTACCAAAATATTATTATAGCATAACGTCCGGAACCTGTAAACATATGCAAAAACAGGCATAGTAAGCTAATATTGTACTATTATGCAGTTTGCAATATAATTACAATATAAGGACGGTCGGAGGTTTATTATGATAAGAAAAACTCTTCTTCAGCTTATATATGAAGCTGCCTATATGCAGCGGTGGAATGACCATATGCGTCCAAAAGGCTTTACCGAGCTGGACAAGCAGGCTCATAAGATGGTACTGGCCTATATTCTCGGAAAATTTGAGGAAACTGACAGAAAAGCGGTAATAGATTGGACGGCTCTAATTGATGGAGCACTTTTTGAGCTACTGCACCGTATAATGCTTACAGATATAAAACCCCCTATATTTCACAAGCTTATGGCCTATAAAGGAGAGCAGCTTAATAAGTGGGTACTTGACAAGCTTGAGGAATCAGGGATTTATGACGTCAATGGAAATCTGAGAGACAAGATGAAGTTATACTTCTTTGATCCTGAGTATCACCCTCTGGAAAAGAAAATCCTGAAGGCTTCGCATTATCTGGCTACCAACTGGGAGTTTCAGATCATATACAGCCTTAATCCGAGGTTGTATGGAATAGATGTGACAAAAGCCGAGATTGAGAACGAACTTGAGGAGCATATAGATCTTGCCGGTGTGCAGAAGCTCCAGATGGGTAAAAAAACCCAGAATTTTATAGATTTTGTGGGTCAGCTGAGGTTTCAGCTGAGGTGGGCACAAACGGCGCGTATCCCTGAGACCTCGGTAATGGGGCATATGCTTATAGTTGCTTATCTTTCGCACCTTTGCTCCCTTGAACTCAATGCATGCGACAAAAGAATATACAATAATTTTTTTGCAGGCTTGTTCCACGACCTCCCTGAAGTATTAACCAGGGATATAGTTTCACCTGTCAAGAGATCGGTCGAAGGCCTGGATGCTCTTATAAAAGAGATAGAAAAGCTGCAGGTGGAGGAAAAGATACTGCCGTTGCTTCCCTTGTCGTGGCACGATGAAATCAGATATTTTGTGGAGGATGAATTCCAAAGTCGTATAATTCAAAACGACAAGGTCAGGAATGTCCATTCTGCTGAAATATGCAAAACGTATAACAGCAATGAATTTTCTCCCATAGACGGCGAGATAATTGAAGCCTGCGACAAGCTTGCAGCATATATAGAAGCATTTCTTTCAATGTCCCATGGAATCAAGTCCCATAACCTGATGGAGGGGCATGAATTACTTTACTCGAAATATAAGAACAAAATAGTTGCAGGTATAGATTTCGGCCAGTTCTTCGACTATTTCAAGCTTGAAAATCTTTTATAGTATTATAAATACTCAACTTTAATTTCAGACATGTACTTTTCTACAAGTTCGACCGTTATATAGCCTATTTCCTTGAACTGGGTATTGGCTGCTGCACATGCCATTCCCAGTTTGAACATGTTTTCGGGTGAATAATCCCTTATTATGCCGGCTGCCATTCCCGCTACCATGGAGTCGCCTGAACCAATCGTATTTACTGCAGTAAGCTTTGGAGGGTAAGCTCTTATCACTTTTTCCCCGGTCACAAAAAGTGCACCGTCCCGGCCCATGGAAACCACTGCAATTTCTACCCCACTCATCAATATTGTCCTGCATGTGTCAACAATATCCTCAATTTTATCCAGCGGTCTTCCGGCGAAATCGGACAGCTCTCTAAGGTTGGGTTTTATCAGATACGGACATGACTTGATCCCTTCAGTAAGAACTTCCTTGCTGGTATCAAGAATTGTCTTTATTCCTTTTTCCCTGGCAATCCCTATCAGCATTGCATAAAAATCTGACGAAATACCATCAGGAAGACCGCCTGAGCAAACCAGGACTTCGGTATTTTTTAAGGACTGTTCAAAGACATCCTTAAACCGTGCAACTGCCTGATCGGAGATAAACGGACCTTTTTCAAGTATTTCGGTTTCCTTTCCGGAAGAATTGTCTATAATATTATTATTTGTACGGGACTCCCCTGGAACCTCAACAAAAGCTGTCATAACCCCAAGCTCCTTCAATTTTCCCTCCAGCCAATTTCCTGTTTCCCCTGCCTTGAATCCTATGGTGCAAACCTTCTCTCCCAGAATCGAAGCCACTCTCGAAACGTTAATACCCTTTCCCCCGGCTGATTTAATTACGTTTTCAGCTCTGTAAAGTTTGCCCGCCTCAAAATTATCGACAAAATATACTTTATCAACAGCAGGGCTTAAAGAAAGCGCAGTAATCATTATTTCCTCCATTTAGTTGCTATTTTTATCCGGCTTTTTCAAAAATAATTATAACATATATACTATATGGGACAATCTGCATTTAAGGCCTTATAATGCGGTTATTCTTTCTGTTATAATTGTCTTATAAGGATGGTGGCATCATGATAGATAGTG
>JAUZPR010000201.1 GCA_030705825.1 Bacillota bacterium | reverse complement strand
GCCAAGGGCGCTGCATTTATGGTTATTGCACTTAAAGTTGCATCTGTATCCTTCTGTGTTCCAACTGTAAAATTAATTGTATATGTTAATTTTGTAGCACCGTCTGCTGCAGTCACAGCTACCGTGGCAGCTCCCGGAAGGCTTGCAGCCTGGGTTACTACTGTCTTGGCATTCGTATTGCTTACTGCAGCTGCTACTACCGGCACTACTGTTGTACCTGCAGGCAGTACAACACTGTAAGTATATGTTGCTGCTGCAAATCCTGTTACTGCTGTACCATTAACAGTCAGGCTGTTCAAGGTTGCGTCGGTGCTTGTATTTACAGGAACTTTTGTTCCGGAATCACTGCTTCCGTCGCCCACTGCGACTTTTTCGGTCTTATCAAGAGCCCTGTACAGAAGTACTGCTGCTTCAGCTCTTGTAAGAGTACCCTGAGGGTTAAATTTGCCATCAGAGCCCGTCATTAAACCGCTTGTATAAGCAGCATATACATAATCCTGCAATGATGGGGTGATTTGGCTGAAATCTGAATACACCTGTGCAAGCGCTCCATTATTTGGTGCAACCTGAATTTTAAGAGCTTTTACAAGTGCTACCGCCATATCTTCACGGACCGCATTGTAACTTCCGTAAAAATACATTATTCCTGTACTTGTCCTATACCCTGTCAAATAATCTTTTGCAGCTTCTACTACATTGAAATCCCATGAGCCGGGTGCTACATCGGCAAATGTCTGAGTATTATCGGTTGTTGTCAGATTAAGAGTTTTAGTAAGCATTGTAGCAAATTCTGCTCTTGAAACTTTACCATTCGGTTTAAATGAACCATCTGAATATCCGTTAATAATACCTTTTTGTGAAAGAGCGTTTATGTATTTATATCCCCAGAAATTCATATTCACATCTTTGAATTGTTTCCCTGCATTGATGGCTTTCCAAGGTGCGGCATATACGCTGCATATGCTTGATACTACCATGATCATTACGATAGCTACTGCCAATAAAGATTTCTTCTGCCTTTTCATTAGAAATCATCCTTTCGTTTTTAGTGGTTTGTTTTTATATAGGAAAACCGTCTAAAGGTTTTCTCTCTTGCTCAAGCTTATGGTTTACATAATGTTTCTTAAAGGCTAATAACGCCCCTGCTATATCATGTTTGCGCTAACATGATACGCTAAATATCCACCTTTCAGCTTTCCGGAAAATAAATCCGCTGATAACATAATATTCGAATCCCAGAAAGTGAAAAATGGGGTAATTATATTACAAAATTATTACATGAAATTGTTGAAAAATAGTGTCTCTTCTTAGTATTGTAATTTATTTCGGCAACCGTCGGATTTTTGAAAATTACTGCTGAAATAAGGTAAGAATATTAATGAGGTGGAAACTTTGGACTTAAAAAGCTTTTTTGCTCTGGTAGAAATACGTACCAAGCTGGCAAGTACTATACCTTGCATTACAGGTACACTGTATGCACTGCGTCATTTTCAGAATTTCAGCGCCTTAAAATTTGCACTTTTTTTTGTATCTCTTTTTTCAATAGATATGTTTACCACCGCACTGAACAATTATCGGGATTTTAAGCTGGCATACAGGAAATCGGGATATAATTATGAACTTCATAATATTATTGCAAGAAAAAACCTAAAAGAATATTCAGTTCTGGCAGTATTGGTATTACTTTTCACTGCTGCTGCAACATCGGGTATAATTCTTGTCTTTAAAACTAATATTATAGTCTTACTTGTTGGCGCAATATCTTTTTTAGTAGGAATATTTTATTCATCCGGCCCTGTACCGATTTCCAGGACTCCGTTCGGTGAAGCTTTTTCGGGGTTTTTTATGGGATTTGTTATACTTTTTCTGTCAATTTATATCCATTTAAATAATCCGGAAATAATTTCAGTCAGACTGAAAAACTCTTTTCTGTCGCTGCAAATCAATTATGTTCAGATACTATACATTTTCCTACTGTCTCTCCCTTACGTGTTATGCATTGCAAATATAATGCTTGCAAATAATATCTGCGACCTGGAGGAGGATAAGGAAAACAGGCGGTATACACTTCCTGTATACATCGGTAAAAGAAGTTCACTTATCCTTTTTAAATTAATATACCTGGCTGCATACGCAGATATTATTTTTCTGTCGGTATCGGGATTGGTTCCGGTTTTATGCCTTTTTGCACTATTAACACTTGTTTTAGCATATAAAAATATAAAACTTTTTAATAAAATTCAAACAAAAAAAGACACTTTTGTCCTTTCGGTAAAGAACTTTGTCTTTATTTGCGGTTCATTGACACTTTTGTTTTTTACTGGTTGGGTTCTTAAAATATAAACAGTTTTTCCACACCGGAAGTAGGCCCAAATTAGGTTTTACACCTTTTAATGCACATAATCCACAATGAGTTTATCAACATTTTTTGTTGAAAGTACGTTAAATTCACTTGTCGAAAATATTCGGGAAATATTGTATATTGAGACAAATAGTTATAATATGTATGTTGAAGTATATCTTTTACATTACGTGCTTACTAAAGATAAATGTGAGGGTGAATTATATGTTTGTTTCTGATGAGTTGAGAAAACAGGTAATAATTTATCAAAAGAAGTTAAATGAGCTTGTAACGCTTAAATCAATTGACAATGAAGATGTGTACAAGCTAAGCACCGAGCTTGATAAATTGATTCTGACTTTCTATTCCGAGAATTCCAAAAAACCTGCATGCTAGAAATTTGGTTTTTCTAATGGCAAGATATTAATAAGAGGTGATTATTTTTTTCACTTTTTATAACAATCTGCTTTAATCAATCTGTCTCTGAAGACTTCAATTGCTCATATTCCGATGATTTCAGGTATGTATGGAAGTCTCTATTATTGCATATCAGTCCTACCTCTCCCCCGGCACTTCTCATATTCCCGATTATGTTATCAAGTACTGCAAGATACTCTTCCTCCAAAAATGCAATGTCCTTGAAATCAAAAATAACGTTTAAATCTTTTTCTGATAATAGTCCCTTTACTTCAGAATCAAGTTTTCCAAGCTGATCCTTTTTCAATTCGGGTGATATGCTTATTATAAAAGTTCCGGTTTTATTCTCTATATGGAACCCTGTCTGGAGTTCTTCAGGTTTGGTCCTTATATTGGTGTCCTTATTGATAATGCGTGATTTTTCAGGATCAGGCCGGTTTTTCAATACTTCATTTACAACTTTAATCAGGTTCTCATCGTCAAAAGGCTTGACAATAAAATGCCTTGCTCCTGTTTTAACAGATTCCAATACCATAAGCTGCTGTCCCATTGCACTTATCATAATGACCTGAGATAAGGGATCAATCTCCAACATCTTTTTAAGCGTAGTCAAGCCGTCCATAAAAGGCATGGTAATATCGAGTGTAACAAGATCAGGCATCAGCTGTAAATACCGCGTAATTGCCTGCAGTCCGTTTTCCGCCTCACCTACCACATCATGCCCTGCTGCACTGACTGCATTTTTAATTTTCATACGTATGATAAATGAATCGTCAACTATAAGTATGCGTGCCACAAGTATCCTCCCAGAGCTTGTTAAAACTCCTCAACCAGCCCTTAATCCATTTTTGCTTTACTGCGTTGGAGAAAACTGCAAATTCGGTCATATATCAGTCATATACTCCTTCATCTGCAGTTTCCTCCGCCTTGTCTTGAGAAGTTTTTCCTGCGCTCTGGCCTGAACCATCTTTCAAAACTCCTCAACCAGCCCTTAATCCATTTTTGCTTTACTGCATCAATTAATCCTGTTCAGGTATATTAAAAACAAATACTGTTCCCCTGCCCGGTTTTGAATTTACCTCAACGGTACCGCCCAACAGTTCTGTTTGCATTTTTACCGAAGCCAACCCCTCTCCCCTGCCGGATAGGCCTTTGTTTCCTGCCGCCGTAGTTACACCGTCTTTAAAAATAAGCATTACTGAATCCTCTAGGGAAGTATTTTCCGCTTCCTGCCTGGTTATAAGCTGATTTTTTAATGCAGCCTGTTTTACAGCTTCTGCGTCTATTCCTCTTCCATCGTCACTGATGAGAATTTTAAAACCGTGGTTGACTTTTTGAACAGAGCAGCATATTCTGCCGTCCATTTCCTTGTTTTGGGCCGCCCGTTCCTCATATGATTCTATGCCATGGTCTACCGCATTTCTGAAAACATGTACCAGAGATCTAATAAACTCCTCATTTTTTTCAGCGTCTACTCTTATATCCTGGCTGCATTCTATATTAAATGGTACAATGGATTTTTCCAGCCTTCCGGCAAGCCTTTGAACATATTCGGGATATATTGAAAGCATCTCGCAAAGGCTTGAATACCTCATTTTCTTTAATGTTTCTTCCAACTCCCTTGAGAATTCTGCAGCT
>JAUZPR010000200.1 GCA_030705825.1 Bacillota bacterium | reverse complement strand
TAAGAATCAATATTGGGCATCTTCAATTCATTGCCTCCTCTGTAACATTAGACGGATTAAAGTACTATTTTAGTTGCAGGCAATTTGATATCAATTTAATCTTCAGCCGAATTAAGGTGACAGTTATCAACTTTTCACACATAACAAAAAAGCCTTCAGGCTAAATTCCTGAAAGCTGAACAATGAAAAGGGACACACCTTGTTCAAGGAATGTCCCTTTCTGATTTTGGTTGCGGGGGAAGGATTTGAACCTCCGACCTTCGGGTTATGAGCCCGACGAGCTACCGTACTGCTCCACCCCGCGATATATTATATTATATTATCGAATACGGGAAAGTATTCATCAATATTCAATTGGTGCCGGAGACCGGGGTCGAACCGGTACGATCGGTAAGGATCGCAGGATTTTAAGTCCTGTGCGTCTGCCAGTTCCGCCACTCCGGCAAATGTAAGCAGCCTTCTTGACTGGCGACTTGTATATTGTAATACAAACAAGCTGCCAGTGTCAACATTAAAATATTTCCATAAATTCATATTGAACTGCTGTATAAAGACAAAAAACCTATTAGTACACTTGTTTATTAAGCCATGGTATGATTATCTGTCAAATACGGTTTTATGCTTTATATGTAAATAACCGATTATCTATTATTTATATCCCCCGCTGCCGCGTTTCGATTCAAAGCTTTTCTTAAGGTCATGCATTTTTTCTTCACTGTCTTTCTGAAACTTGGCCAGCATATCTTCGAAGGACATTTTATCATTATTACCTCTGTTCCAATCGAAATCTGCAGGTCTGTTAAACCTTGGTGCGGGATTAGGATTTAATGCCTTTTTGATAGAAAGGTTAATTTTACCGTTTGCATCTACTGAAAGCACTTTGACCTTGACCGTTTGATTTTCCTTGAGATGGCTATTAATGTCCTTTACATACTCTTCTGCTATTTCTGAAATGTGCACCAGACCGGTTTTTCCTCCGGGTAATTGAATGAAAGCTCCAAAATTGGTAATACCGGAAACCTTTCCTTCAACTACTTTTCCAACCTCAACCAGCATATAATGAGAAGTCCTCCTTAAAAATTTGGGGTAATTCGATTATATAGTATACTTAATATTTCGTCAAGCCGTTAATCACAGGGTTCTACAGGATATTTCCCCGGCCGGGAAATATTTGTTGACACTTTAGACCTCAGAAATGACTTACACAATTTTCCCATATACTTTCAATTTAAAAAGTAATGAGGCGGGAAACTAAGTTACTTGTTGGGATCTACAAAAATCTTTTCTCCGGGTTTAACCATTCCAAGCTGCTCTCTGGCAACCTTTTCATAATACTCATCGCTGTTGACCTTACCTTTTTCATCGTTAAGGTCTTTGTTTATCTTCTGTTCCTGCTTATACTTGTCGTTGGCCGCATTTAAAGCAGCCTTTTTGTTATTGAGCAGCTTTTGCTGACTTATTATAGTATATGCAAAGTAAATAATCAGGGCTACAACAATAAAAAACCCCAATTTTGATTTTTTTCTTTTGTTCATAAATTACTCCCACCTTGAGGTTGGATTAATACCTTTTGTACCCTATAAAAAGTCTTTCGGTTTTACAATGCATATAATTCTATAAACTTATGTAAATTCCTTCTTTTTCATTTCTTTTTTCTTCTGCTTCTTATTATTTTTCTCCACATTTTGGCCTTAGCCAGCTCATTCCTGCCGGCTGTCCTTGTCCTCTTATATGCCTTCCTGATATTTGTCTTCATAAACCCGGTTGGTATACCAAGTATTTTGAATAATATCCTGAAAGGATAACTGATAATCATCCAGATAAACTTGAATACCCTGTATAATAGCCTTAAAACTATCAAAGCCGAGCCTATAACGAATTTACTGAGCAGCAGCAAATAGAGAATAACACCCAATATGACCCCAATGAATATATATCCTCTTAACTCACCGTCGTTACTTAAGTAAACTATGAAAAATATGACGATAGTTACAATGATCCAGTAAAGCGTATCCTCCAGCAGCATACCTAACGTGCCGGTTTTTATTGCTTTTCTTTTTATCCTGAAAAGATCATATATGAATGAAATAATAGCTCCCCCAAGCAGTGAAAACAAAAACACATATACCTGGCTGCTGACCGAAACCTGCAATTTATACCACCGGCCTTTTATTTGAACATTTTACTGAAGAAACCCGATCTCGATTTTGTACCTTCCTTTTCACTGTATTCACAGCTTAATATATCCCCTTCAACAGCCAATTCCGAGCTGTCAAGGTTCAGCTTGTTTATATGCAGGTTATATCCCCTTACAACAAGCAAGCCAAGCTCAGTATCCACAATGATACACTCATCATTAAAGCTTTCTACATCCACAACACCGGATACACTGAGTTTCTCCCTGTTTTCCAGAATAAGATTCTGTATCTTGGGCTTTGGAATCTTTTTCTCATCAATCATCACAATACCCCCTAGGTTAACGTTCTTATGTACTTTCTTCTTACAATATTTATGCATGTACAAGGTAAAAAATGCAAACGGAATACTCATTTAAAAGAAACAGGTTTTCTTTATGTATTAATAAATAATAAAACCCATCATTTCTATGAAATGATGGGTCAAACTTCTGATAATTAAACCTGTGAAGCAGACTAGTCACCACTATTGTTGGCTGGAGGCTGCTGAGTCTGCTGGTCTGAAGGCTTTTGCTCCTGCGTTGACGGCTGTTGCGTAGCTGGAGGCGGTGCTGGCGGCTTAGGCTTTCCTGTTTTCTTTGTTCCGCGTAATATATCGGTTTCAAGCGGGTTGTAAGTACTTGTGTGTATCTTTCCCTGCCTGATGATTTTTCCGTTCTGCCTTACTATTACATATGTATCAACAACATAACCCTTTGTACCCATTTGTTTAACCGATGTTACACCCTCGTTCAGGGTCGGGTCGTCAATATAAACAGTTTTGAAATCCATAGATTTTATTGTTTGCGGAATGATTTCAACAGTTTTCCCCGGATTGTCATTTGTTCCCCTCAGTGAAAAAACCAGTCTGTTCCCGCTTCCGATATAAGCATCAACACGCAGCGGCCAATTGGTAGAATTTTTAAACTTAAAATCGGTAGACCCATATGCTACTGTCGCATCTCTTCCCAGCGGAACATATGAAACCGTGAAGAAATGATTGGAACGCGATACTACATTAAGATCTGCCAGAAGAACTGCGTTATATAAGGTAGATGCAACCTGGCATATCCCTCCGCCAACGCCCAATTCCTCCTTGCCGTTTACATAGGTATAAGCCTGGCCATATCCTGTCTCTTCAGTTCTTGGACCTACTGTATCGTTGAAGGAAAATACCTCGCCCGGAGCCAGAATCTTTCCGTTTATGGCTGAAACCGCAAGCTTGATATTGCCTGCCCTGCTTCTGTTTATATCGGTATCGTTCCTGAATACTGTGCTGAATGAGCCAAGTTCATCTTTAAAAAGCTTGGCGTATACATCCTTTGTAGTAACCGTTGGTGTCACAAACTTAACCGGCAAGGTACTGTCACTGTCTTCGTTCTTCTCCGCATCACTGATTGCGGAAGCCAATTGGTCTTTATCTATACTTCTGCCTACAACTTCGGGGGTTACAGTATATTTGTTGTTTTCAACCTTAAATGATGCATTAACCACATTACTGTTTATCTTACTTAAATACTCATCGATATTTACCTTATCAGGCTGAGTTTCCTTGACAGCAAGAGTGATTGTTCCTCCCCTGCAATCCTTTATGGCTTGGTCAATATCCTCCATTACCCTGTCCTTGTCTATACTTTCTCCGCGTTTTCCGGAATGTAATACTACCTTATCAGCCTGTATTTTCAGTGATGACTGCTTGACTGCTACCAAATATTTTTGTGAAAGTGAATCTATAATATTCTCAAGTTTAACCTTATCATAGGTTACCGGCATTTCTACCGTCTGTTTTTTCACCGAAGCAGCAATTATATCAAAAGTACGGGTAAATACACTCCCGCTCCTTCCTATGTTGAAGGCATTATCTGCTGCCTTGTCTATATCATAGGAGACATTGATATCGGAATATGCTAAAGTAACCGAAGAATCCTTACACTTCAATATGATTTTATTTGTCTTTTCCTTATCGGTGTAATTCTTTTCAAGCAGCTTTTTAATATCGTTATGTTTCATACTACCAACATCAAAGTTGTCTACATAAACGTATTTATATGACTTGTCATAGCTCAGCATCATGTATGCCAGCTGAGCCACTGCTGCGATAAAAAATACTGCGAGCACGGTAGCAGCAATTATGATAATTTTCTTTTGTGTAAACTTGATTGCCTTTTTATGTACGTCCGGATCCATTTTCAAAGCACTCCATTAAATTATTATTTTTTTTAAATTGGGCTTTGTGGCACATGCAGTATGACGTATAAAGAAATTATATTGTTTCATATTATTCAATAAGGGGTTTTGGGGTCTATCCTGTTTTCAAGCCCGGGAATCCTGTACTTTTACTTAACTTGGAGTACAGCTTTTGTATATTATTCCTGCGGAAAAATACAAAGGGCTCGATGCCCCCGAGTTCTTATTATAATGCTTAGGAAATTTAGATTCAACCGTAATTTACTAATTTCCGTTAAGAGCAATTGCTCTTATACGTTTTTATTCCAAAACCAAGTATATTATGACAGCTTTAAAATTAAAACTCAATACTTTATATTTTGAT
>JAUZPR010000020.1 GCA_030705825.1 Bacillota bacterium | reverse complement strand
TGTGCAGTTTAAATTGCTCGTCTTAAAGTGATTTTTTCTAGGGGGGCATGAATTTATGAAAAATAGTTTAAAAACAGTATTTACTTTTGTAAGTAAATATTATGTTCGTATTATGGCGGTTGCCGGTACTCTGATAATTGCGGTGTGCATCCTGTTGGTAATTACCGGCAAAAGTGATGATGTGCAAGCGAATAATATATCGGTTTCGGATGTCGCATATAAAGATAATACTGCTGCTTCAGATTCGAATATTAAAAATGAAACATCAGACGCAAAACCGGTTTCGGAATTCCAGATACTGCTTGATGATAAAAAATTAATGGAAAACGGGCTTGAAATTTCAGAATTGAAAAGTCCGGTTAAAATAAACAGGAGTAAGGCTATAGAAATTGCAACCTCTGAACGGAATGTAGGAAGCCATACAAGCCGGCAAGCTGAAAAAATCACAGCAGTTCCAGTTCTGCTCACTAATAAAGAGCATCCTTACATACCGGGATCAAAAGTGGTCTTAAATAAATGCCCGGTTTGGATTGTTACAGAGAGAAATGTTTGGGTACAAACCGGCGGAGGCGCAAAGCTTTCCGGAAATTTATTCTCTTCGATCCAGCGTAAGGTATTGGCTGATGTTAATGTGATCTTGGATGCAAACACAGGGGAAGTACTGGAAACAGTTTCATACAGTGTACCCGAGGATAAACAAAAGGACTTCGGTGAGGTAGATGCGATTGCGGCTGTTTTAAGTGATCATTCTGATTTCCCCGGTACTATTGGGCAAAAGGTAGTCAGTGTGGATACAGGAGGACCAAAAGGAGCCACATGTCCTGTAACTATGGAGACAAAGGCTGAAAAGGTTGATGATGAAACATTTACTGTAACTTTTATAAAAACATGGGGTATAAAAATCGGAAATACAGTACCGGTGAGCTACTGGAAATACCATGTTGGAAGAATATCGGCAGAATTGGTGGAATGCCAGGATAATGATAAAATGATTCAAATAATAAAATAATAATATGCAGAAATGTACCGGAGGCTAATTATATGAACTTAATATATTATTTTTTGTCCTTTATATCCGGAGCAGGAGTCACTTTACAGGCCGGAGTAAATAACAGGCTTAAATCAGGCTTGGGTGATCCAATTCTGACATCACTTGTGAGTTTTATTGTGGGAACCATGGGGCTTGCCGCTGCTTTCGTAATCAATATAATAAGCGGAGCACAGACTGTACCGGGAACCGGAACTATGGGACGGACAAGCTGGTGGATGTGGATGGGCGGACTATTAGGTGCGTTTTATATTTTTTCATCCATCTTTTCCGTTTCCAAAATCGGTTTTGCAAGTATGTTCAGCCTTGTGGTAGCAGGTCAGATTATACTTGCTGTAATTTTCGACCATTTTGGAATTATGGGAAACCAAGTCCACCTGATTAACCCGGCAAGAGCGCTTGGAGTGTTGGTATTAATAGCCGGAGTATATATAATCCAAACCCATTAACCGCTATCTTATTCATTGATTGTCATTATATCAAGAGGACTGCCTTCTTTAATAATGTCCTGAATTTCATAGACTGAAATGGGAAAAAATTGAAATCCTTCTGCATAGGGAGTAATTTCATATAATTGAAAATAGATTACCAGACATTTATCTGCAATATAAAAATCCTGATCAGGGGATATTCCCTTAAATTCACCTAAAAGATCTATTTTTCTCAGTTCAATCTGTTTAGCAACTATATCCGATAGTATTTTAACATAGTCCCTGCCGGGCTTGAACATTTCCCCAAGGCTGTATGATTTGCCGTCATCGGTGCTGAAGGTCAGAGATTTAATTACTGTCATTCCGTGTGCGGCATGGTAAAAGTATGTATAATTGCCTAACGATAGGCTTAAAACTGCTTTTTGATTGTTTTTCAGTTCATACCATCCCATCATTGTAGTGACAGGATTCTGGTAATATCCCTGATCAACTATCAATTTATTCACTAGATGAAGAATTGAATTATTAATCTTATTCTGTACATTTATGTTGGGCATTAATATTACCCAGGGATAGTCTATCGAAAGCACCTGATTTGCCGACATCATTTTTCTTGTTATAATCTGAACCGGATTTGGAATTGTACTACTCATTTAAAAACACCTTTAAAACAAATTCTGTTTTATAATATTCAAGTTAATTGAAAATGCTAATAATTAATATACAGAATATGTTAAATTTGATAATATATCTGTAAACGGACATATGATAACAAGAAGGAAGAATGTATATGCCAATCGGAAATTTTATAAAAATTGCCTATTTGAGAAAGACTGCAATTTTGTCAGTCTGTTTTTCGCTATGCTTATCATCAACTGCTTGCTCAGGTAATCAGGCGGATTTGGCAAAGGTTCCGGCAGCTCTGATATTGGTATAACACAAGAGATTAGTACAAAAACAAATATCGAGGTACCCAAAATAATAAATGCACAAGGCAAGCTTTTGAAGGACAGGTTTCTTACTCCGGAGGGCTTTGAAAGAACCAACACCGAAAAGGGATCTTTCGCAGAATATTTACAAAACCTTCCACTCAAACAGGACGGTGCACTGGTACATTACTTTGACGGCAGGGTAAAACCGGCAGATGTATATGATGCGGTTATTGATATGGATATAGGCAACAGGGACCTTCAGCAGTGTGCTGATGCCGTCATGCGGCTCAGATCCGAATACCTTTATGCTAATAAGAGATATAATGAAATAGCATTTCATTTTGCAAACGGTTTTTATGCCCAATATAGCAAATGGATGAACGGGCAGAGAATAGTTGTTGAAGGTAATAAGGCATATTGGGTTAACCGGGCGCCCAAGTCAAACACATATAAGGATTTAAGGAATTATCTCGATATGGTATTTGCCTATGCAGGTACCATGTCTCTGATAAAGGAATTAAAGCCAGTAGAATGCTCTTCGATGTCTGTCGGCGACGTGTTTATTGACAGCGGTCACAGTATTATTGTAGTAGATATGGCAGAAAACAAAGCAACCGGAAAAAAGCTATTTATAGTTGCTCAAAGCTATATGCCCGCTCAGGACACACAAATTCTTAAAAATCCCGACAATTCTGGTATTAGCCCATGGTATGAACTGGATTTCGGCCAGCAGTTAAAGACACCTCAATGGACATTTACAAAGAATGATCTCCACAGGTTCCAGTAATATAAGTGGTTTTAACTTGAAATTAGAAGGGCTGCCATATGGCAGCCCTTAAAGCAGTTATTTCATTTTTTCAGCTGGTTATTGGGATACATCAAAACTGTAGTTTTTGCCTGAGTTGTTGTCCCAGTTATTCGCGCAATCCTTGAAGCACAAATTCATGGTATCTGAATTATTGACTGCTATTGCAGTCTCAAAGCCTGTAGTTGTCCTGTGCATTCTGTAATCAGTCACCTTATCCCATTTGTTTCCATAACCAATATGAGCAAATACGTCTGTTGCTCCACTTTTAGAGAGTATACCGTCATAGGTTATTCTTACAGTGTCACCGGCACTTGGAACTGCCGGAGAAAGAGTTATTCCGTTTGTCAAATATTCGCTGCTTCTGCTTGATGCTCTTGGCATATTTTATATCCCTCCGTTTACAAAATTAATTTATGCTGATAATTTTTGTACTACTTTTCTGTGCTAATGGTTGATATTTGAGGTTTTAGGCATTTTAACCGTTTGACATAAAATATCAACCATATGTTCAGCAAATTTATTATTCTCAAACAAGCTTAAAAAAATTCAATTGTTAAAAAAAACGCATGTAATTATGTGGGAATAGTTTTTGAAATGATTGAACATAATAAAAGAGCGCATTTCTATAAGTTAAAAAATTAGGAAACAGCTTTAACGTGGTAATTTTGGAAACAAAATCAGTAGATGGAAGACATTATGGAAATTTATTCAGAAGGTTCATTCTTGGTTTACAAAAAATAAACGAAAGGATGAAAAAGGATGAAGGCTGTTATAATGGCAGGTGGAGAAGGTACCCGCTTAAGACCTCTTACCTGTAACCGGCCAAAACCTATGGTGCCGGTAGCAAACAAACCTGTGATGGAACATATTATAGAACTGCTTAAAAACTATAATCTGGATGATATTGCCGTAACTCTGCAGTATATGCCCGACCTGATAAAGGACTACTTTGGAGATGGTAGGGAATTTGGAGTGAGTTTGAGATACTATACCGAGAATTCTCCTCTGGGTACTGCAGGTAGTGTCAAAAACGCAGAAGAATTTCTGAATGAAACTTTTGTAGTTATAAGCGGTGATGCCATTACAGACATAGATCTGCGAGAGGCTGTTGAATTTCATATCAAAAAGAAATCAATGGCTACGCTGGTATTAAAAAAGGTGGATATTCCTCTGGAATACGGAGTGGTTGTTACAGATGATGAAGGAAAGGTAACGCGCTTTCTGGAAAAACCCAGCTGGGGAGAGGTATTCAGTGATACCGTAAATACGGGTATATATATACTATCACCTGAAATTCTGGGATTCTATAATAAGGGAGAAATGTTTGATTTTAGCAAGGATTTGTTTCCTATCCTTCTTAAGCAGGGAAAGCCTATGTATGGCTTTGTTACTGATGATTACTGGTGTGATATAGGAGATTTGAAAGCTTACCATCAGGCTCATATGGACATACTCAATAAAAAACTGCGGGTCAACATTTCGGGTAAACAGATACAGGAAAATGTCTGGGTTGGCGATAACACCGAGATAGATGAGGATGTTCAGCTGCAAGCCCCATGTATAATCGGAGGTAATACAAAAATTAAAAAAGGTGCTGTTGTCGGCAGCTATTCGGTTATAGGAAATCATAATATTTTAGGTGAAAGAAGCAGCCTTAAAAGGTGCATTATTTGGGCTAACTGTACTGTAGACAGGTCGGTTCAGCTAAGAGGCAGCATCATTTGTAACAAGGTACATTTAAAGGAAGGAGTCTCGGTTTTTGAACAGTCTGTCATCGGGGATGAAACCGTAATTAGGGAACAAGCCATAGTTAAGCCAAATATTAAGATTTGGCCCGACAAAATAGTAGAACCGGGTGCAGAAGTTAATTCAAACATGGTATGGGGAGCAAAATACACCCGCCTTGTTTTTGGAAACAGAGGAGTAGCAGGCGAGATCAATGTAGACATAACGCCTGAATTTGCATCCAAGCTTGGCGCTGCCTACGGTTCAACATTTAATGGCAAAGCTAAAATTGCAATCAGCTGCGATAACTCATCAGCCGCACAAATGTTGAAAATATCCTTTGTGGCAGGCTTACTGTCATCAGGTATTGAAATATACGACCTGGGAACAATGCTTCTTCCTATTACAAGATCAGCCGTAAGATTTTACAAGACTGACGGAGGCATTCATATTAGCACGTCTACAGATGATACTGCAAGACTGTTTGTAGATTTTCTGGATAAAAACGGATGCAATATTAACAGGGGACTTGAGAGGAAGATTGAGAATGCTTTTGTCAGGGAGGATTTCAGAAGATGCGAGGGAAATTGCATTAAGGGAATCCGGAGCATTCCTGATTATAGCAGCTTTTATCTGAGAAATATAGTAAACAATACAAAATCGAATAAGCTTAATTATAAAATTTCCTTAAACACACGTTCATCCCTGATAGCTGATACAATGACCAAACTGCTGGGAGAACTTGGCTGTGAAGTTGAAAAAACCGACCTGAAGTTGTTGAATACAAAAACCATGAGGCAAAGTATGACTTCTGCAGATGTCAAGTTTTTTACAAGTCATATTAAAATGGAAAATTTCGATTTGGGAGTTTCAATCGAGGACACCTCAGAAAAAATGATGCTGGTTGATAACAAAGGTAGAATAGTTACCGAGGATATGTTCATAGCTTTGATTTCGCTTATTCTGTTCAGGACGGTGCAGGGTGGTACCGTTATTGTTCCCATATCAGCCAGCCAGGTTGTTGAGGAAATTGCAACACAAAACAATGGAAAAGTTGTCAGGACCAAGACATCCCCGAGGGATATAATGGGAGGAATTTTGGGAAATGAAATAAAGGAGGAAATGCTGGACCAATTCACAATGCATTTTGATGCTATGGCCGGCCTGGTGAAGATTCTAGACTTTATGGAGCAGAACAGTTACAAACTGTCAGAGTTGGTTGATATGATTCCCGATATCCATATTAACAGGACAGAAGTCGAATGTCCCTGGGATGCAAAAGGAAAAGTTATCAGGCAGCTGATTCAGGAATCCGACAGAGAAAGTGTTGAAACTGTAGAAGGTGTAAAAGTATATGGAGACAGAGGCTGGGTGCTTGTACTGCCTGATGGGGAAGCACCTGTATGCAGGGTGATAAGTGAAAGCTATTCTGAGGAATTCGCAGAGGAATTGAGCAGCATATATGTAAATAAGATAAGGGAAATAAGTAGGGGATAATGGCAGTTGAGAGTGTAAGGGCGACCAGTGGTCGCCCGTTTTTCAAGATGAGTGATTTCATACTTTCCCGGCTTTAACTCTTTCATTGGAGAAATACTTAAACATAAACACAATAGGGTACACAAGCAAAAATAAGTTGGGTATCCACCAAACTAAATCAAAATCCTGCTGTATAGCCCAAAAGGAAATAGCCTGGAGACCGGAACAAAAAGTCAGTGTAAGTGAAATAACAGTTAGCTGCTTCCATATCTCAATTTTTAATTTGTTTAATATAATACTTGTTATTCCGGTAAGTGAAATAAACATGTCAAGTGCGAAAAAAGACCAGTTCCAGGTTACTAGTATGGGGTTATTATAATCCTTGTACAGAAATTCTTCAGGAATTAAATGCATTACCGTAACCGACCAGTATAATATAAAAAATATGTCATTAAGCAACATAAATACTCTTAATATTTTAAAATTCCTATCTGTCATTTGCCAACCTCCGTCTTTAAATTTTTGTGTTGCTTAGGTTAAGACCAACTACACCAAGTATTATCAGGATTACCGAAATGACTTTAAAAGTATTAAAGGTTTCTTTGAACAGAACAATTCCCAATATTGCTATAAGTGTTGTTCCGAGTCCGGACCATATAGCATATGCAATGCTTACATCAAGCTTTTTTAAAGCTAAAGTCAAAGAACCAAGACTCAATATGTAAAATACAGCCATTAAAATTGACGGCAGAAGTTTGTCAAAACCATTGGAAAATTTCATGGATGTTGTTCCTGCAACCTCGAAAAGAATTGCAAAAACCAAGTAAATCCAATGCATGATTATCCTCCTCTTAAGAATATCTTCTTACTTTGACAACTATCGAAGTGTCAATTAAAATTTTATTTGGATTTTTGCAGTTTCAATAACTTGCTAACCTGATCCACTACACCTTCATTAACTTTGCAAATTAGATATTTACCTTTCTTTTCGGTAAAAATAAGCCCTGCGTTTGAAAGCTCTTTTATATGGTGAGAAATAGTTGGAGCACCAATTTTAAAACATCCTGCTATTTCGTTAATAAAGCATTCATCGCCAGTGTCGAAACTGGCTTCCTGTTTTTCTACTATCTTCAAATAAATCTCCAACCTGTTTTCGTTGGACAATGCCTTGAAAATTTTTGTATATTTTTTTATATCCATATAGACTCCATATCATTACATTTTGATAACTATCGAAATAATTATATATAAAAATATTCACTTTTTCAAGGAACTTGTAGATAGATTATATTTATGGGTATTATATTCATTAATCACCATTTTATTATATTGAGGATATTCAGAGAAGTATTGACTATGTATAATTGTGGTATTATAATTATATTAACATATGAATACTTGCTCATATGTTAATATAATATACAAAGAGGTCATGAAATGGATGTAATAAACATTCTATCTTTATCGATTTTTTTAGTTTTTTTTATATCATACTTATTAAAATTAATTATACTAAACAGAAAAAATGGGATAAAGGCAAATGTACTTGGTAAAGGTGGTAAAAGTAAGGATATTAACAAAGCAGAACTATTTGTGAAAATCACTACTTTCACATGGGGAGCATTGTGGTTCATCCTCTCAATAATGGGTTCAAAGGTTAATGGAATTATTGGATTGATTACAAATACATATTTGCTAAGATATATAGGTGTTGCATTTTTAGCAATAGGATGTTTTTTATTTATTATAGCAATGGTTTCAATGAAGACATCTTGGCGTGTTGGGATTGATAAGAAAACGCATTCTTCACTTGTCACCAATGGAATATATAAATATAGCAGGAATCCTGCTTTTGTAGGCTTTGATACTATGTTTCTTGGTTTTTCTTTAACCAACCTTTCCTTATTAACTTTAATAGTGACAGTACTAAATATAATTGCTATACACAGACTAATAATTCAAGAAGAACAACATTTGTACTCAATATTCGGAGATGGGTATGCAGAGTATAAGGCTAAGACTCCAAGATATTTTCTCAAGTGAGGTGTTATAGATGAAAAACTATAGTGAAACAGTAAAGTTCAGGTATAAGTTTCTTGCCCATGTATATGACTTAATGGATATTGTAGGATTTCGAAACAAAAAGTATAGCCCCCGACTTGGCTTGGCAAGGCATATTCCAAATGAAAATATCATTATCTTAGATGTTTGCTTTGGAACGGGAAATAGCGGAATTACCATAGCTACAAAGAATACCAAAAACAAAATTATTGGTATTGATTTATCCAAGCAAATGTTAAAGGTTGCTCAAAACAAAATAAGCAGAAAACAGCTTAATAATATTACCCTTAGAAATATGGACGCAACAAACATTAGACTTAATCCCATATTTGATGTGGTAACAACTTCGCTTTCATTACATGAAATGCCAAAAGACATAATGGATGCAGTCGTTTCAGAGATGGTACGGGTTCTGAAAAATAATGGAAAAATGTACATCATTGAGTGGGATAAACCAACAAGATTCTTAAGTTCCATTGTCTTTATGTTATTTCCCTACTTTATCGAGCCAAAAGGATTTGGAAAGTTTCTCAAGCTGGATTGGAAAAGCTATCTTGAAAAGCATGGCTTGAAGTTTGAGTCTGTAGAAAAGTATATGTTTACAAAACTAATTATCGCAAGTAAAGGATAGAAAATAACATTTAGCTATTTATTACAAATTGGTTACAGGAGGGAATTTTATATGTCAGAACATATACACCATGAGCATCACGGTCATGATCATCGCCACGATGTTTCTTCGATAAAAAAAGGTAGGCTTTTATTTGTAATAGCTTTTAATTTTATTATCGCATTTGCTGAGGTAATAGGAGGGATATTATCAGGAAGTTTGTCATTAGTTTCTGATGCAATTCATAATTTAAGTGATACAGCTTCGATTATATTAAGTTATGTGTCTATTAAAATTTCCGAGAAGCCAAAAAATAAAATTAAAACATATGGGTATAAGAGAGCTAATATTTTATCGGCATTCATTAACTCTGCTTCCTTGATAGGAATTGCGTTATTCTTAATAGTTGAAGCAATCAGAAGATTTTCTGGCTCTACAAAAATTGTAGGTAATATAGTTATTATTGTTGCAATTATTGGTTTGTTGGGGAATTTATTTAGTGTAATACTTTTAAAAAAAGGTGCAAAAGAAAGCATCAATATTAAATCTACATATTTACACCTTTTGAGTGATGCTCTTACATCAATCGCCGTAATTATTTCCGGAATAATAATCAAATATACAGGGATATATTGGATAGACCCGATTTTAACTATCTTAATAAATACTGTAATTCTAAAATCAAGTTATTCTGTATTAAAGGAAAGCATCAATATTTTAATGCAGAGTACGCCTGTAGATATTGACCTTGATGAACTAAACAGTACTCTTAAAGGTATAACTGAGGTTAAGGAAATACATCATATGCATGTTTGGAGACTGGACGAGAACAATATAGTTTTTGAAGGACACGTTCAAGTTGATGATATGCTGATTAGTGATACTTTAGCTATAAGTGCTAGAATTCAGCACATTTTAGGGGAGCATTTTAAAATAAACCATACCGTCATACAGTTTGAAAGTGCTGTTTGTCAAGCTGAGTCATGTAAAATATAAGAGTATTTATAAAGGGGAAAATATTTTATGTTACTAAGCAGAGCGTTAATAGACGGACTTATCTTTTCAGTTATGTTTGGTGGAATGGTTTCTTTAATAGAAATATTAAATCCAAGATATGAGTTGCACAACTACCCACAAGAAATAAGAAAATCTGTTAAACCCAAAACAAAAGAGGAACAAAAAAGGTTTAAGCTCTTGGCAGTACCAATGTTACTAATATTATTCATTTTTTTGATGGCAACTGTTATTCATTCATATATTGCTCTTGATGTAAGCTACTTTGTTTTGTTTTTGCACTATTTAATAATTTTTATGACATGGAATATTTTTGATTTACTAATTATGGATTGGTTAATTTTTTGTACTTTAACCCCAAAATTTCTTATTATACCTGGTACTGAGAATAATCCTGCTTATAAGGACTTCAAGTTTCATTTGAAAGGAGATTTAGGCAAAGGTACGGTACTTGCATTTATTTGTGCTATTTTTACTTCAGGAATATGCTTTCTTTTGTTAAGATTATTTTAACGTTTGTGGAACTCACCCCCAGCCCCTCTCTTTCCAAAGAGAGGGGGGATCCTAAAACCGGAAAGGTGAGGGCACCGTTCCCTACAAACCACGAACTCCCAACTTCCAACTCCCAACTCCGAACCCTGACTTACATCTCTCCTATTGTGTCGTACGTCCTGTCATCAAAGGGCTGAAAGTAAAAATCTATATACATCAGGCTTTTGTTTTCAGACTCATCTATATTTCCAATATTATTTGAGAAAGCTATCCTGAATTCAAACTCAGGCTCCTTTACCCTGTCCCTTGCATATTTATCATGGGGAATGTCTTCTACTTTGAAAATACCATTTTCAGCAAGTTTCCCGATAAACCAATTCAATTCATCATTGTCATCAACATCAACACAGGGGATTTTCCTGTTGTTCATTTCCTTAATAATATCGTCTGTTTCTCCGGTTTGATATCTTGTCTGGTTGAACATACTATCACCTCTATTTAATTGAGAATTGGCAATTGAGAATGGATAATGATAAATATACTACCTATCTGGTTAGATCATTAAACTCCTCGGTGTTTGTGCCGGTTATTGGTGCCTCATAGGAATTAGTTACATAATCCTTGACAGCACCTATAAAAGTATTGTCATCGACTCTTGTAAAAACATTGAATATCACTTCGTCCATATATTCATCAAAAAACGGAGTGATATAGTAATGTCTTAACCTTAAGTCGGTTAGTCCCCTGAAATAGTTACGGGCCGGGGCAAGTCCTATATCTATTGCCGCCGAGAAATCCTCAATTGTTATATCATAGGTAGAGTTTGCCCGCAATATATCCATATTACCAAGCCCCATCCCTTCAAATGAAGCTATGCCGATTTTCTTCAGTTCCTCCTGAATTGCTGTCCGGCAGAGAAAATGCCTTTCAGATTCGTATTTCATCTTTTTATAGTGTTCAAGCAGGCACTCGTCGGTTAAATTGACGTCGCTCCGTTTCATTACTGCTTCGGTTAATTTTAGAATATTATTGTCTACAAGGTATTTAAGAAAATTCAGATCCCGCTGTCCTCCGCTTGAAGCTTTGGATTTTTCTGCAATGTAATCCAGTGTCATAGTATTTTCTCTGAATTCCAGCATGTCTCCAAAAGTTAAGTTTTTCAATATTATCACCCTGTATTATTTTGCCCAAAATAAAAGTTTATTTTCCAAGTTCCGATACAAATACCAGCTGGATATTTTTACTATCGAAATAACTCAGCATTTCATTTATCGCCTGGGCTGTAATCTTACCGCCTTCTGCGCCTACATGACCGATAGCAACGGCTTTTCCTGTTTTCTGAGCGATTTCGCAAGCTGCTTTTAATTGATTCTTCATATAATCTAATGATTGATCTTTACCGTCAATAAATACATCATTTTCATAACAGATAATTTTTTTCTTTTTTGCAATATTCCTTGCCACCGGTGTATTTCCGGTTCTGCTATCCACAAAGTACAGATTCCTGCCTTTGATTACATCAAGTACATCTGATATCACTCTCTGGTCACCGCCGGCTTTGGTACCCATATGAATATTAGCACCGGCTGCAAATGGAACGTCATTGAATGCATCGGTCACAAGTTTTTTGATTTCAAAATCCTTCATGGTTGTTATAATGGGTCTGGGACCAACCCAGGCAGGTTCCCCCTTATAGGATTCCATTGGAAGGTGTACAATTACTTCGTGCTTGTTCTTGTGGGCCGTCTGGGCATCTGTCCTGGTATAGGTGAGAAAAGGCATTACCGCCATAGTAAGGTTCCTTTTTATGGATAACATTTCAGCCACTCCATTTCTGTTCTGACCGAAATCATCTATTATTATTGCAAGTTTTGCCCTGGTAGTTCCTGCTACCGAAGGTTTGGCATCCCCAGGAACAGAATTTACGGAAGAATTGCCCGGAATTGTATTGTTTTCATGGAAATAGTCCATATTTATAAAAAGAATCAGGGAGGATATTATAACTGCAACTGCAAAATATATTAGCTTTTTAACGGCACTCGAAAAATAAATAACTATTTTCATTTCAATCACATTCGTAAAACATCGTCTAAGATAATATACTACCGCAATTGCCAAATATATACTTTACTTAAAAATAAATGCATGAATTTATAGTTTGTAAAGTCATATATAAACATTCCGATAAATTTATTGAGATGGAAGATTTCCAGATATGCTTGAAATAATCCTTCATAAAAAGTAGAATAATTTTATGAAATGGAAAAGACCATTTTTAGCACAAAAGATATTATTAAGAGGTTATTATGCCAAAAGGTGAAAAAAGATTTATCTTTTTTATAATATTTCTATTCCTTGGGATACTGGTATCATTACAGTTTAGAGGCATACTTACGGCCAATAAGCAGAAAACTCTTACTGCAATCAACATAGACAAGCTTGAGACGCAGCTTGAAGATGAAAAGAAAACAGGGGAGTCTCTTAAAAAGCAGATAAGTGAAGCACAAAAGCTTAATGACCAATATCTGAAGGATAGCGTCGATAATATGAGCAATTCCCAGATAAAAAAGTTAAAATCAGAGCTGGACGCCGTTAAGCTCAAGATGGGTCTGACTGATGTAAAAGGACCCGGACTTATAATCAAATTGGATGACGGGCAGGAAACTCCCGATTCGGATGTTACCCAGCTTATTATTCATGACGGGGAGATTCTCCAGGTGCTTAATGAGCTTAAAGCCGGGGGTGCCCAGGCAATCTCCATTAACGGTGAGAGAATTGTTTCCACCAGTGAACAAATATGTGCAGGACCTACTATCAGAATAAACAAAAGAAGATACCCGGTGCCTTATGAAATTACCGCTATCGGTAATCCTCAATTGTTATATGATACCCTGGACAAAAGCTCTATTGCCCAGGATTTTCGCGATTTTGGCATAAAAATGGACATGGTTAAATCCCAGAATATTATGATTCCTAAATTTATTGGAAATCTTGATGATTTGGTAACTTCTATGGAGGTAGCGGGAAAATGAAAATAAATAAAAACATTGCTCTGACTTTTGTTTGTATAATACTTGGATTGGTAATTACATGGCAGTTAGCCAGCATTAACCATAACCAGACAATAGCAAGCTCGGAAAACAAGAGATCAGATGACCTTATGCAGCAGCTACTGGCTGAGAAGAAAACCAATGATGATCTTCGTCAGAGGAATTCAGAGCTTGAACAGCTTAAGTCCAAATATGAGAGTTCCAAGGGCGACGATAACAAGATGATTGAAAACTTGAAAAATGAGCTGCAGAGAGATCAAATGATAGCAGGACTCATTGACGTTAAGGGCAAGGGTGTTGTTGTAACACTTGAAAACAATGAAAATTCTACCATACTTGATACGGATATATTAAAGCTTGTCAATGAACTTAAGGCATCCGATGCACAGGCCATATCGGTAAACGATGAGCGTATAACCGCCATGAGCGAGATCAGATCGGCCGGGATAGTAAGAGGATATATAATGGTAAACGGAAAGCAAATGGTTGCTCCTTTTACAATAAAAGCCATAGCTGACCCGGATAAATTGGACCGTGCATTGGAAATGATAGGCGGTCAGGTTGAGGAGTTGGAGCAGTATCAATTGAAGGTTACTGTAAAGAAATCGGATAATATTGTCATTCCAAGAGTCAGAGATGATGGAACTGTTATCAGGACAGATTTGCTGACCCCTGTTGAACAGAAATAAACTAAGTTCATTGAACATTCTATTATGTCCGGCCTTAGGGATATAATGAGTATTAGAATCTTAGTTCAACTTATATAGGTTCTTTTTTGATAATTGGAAAAATATAATTGTATAAGAATCCTGGATTAATGTACTAATGAATATTACATTAATTTGGGATTTTTTGTTTTATGGGGGTAAATGTTCATTATGAAAAAACTAGGATCTTTTTGTTTTCTTCTTGCAATAGCAATGATATCGGTTACATTAAATGGATGCGGCAGTAAAAGGAAGGTAATTGATTCCAATCTAAGCGATCTCGGAGGAGTTTATGAAGTTAATTCCAAAGATATTGATTTCAGTACTGAAGTAAGCGGAAGGCTGTCTGAAGACCCTGCAGATAAAGCTGTGAATGCTGTGCCTTCTGATGTTACCGGAGCTATTAGTGATGGGCAGTACAGCAACAAGCTTTTATGCTGGGGAATTGCCAGAAAACCCGATAATGCAACTCCTCAGGCAGATCCGGGAGCACCGGAGCTTTTAAAGAAATATTCGGGAATATATTTGGGCGATGCATCCAAAAAGATTGTATACCTGACCTTTGACGAAGGTTACGAAAATGGGTATACCACAAAGATTCTCGATGTATTGCGTGATGATAATGCCAAAGCGGTATTCTTCATTACAGGGCCTTATCTTAAAGAACATCAGGATCTTGTGAGAAGAATGGTAGAAGAAGGCCATACTGTCGGTAATCACACAATTCATCATCCAAGCCTGCCCAGCGTGTCCGACGATGTTGTGGAGGAAGAGGTGCTAGGGTTGGACCGGGCATTCAATGAAAAATTCGGTCAGCATATGAAATTTCTCAGACCCCCAAAAGGCGAATACAGCGAACGAACTCTTGCAATTACCCAAAAACTTGGGTATATCAATACATTCTGGAGCTTTGCCTATGATGACTGGCATAGAAATATGATCAGGGGAGTTGATTATACCTACAATATAGTTATGCGAAACCTGCATAACGGAGCTATCCTGCTGCTGCATGCGGTATCAAAGGACAACGCCGATGCACTGGACAGCATCATAAAAGGAATAAGAGAAAAAGGCTACGAGATTGGAGACTTAAATCAATTGACAATGGATAATTGATAATGGACAGTGAAAAACAGTTGACAGTGTACAATTGACAGTGAACAGTTGCGTAGATGTAGGGGTGGCTGCCCACAGCCATCCGTATAAGTGAATGTAGGGATGGCTGCCCTCAGCCATCCGCGTAGGGTTAAAATAGGTTTATAGGTGAGATTCATCGGTTTTATATGATATAAGATAAGGGCAATTGTCAATTGATTTTATGGGTGGTGTATATGCCTAAAAATAAGAATACTAAAAAAAATCCCAAACCAAAGAAAAATAATGAAGAGAAGGCACTTAAAAAGAATTTCCGGGAAAAGATGGCTGAGATTTTGGAATTGCCCAAGGAAGTTATGCTTGATGTGCCTAAAATAACAATGATAGGGTACCGGAATATAATTGTTGAAAACTACAAAGCTCTTGTTGAATATGAAAACGGAAGAATAAAGCTGAACACAAGCATAGGCATCATTAAGATCATCGGTAATGCACTGGTAATAAAAGCAATTACTTCGGAGGATGTACTTCTGGAGGGTGAGATAGATTCGCTGGAATTCCTGAAATAAGGCGGGGACAGGATAAATGTTACTTTTAAGATTATGGAATTATATACGTGGATATGTTATTATAGTAGTTAAAGGTTATTTTCCAGAGAAATTTATCAACATATGTATGCACAGGAAAATCTTTCTCTGGGATATAAAAAGGCTTAAGAATAATGAAATTATATGCAGCTTAAGCATTAAAAGCTTCAGAAACCTGAGGGCGGTTGCAAAAAAGACCAAGAGCAGGGTAAGTATTCGGAAAAAAACCGGATTACCTTTTGTGTTGAACAGATATAAGCATAGAAAAGCGTTTTTGATAGGTGCAGTTGTTTTTATTGCCGCCTTGTATATAATAACATCTTTTGTTTGGTCTGTAGAAATTGATGGAAATAAAAATCTTAATACAGACTACCTGCAGCATAAGTTGGCGGATATGGGTATAAAGCCGGGAACCCTTAAATTTGGTATTGATCCCGACCTGGTAGCAAACAGGATGATACTTGATGTAAAGGGGCTGGCATGGGTTGGAATTACCGTAAAGGGAACAAAAGTCAAGGTATCAATATCCGAAGGAGTCACTCCCCCGGAGCTTGTTCCCAAGAATATACCATGTGATATTATTGCATCAAAGGATGGAGTAATAAAGACTGTAACGGCAAAGTCGGGACAGGAAATGGTCAAAGCTGGAGATACGGTAGTTAAAGGGCAGGTACTTGTTTCAGGCAGGATGTTGAACACTGAGGTTAAAGATGAACAGCCAAGATTTGTTCATGCGATCGGAACGGTCATTGCCAGAACCTGGTATGAAGAAAGATGTCCGGTAAATATTCATCCTGTTGAAAAGGAACGAACAGGCCAGGTTGAGAACAATTACGCATTGTTGTTGTTTGGAAAAAAGATTAAACTTTTTCCAGGCAAAATTAAATTTGAAAATTCCGACAGGGTAGAAATAAATAAATCATTATCTATTGGGAAGGATATGGTGCTTCCTTTTGGGATAATAATTGAAAAATACTATGAAAACAGATTAACAGTAAAAGAACTTGATCTTGATATAGCAAAAAAAGCAGCAGCCGATACTGCATACAAGCAAATAATGAAACAGGTAGGGGACGAAAGCAAAATAGTAAAAGCCGAGACTAGATTTATAGATGATGAAAAAGGCAAGCTAACTGCTTGCGTAACTGCTGAATGCAATGAGAATATAGGAATCACACAGGAGATTGGAGGAAACTGATTGGAAAACATAATAGAAAAAACAGTAGAGTTAGACAGGCTTGATCTGGCAATGAACTTGTTTGGAAATTATGATGAAAATATTTATATTATAGAAGACGCTTTTGATGTTAAGCTTATTTCAAGACATAATGAAATAAAAATAACCGGAAGTCCTGAAAATGTAGAGAAAGCTCAGCAGGTAATCAATAAACTGGTGTCTATAGCAGAGCAGGGAGATACAATAACAAAGCAAAATGTCAGGTATTTTGTTGATATGGCGAATGAAAACCAACTGGAACAGATAAATGGCTTTGGCGATTATATTTGTGTAACCGCAAGAGGTAAACAGATAAAATCCAAGACTCAGGGACAGAGCATGTATGTAGACGCAATAAGAAACAATCCTATTGTATTTGGTATTGGACCAGCAGGAACCGGTAAGACCTTTCTTGCAGTTGCCATGGCAGCTACAGCCTTTAAAAACAAGGAAGTAAACCGCATAGTTATTACCAGGCCTGCGGTTGAGGCCGGCGAAAAGCTGGGATTTTTACCAGGTGATTTGCAAAACAAGGTAGATCCTTATTTAAGGCCATTGTATGATGCCTTATATGAAATTATGGGTGCTGAAACATATCAGAAATACCTTGAGAAGAATATGATCGAAGTTGCGCCGCTTGCATATATGAGAGGCCGTACTCTGGACGAATCCTTCATCATACTCGATGAAGCCCAAAATACTACTCCCGAACAGATGAAAATGTTCCTTACCCGCATAGGATTCGGATCAAGAGCCGTAGTTACGGGAGATATTACGCAGATCGACCTGCCGGGAGATAAGAAATCAGGATTGAAGGAAGTAATTAAAATATTGAAGGATATAAAGGGTATTGAATTTATACATTTGACAGATAAGGATGTTGTGCGCCATGAACTTGTGCAGAAAATAATAAAGGCCTATGAAAAATATGAAAACTTCAGGGAACAGGATAGAAACAGGCGGTAATATATTTACCGCCATGCTTTGAATTAATTTTATTTTATTTTTTGCTAAATGGAGGGGATCGGATGGTTTTCCCTAAGGTTAAAGAAAAAACTTTTCGAAAACGTGTTAAAAAGGTATTTGGAAATGAAAAATTTCAAAGATGCCTTATAGGTATAATTACTGTCCTTGTATCTTTTGCCATAGTTTTCACTGCTGCCTCCCCTACAAAATACAAGCTGGTCCTGGGGGACAAGTCTCCTTATGATATAACAGCACCTCGCGATATTGAAAATAAAATGATAACCGAACAAAACCGAAATGCTGCCAGTGATGCTGTAACGCCTGAAATGAAGATTATAGGTACTGCATCCATAGATGTCATTAACAATGAAGATGATTTTATGAATGCTGTTGAAACTGCTAGAAACGATATAAGCAAAAGTATGCAGGAACAGGGAATAACAAGGAACAGTAGAAATTACAAGTCTGTACTTGCATTGGAACAGGGTATTGCAGCGAACCAGCTTACTGAAAACGTAAAAACTATTAATGTTCCGCTTTCTTCGGATCAAATAAAATATCTTGTTTCAAAAGCTACCGATGATGAGATCACTGAATTTAAAAAAGTTACCAACGAGCTTGTTTCAGAGGTCATGAAGGAAGATATTACGGAAGAAAATCTGGCAAGCAAGGTTGATAAGGTGCAAAGTGAATTTCAGAGTACCAATCTTGATCAGGATCTGAAGAATATAGGAAGTATGCTTTCAAAAGCCATTTTAAAGCCGAACAGGACTATCGATTCCGAAGCTACCGAGCTTAAAAGGCAGAAGGCATATGATGATAAAATGAATATAGAAATGATACCCAAGGATGCAAGGATAATAAGCGTGGGTGAAACCGTTACCGCAGACAAGCTTGCAGTAATCAGGGAACTCAATCTTCTTGAGACAAGCAGCCGGATAGATGTTGGCTTTGGCGCCGGAATACTTGTAATAATACTTCTTTTGACAATTGTGCTTGTAATATATATGGACAATTTCTGTAAAACAATATTGAAAAGGCGCAAGGATCTAATCCTTCTTTCACTGATAATAATAACAACTCTGCTTCTAGCGTGGGGACTTAACAGTTATTCCCCGCTGGCAATACCGATATTCATTGCCGCCATGCTGATATCAATACTTCTGGATGTTAAACTGGCTGCAGCAGTAAATGTTGCGTTGACAATAACTATTTCTCTTATTACTAAAGGAAATTTGAATTTTATTTCAATGGCGGTAATTGGAGGTACCTTCTCGGTGTTCCTTGTTTCAAGGGCAAATCAGAGAAGCAAGCTTTCTGCTGCGGGTTTATTTATAGCTGTAATTAATGCGATTGTTATTTTATGTATCGGCGGAGTGGATAAAAGTTCATTTTCAACCATTGCCGGAAACTGCCTGATTGTATTTCTCAATGGAATAGCTTCGATGGTAATAACCATAGGTACCCTGCCTTTCTGGGAATCTGGGTTTAACATTATAACGCCGATGAAGCTTCTCGAGCTGGCCAATCCGAATCAACCACTGGTAAAAAGGCTGCTTCTTGAAGCTCCGGGAACCTATCACCACAGCCTTATGGTGGGTAATATGGCGGAGGTGGCTACCGAAGCCATAGGCGGAAATTCTCTTCTTGCCAGGGTAGGTGCGTATTTTCATGATATCGGAAAGCTGAAACGTCCGAATTTCTTCAAGGAAAACCAGCTGTCTGAAAACCCTCATGACAGAATGACTGCCAATTTAAGTACCCTTGTCATTACATCACATACACATGACGGGGTGGAATTGGCTGAAAAATATAAAATACCGCTTGCCATACGTGAAATTATTCAACAGCACCATGGAACAACACTGGTCGCATATTTCTATCACAAGGCCAGGAAAGGTGAAAAGGGAGAAACCGTAAAACCTGAAAATTTCCGCTATGAAGGTCCCAAGCCATTGTCGAATGAGGCGGCTGTCGTTATGCTGGCGGATTCTGTTGAAGCTGCGGTACGCGCACTTCCTGATAAAACCGAAGGTAAAATAGAAGGCCTTGTAAGAAAGATAATCAAGGATAAGCTTGATGACGGTCAGTTGGACTGCTGTGAACTTACACTCAAGGATCTCAATGTAATTGCACAGAGCTTTATGAAGGTTTTCAGCGGCTTGTTCCATGAAAGAGAAGAGTATCCGGAAGAAAAAATAAAAATGCAGGATATGGAAATAATAAAAATAGTTGATCCTCTTGAAGAGACAGCTGAATATAAACAACCCGGAAATGGTGAAAATACTGAAGACAGCGAAAGTATTACATCAGTAAGGAGATAGTATTGAAGGTTATAGTTGAAAACGAGCAGAATATAATTGAATTCAATGAACAGATAGAAAAGCTGATATACGATACGGTAAATAACTCGCTTGAGCTTGAAAGCTTTGAAAATCCCTCTGAAATAAGTATTGTTCTTACAGATGATAAGAATATCCGAAGTATCAACAATACCTATAGAAAAATTGACAAGGCTACAGATGTTCTTTCTTTTCCAATGTTGGATATAATAAAGGGTAAAGTGGAACCTGACAGCTGTGATACAGACCCTGACAGTGATCTGCTGCTTCTGGGAGATATTGTGGTATCGCTTGAAACGGCTGAAAAGCAGGCTACGGAATATGGTCACTCATTTGAACGTGAACTTGCTTTCCTAATAAGTCATGGCATGTTCCACCTGCTTGGATATGATCATATGAACAGGGAAGATGAAGAGGAGATGTTCGGTAAGCAGGAGAAGGTACTGAGAAGAATGGGACTTACAAGAAATATTTGATTATTTCAGCTCGAATCCGGGGGAAATAAGTTGACATGAAGAATAAAAGCCTTTTCGGAAGCTTTAATAATGCCATAAACGGTGTTATTTATGCGATAAAGAGAGAAAGAAATATGAAGCTGCATATTGCAGCTGCCGTAATTATACTTGTATTAAGTCTGTTTTTCAGACTGTCAAAGCTGGAATACCTTTTTGTATTCCTTGCGATAGCGGCAGTTATCATTTGCGAGCTGTTCAATACGGCAATAGAAGTCCTGGTAGATATAGTCGTTGATGTATACCACCCAAAGGCTAAAATAATAAAGGATGTAGCTGCCGGTGCAACACTGGTTGCCGCATTCTTTTCATTGGTGGTAGCATATTTTGTTTTTTTCAACCGGGTAAGCAAGGCGGTTTCAACAGGTATAACAATAATTAAAAATGACCCGGTACATATTGCCGTAATTGCATTAATCATTACAGTCATACTGGTGCTTACCGGGAAGGCTTTCCTGGAAAAAGGCACGCCACTGCGAGGCGGTATGCCAAGTGGTCACACGGCCATTGCATTTTCAATTACAGCCGCAATAATGATGTGGACTAATAATGCAGATATAACCATACTTAGCACTGTGGTCTCCCTGCTTGTTGCTCAGAGCAGGTTGGAAAACAAGACTCATAACTTGATTGAGGTGCTGGGGGGCGCTTCGCTTGGGTTTTCAGTAACATTGATTCTTTTTGAAATATTTTACTAAATTATTGGGATAAATAGTTTATCAGGAGGGTTCCATGGACTATAAAAAGCTGATAGAAGCTGCCGTAAAAGCAAAAGAAAACTCATATTCACCCTATTCTAAATTCAGAGTAGGAGCGGCTGTTCTTACAGAAGGCGGCAGTGTTTATATCGGAGCAAATATAGAAAATGCGTCTTACGGTGCCACAGTGTGCGCTGAAAGGTCTGCTGTCATAAGGGCAGTAATGGAAGGCGAGAAGAAAATAAAAGCAATTGCAATAGCAGGGGATACAGAGGAATACATTTACCCATGCGGTATTTGCCGGCAGGTGTTGGCTGAATTTGCAGGGGATGATGCAGAAGTTATTTGCACCAGAAAAAATGGGGAATACAGGGCAATCAAGCTTGGGGATATGCTGCCTGATGCTTTCAGAGGAGGAAAATAAATGTCATTCAAATCGGGATTTGTTACAATAATAGGAAGGCCTAACGTAGGAAAATCTACACTGCTTAACAAACTGGCAGGTGAAAAGATAGCCATTGTATCGGACAAGCCTCAGACTACAAGAAACTCAATCAAGACTGTCATAACGAAAGAAGACTGTCAGCTGATATTTATAGATACGCCTGGAATCCATAAACCAACAACAAAATTGGGAGAATATATGGTTAATGTGGCACAGGGTACACTTTCAGAAGTAGATGTAGTCCTGTTTATAATTGAGGCAACAAATATTAAACCAGGCGCCGGAGATACCTATATAGCCGAACAACTAAAGAATTTAAAAACTCCGGTATTTCTGGTAATTAACAAAATAGACCTTGTAAAAAAAGAACAGCTTTTGGCCGTAATAAATAATTTCAAGGAAATAAAGGATTTTGAAGCCATAATACCGGTTTCGGCATATAAAGGAGAAGGAGTTGACACCCTTCTTAATGAGATCAAAAAGATAATGCCTGAAGGGCCAAAATATTTCCCGGATGACATGCTTACAGACCAGCCTGAAAAAAACATAGCATCAGAAATGATACGAGAAAAACTTCTTCTGCTTTTAAGCGACGAAGTACCTCATGGAATCGGTGTTGAAGTACTTTCCTTCAAGGAAAGGGAAGGTAAGGAAATTCTTGATATCCAGGCAAATATTTATTGCGAAAGGGAAACACACAAGGGAATCGTTATAGGAAAACAGGGAAATATGTTAAAAAAAATAGGAAGCCTTGCACGTACAGATATGGAAAAACTTTTTGGTTCCAAAGTGTTTTTGCAGATATGGGTGAAAGTCAAGCCCGATTGGCGGAATGATGCTTCAATGCTGAAAAATTTGGGTTATAAATAATATAATTAGTTACGGATTTTTAAGTCAACTTAGACCTTTGTTTTTATAGTCAGACAAAAAACTGATGCTTAGAAAATTTCTCAAGTATACAAACTGTTTTTTAGTGTAACATAAAGAGTGTAACTAATCACTTCTGAACCAGCGTTATGAAAAACAAGGTGTATACAGGTTGTAAAAACAAGGGGGATGACATCAAATGTTAAAAGAATTTGCCTGGGACGCATTCCAATATACAGGAAATATTGATGCTTATGTTTTTTTAAAAGAAATAGAGGAAAACGCCAAAATTGTTAATCAAAGTATTATAACTCAGGAAGAAGTTGCAATCAGTAATTCTGCAGATAGAACCATGTAATGATTATTGAGCTCCATTAAAAACATAACTTGTCAAGTATATAATAGCGGGAAGAGAAAAATGAGTTATACAAATACAAAGGGGATTGTAATAAGAGAGGTAAGTACTGGTGAAGCCGATAAAATAGTAACCATATTTTCCAGATACTCGGGAAAAATGACTGGCTTCGCAAAGGGCGCAAAGCGCCCGAAGGGTGCACTGGCTGCGGGAACACAGCTGCTGTGCTACAGTGATTTTGTCATGTACAAAGGAAAAGATATGTATAACATACAAAGCAGCGAAGTCATTGAGCCATTCTATGAAATAAGGAATGACATTGAAAAGCTAACCTATGCTGCGCATTTTGTTGACATAATCAATGATATAATACTCGAAAATCAGCCTGCGGCAAAAGTGCTGCAGCTTTTTTTAAATACTCTTCACATGCTTTCAAAGACCGACAGAACTCCAGGGCTGCTGGCCCGTATCTTTGAACTAAGAGTCCTTTCTCTTATAGGATATGCTCCATATGTTAAAGGCTGTATGGAATGCGGCAGCTCCGATTTGGATATATATTCTTTCAGCTTCAGAAAATGCGGATGCCTTTGTTCAAAGTGCTGCAGCAAGGATGAGTATGCAATGAAACTTGCTCCAGGTACATATATGGCATTAAATCATATAATTTATGCACCTTTGAAAGAGCTTTTCAATTTTTCGGTTTCTCAGGAAGTATTATACGAACTTGAAAAATTAAGCAGGAGATATTTGAAAGACAGGCTGGAAAAGGATTACAACAAGCTGGATTTTTTAAAGGAACTGAAGTTATAAGGTGAGCAGAATACGCAACTGGAAAGTTGGACACACGGTGGGAAAGTGGGACACACCTCTATGAGGAATGTCCCAGGATAATGTCCCAGGAGAATGTCATAAAAAAATGTCCGATCAGGAATGTACAAGCAAATTATTCCACTCGGATACATAGTCCTCCAGAACTTTGTGAAGGTGCTTTCCGATTTCCGAATAGGCCTCATCATTTAAATTAGCAAGTGATATACGAACCGACCATTCAGGACCACGAAAGCCCCCGCCATTCAACAGAACGATGGAGGATTCACCAGCCAGTTTCAAGAGAATATCAACCAATTTGTAATTTGTCTGCAAATATTTTGAAAATTCGGTTCCGTAATTGTGAAGAGCCCATTCAAGCAGGTCGAATTCCGTATAGTATGCAGCATCATAGGGATCCTTCCTTAATTCAAGCCCAAGGCTTTCAAACAGGATTTTCTGGCGCTTGTGACAAATATCCAACGTTAGCTTTTTATATGCCTTATCCTTATCAAACATATCAAAAACAGCAAAAAAGGCCATCTGTACCTGCTGAGGTGTTGAAAGCCCTGCAGTGTGTTTAAGCGCAACCTGCCTGCTGTCGGCCACAATACGGTCGATAAAAGATATTTCCTCAGGATTTGGAGATAAAGCGGCATACCTTTTCTTCAGCAAAGCTGTTTTTCCATCAGGCATGGATCTAATAAGTCTGTCAAAGATATTATCCTTATTCAGAGCTATTGTACCAAGTCGCCATCCGGTTACACCGAAATATTTTGAAAAGGAATATACCGAAATTGTATTCCGGGGTAATACTGACGCTATGGATCGGAATCCTTCTGTAAAAGTTCCATATACATCATCTGATATGATCATTAGATTTTTATTGTATTTATCAACTATATCTGAAAGCAGCTCCAGTGATTCAGGCCTCATTGCAACAGAAGGAGGGTTGCTTGGGTTTACCACAAACAATGCTTTTACTTGAGGGTCCTTTAATTTGAATAATTCCGAATCGGGATACTGCCAGGTGTGTGTTCCATCCCTTGTAATTTCATTGGCATTGATGTCCAGAACCTTGAAATTGTATCGGGGTAAATGGGGTACTTCAAGGTATGGAGTAAATATGGGAGTCATTACTGCAATCCTGTCACCGGGGGATAATAATTCATTAGCTTTAAGAGAGTCAAAAATGTAGCACATAGCTGCAGTAGCACCTTCAACTGCAAAAAGGTCAAAGCTGTCGGAACCCTGATTATTCTTGTAAAGTTCAGTAGAAAGATAATTTTTAACGGCTCTCTCTACATTCATGAGCATACGGTCCGGTATGGGGTAGTTATCTCCAATTATCCCGTCAGCCAATTCATAGACCCATACATCAGGCTCAAGTTCTAATTCCGATATACCGTATTCCAGAATTTTTTCAACCAATTCGGTTCCCGGCAAGGTACGGCTTTCTTTAATAAATACCCTAAGCCTGTCGGCAATGCCGGTTTTTCCGGGCATTCCAGCAAGATCGTTTACATTCCATGTTCTTTTTGTTTCAGAAACGGCAAAAAGCCCGAATGTAAAAAAGGCCTCGCGGGGAGTTGACGCAGTCCAGTTTGGATTGCCCCTGCCGGCATTCAACAAGGTGTGTGTGCTTTTTTTTCTGCCGCATTCGGCAAGTTCTATAAGCTTGTCTTTTAATTCAAAAGGGCTGACTTTGCCGTATATTTTTTCGATTTCCTTCCTTTGCACGTTAATTGTATCCATTTCAGTTGTATTTTCCTCCCGGTTCATTACTTGAATTTATGGTGTCCAGAGAAGGATTGTTTTAGTACAAAGTATGTGGATTAAAAAAATAATTAGTTTGTAAAATATTGTAAAAATAAGTCAAATGATATATAATGGTTATGGAATATAATTCCAACACTTCGAAATTAAAAGTTGGAATTTATATCAGAATAGAAAGATGATATAATTACAATTGAAAGTGGGGTCAATACTATGAATAACGATGAAATGTTTGTTTTGATAAAGGATATGCTTGATAAAAAGGTAGAAGATGTTAGAAATGATTTAAAATCAGATATACACGGTTTAAAATCAGAAATGCATGGTTTGAAATCAGAAATGCATGGTTTAAAATCAGAGATACAGGATGTAAAGAATCATACAGGTGTTCTGATTGAAAGCCTGAGAAGTGATATTAAGGCAGCAGCAGAAGGTTATACAATGCTGGATAAAAAGATAGATGACACCAGGATGGAACTGAAATCGGATATTGGAGATTTAAGAACAGATATCGGAGTTATACGAGATTATGTGATTGGAGTAGATAAAAAACTGAATGAACATGATATCATACTTAAACGAGTGAAATAAAACCGGCTGATACCAGCCGGTTTTTATAGTGGTGACTGCGCTCAAGATTTTATTATCTCCCAAGTTTTGCCATTTCTTCCTCCACAACCGACTTATCAATCCTTTCAAATAATAGCTCTGACTCATTCAATTCTGTATTGGGACTTACAATAATAGATTTCCAAGCAGCAGCGGAAACATTGAGCATTTTCCTTAACTTGGCACATGAAAAAGGAATAAAAGGAGAAAGCAGGTTGGACAAGTTGGCAATAATCTGAATGCAGGTATAAATTGTGCTTTGACATTTATAAGGTTCAGTTTTAAGCGTTATCCAGGGTTTTTCCTCATCATAGTATTTGTTTGCCCCTCTTATAAAACTAAAGATTTCTTCGATTGCTGCCTTAAATTCTCCGTTTTCTATTTTTTTACCTGTTGTTTCATACAAATTGTATATATCTTCCTTAACCTGAAGACTATATTCTCCTTCAGGTACTTTTTGACCGAAATATTTATTTGCAAAGACAACCGTCCTGTTTACCAGGTTACCGAAGGCACCAAGTAGTTCTCCGTTATGACTGTTGACAAATTCCCTCCAGGAAAAATCTGTGTCACGTTTTTCCGGACCATTGGCAATGAGGAAATATCTTAATGAATCAGGATTATACCTTTCGATTACATCAGGGACCCATACAGCCCAGTTGTTGCTTGTAGAAAGCTTTTTACCTTCTATAGTCAGGTATTCGCTGGAAATAATCCTGTCCGGAGGCTTCAATCCGATTGCATATAAGATTGCGGGAAGTATTATGGAATGGAATGGTATATTATCTTTTCCGTGTACATAATAAGACCTGACATCACCGTCCCAGAAATCCTCCCAACGGGAGTTTTTGAAATTGCAATGAAGCTTGCTTGCAGTCAAATATCCCAATATGGCGTCAATCCAGACATATATTTTTTTATCCTCGAAACCTCTTACAGGAACCTCAATTCCCCAGGGAAGATCTCTTGTAACAGATCTGTCAACAAGTCCTTCATCAAGGTATCTGTTTGATTGTTTTATAGCATTAAGCCTCCAGCCTTCTGAAGACTTGACAAAGTCTTCTATAAAACCCTGGAGCTTTGAAAGTGCAAAAAATAAATGTTCCGTTTCTTTTGTAACAGGAGTATTTCCGCAAATTCCACATGTTCGATCCTTTAATTCAAGCGGTTCAAGCAGAGAGGAACAGAAGTCACACTGATCACCCCTGGCTGTGTTGCCGCAGTTTGGGCATATCCCGTTAACATATCTGTCCGGTAGAAATTGATTACACTGAGTACAAAAGGTTTGTTCAATAACTTTTTTATAAATATAACCTTTTTCATAAAGCTCAAGAAATACATCTTGAACCTCGGATTTATGAAAATCATGGTCGGTTCTGTAATATAAATCATAAGAAAAACCAAGCTTTTCAAAACATTGCTTAAACTCATTGTGATACCTGTCTGTTATGCTTTTCGGGGTAGTGTTCTCCTTTACGGCTCTTATGGAAATGGGTGTCCCATGGCAGTCACTACCCGAAACATACAACACATCAGCACCTTTCAGTCTGAAATATCTGGCAAGTATATCGCCAGGGAGTACGGCTGCAATCTGCCCAAGATGCAGTGAACCGTTGGCATATGGCCATGCTCCTCCAATAAAAATTTTCATGACAAAACCTCCTTATAATTGCTCTCAATAGATTTCTAACAGAAATTATGTACCGTATCTTAATATGATTTTTCTCCCAAAACGTATCAGAAACGAGTAGTACAGGGGACAGGACGAAATGAGTACCTAATGAGTCCTGTTACGCAGTAATACTAGGTTTATAACACGTTTTAACAAATAAAAAACTCTCACCTCCAAGACTTGTGTCTTGGGGACGAGAGTTATATACTTCGTGGTACCACCCCAGTTTACCGATATCTTACGAGACCGGCCTCAAAAAGTACGCTGCTTAAAAAACAGTTATACTCCGGCACTATAACGGGTGCACCCGTAACAGCCTAACAAAAGAATCTTGTTCGGTATTATGCTCCAAGACCATGTTCAGCCTGCTATTTCCTGCTCCTTCGCAGCTGCCGGAGTTCTCTGTAAGGAAAGTTACATGCTTACTCTTCTTTTCATTGCTTTTATTATTTAAGTTATATTACTATTTTTTACTTAATTAGTCAATTATATTTTACATTTTTAATATGTTTAGTTTATATGGGGTATTTGAATTAAAATATTATTATTGGTATAATCATATGAAACTTAAAGATATAATAAAATACAGAAAAAATCAGGGGTTTATGTAAATGAGGAAATATGAATATATAATCTGGGATTGGAACGGTACATTGTTTAATGATGTTCCTGTTTGCATAAAAACAATGAATACCATTCTTGCAAAAAGAAACATGCCGGAAATAACAAAAGACCATTACCTGAGTATTTTTGATTTTCCTGTAAGGAATTATTATGTGAAATTGGGCTTTGACTTTTCTGTCGAACCATTTGAAAAAATTTCAGAGGAATTCATTGCTTTATACAAGACCGAATTCCGGAAAGCGCCTCTTTTTGACGATACGGTTGACATACTTGAAAGGTTCGAAAAATCCGGGTTGTCTCAATTAATTATATCAGCATCGCACAATAATGATCTGGAAGACCAGGTCGGACATTTTGGCATAAACCATTTTTTCAGTAATTTACTTGGATTAGATACCATCCATGCCTCGGGTAAGGTTGAAATTGGTACAAGATGGGCAAGGGAATCAGGTCTGGAAAAAGAAAAAATGATTGTCATCGGGGATACCGTACATGATTATAAAGTTGCCCAATCAATCGGATGTGACTGCATTCTGGTTGCTAACGGCCATCAAAACAGGGAAAGACTTGAATGTGCAGGAGTACCTGTAATAAATGCATTGACTGAATTAACCGGAATAATGTTATGATTGTGGGAAAAAGATATGGATAAAAAGAAAAAGCAATTTCGTGAAGAAGATATGTACAAGCCTGTTCAGGAGTATTTTACCCAGCTTGGATACGACGTCAAGAGTGAGGTAAAAAACTGCGATATAACAGCCGTACAGGGTGAAGAACTTATAATAGTCGAAATGAAGAAGTCCCTGAACCTTGAAGTGATAATTCAAGCTTCTCTCAGACAAAGACTGACCGATAAGGTATATATTGCTGTTCCCAAGCCGGGACGCGAACTGTTCTCAAAAAGATGGGAGAATATTTGTTATTTACTTAGAAGATTGGAAATCGGCCTTATTCTGGTTACTTTAAGAAATGAAATGGATACGGTAGATGTTTTGTTTGAGCCTGCTGCTTTTAACAGGGAAAGAAGTATAAAAAGCAGCAGCAAAGAAAAAAAGAAACTGGTCAAAGAACTTGAAAACAGACACGGTGATTATAACACCGGTGGGAGTACACGTAAAAAGCTTGTCACCGCATATAAGGAAATGGCTGTACACATTGCCTGCTGTTTGGAGATATACGGTCCACTCTCACCTAAAAATTTAATAAATCTGGGAGCCGACAAGGAAAAAACTGGCACCATATTATACCAGAATTATTACGGCTGGTTTGACAGGCTCCAAAAAGGATTATACAGCCTTAATGAAAAAGGAAAAAAGGGAATTGGCGAATTCCCTGAGTTGAAAGACTATTATTTGAATCTTGTACAAAAAAATCAGGAAAAATAGATTATTTCTTTAATATGGACGCATAGACATTATTGCTTACAACACTGATTTTTATTACTACTGGATAGTTTTTGGTATTCTTGAATTTGAAGTCGCTTGAGCCATAAACTACAGTTGCATCCTGACCCATAGGGACATAATGCACGTCTTTGGTATGGGAATGCCGTTCCACAACTTCAAGACCTGATTCATTAACTGCATTATAAAGCGTGCTGCTAACCTGGCATATACCTCCGCCGGTACCCCAGTCAGGTTTTCCATTTTTGATTATTCTTGCCTTCTTATATCCCTTTGCCGTCACTCTTTTTCCAAGTACATCATTGAATGAAAAAACCTCATCAGGGTTAAGGGTGTAGCCATCTATTTCATTTGCCGCTATCTGTATGTTGTTGACACGGTTCTTCTCTGTATCAAGTATTGTGGTAGAATAGCTGCCAAGGATATTGTTTTCCCTGGCTTCAGTATTAGGTATTTGTGTAGTTGCGTTATGTTGGGGAGCAGGAGTCTTGGTACTGTCGTTCTGTAAAATTTCCTGCCTTTGTTCATTGCCACATGACAAAAGACAGGTTGATACAGTTAAAACCAACAGGCAAAGCAAAACTTTTTTAAATTTAAGCATATCATATCACCCTTATTGTTATGGAAAAATAGTTATCATACTTCACATAAATAGCTTCAGGAAATTTATATAGATAGTATTTTATGAATATTGTTATTAATTCAATGAAATAAATGCATATGAAAGCTATATAAGGATTCGGATTAAATTACTACTAAAACAGTAAATGATAGTGTATAATTTATTGACGTCAGGCATATTTTGGAATATAATAAAAACCGACAGTCGGTATGTAGGAGGCATGATAATGACTAAAAAGGAATCAAAAGAAAAGCGTATTGAAGATATTATTGATGCGGCAGTTAATGTATTTGTCGACAAGGGTTATGAAAATACTACAATGAGCGAAATAGCAGAACAAGCCGGTATTAGTAAGGGGGGACTTTATCACCATTTTTTGAGCAAGGATATGGTGATGCTTTATGCAAATCAAAAGCTTATGGAACCATGTAATGATATGCTTTTTAAAGCCAAACAAAACACCAGCGCCTGCGAAGGTCTGAAGAAATATATTTTTGAATATATCGGGTATTGGACCCAGCGCAAAAAGGAATTAATATTCTTTTCGCTCTCAATGGCAAAGGCAATGACGCATATGGATATTTTCAAGCTTTATGAAAAATATGTAGAGGATTATATTTCTTCAGTAGAAGCCCTATTCAAAAAGGGAATCGATTCAGACGAGTTTATTATGCATGATCCAAGAGGAAGTGCAATATCCCTTATATCGGCACTGGATGGAGTAACTATATATATGACACTGGATAAAAAAATGAAGCTGGAGGACATATCAAATTATTTCATCGATAGATTAATTGAACCTATTATAAAAAAATAGTTTCGGGGGAGTTGTTTTGGAAAAAGAAAATAACAGCAGAATTGTTTTAAAGGTCTCTGAGCTTGTAAAAAAGTTTGGAACTTTTACAGCTGTCAACAAGCTGAGCTTTGAAGTCAATAAAGGTGAAATATTTGGCTTTCTTGGACCAAATGGCGCGGGAAAAACCACTTCAATAAATATGATATGCGGTCTTATAAAACCTGACTATGGTGATGTACTTATAAATGGAGAATCTATTAACAATGGGAAAGTAAGGCAAATGATAGGTTTATGTCCACAGGATATAAATGTTTGGGAAACACTTACCTGTCTTGAGCAATTGATATTCATGGGTCAGATGTATGATATGGATGGAAGGAAAGCAAAAAAAAGAGGTTTGGAGCTGTTGGAGGAATTTGGCCTGACTGAAAAGAGAAATAAACTTGCAGCAACTCTTTCGGGCGGAATGCAAAGAAGACTGAATATCGCACTTGCGCTTATTCATGAGCCGGAAATTCTGATTCTCGACGAACCTCAAGCCGGTCTGGATCCTCAGAGTAGAGTTTTGGTAAGGGATTATATCAGAACTATTGCAAAACAGGTAACGGTTGTCTTGACTACCCATGACATGGATGAAGCTGAACGTTTATCAGACAGGGTAGGCATAATAGACCATGGGGAAATGCTTGTAATAGATACACCTGACAATTTGAAAAACAGTATATATAACGGTGATATTATCGAACTACAAATATCCAACAACAATGAAACTAATATAAAGCAGGCTCTTTTAAAACTTCCTCAGAAGATAAGCAGTAAATTTTACATGGATGGTGTTATTACAATAGCCTCCAATGATATACTTGGAATTATACCGGAAATACTTAGTTCTTTAAAAGATTCAGCTATCAAAGTAAATGACATTCAAATGAGAAAAAGGACACTTGAGGATGTATTTATTTCCATGACGGGAAGGGGACTTAGGGAATGAGAACAGCCAGTTATCTCAAAAAAAGTGTTCTGGAAAATATCAGGGATTGGAAAATATTCCTTATGACTCTATTAATGGCACCAGTATATGTAATAATAACATATTTGTTTTTCGGTGTTGGAGACCAGACTTATAAAATAATTATATACAATCAGGATAAGCCAGTCATACTGGAAGACGGCAGCAGGTTTGAAGCAGGAACCAATATGGCAAAAGAGCTTGGAAAGCTAAAACAAGCTGATGGGAAATCCATTGTAGATATAAGCTTCGAAAATGATTTTACAAAAGCTGAAAAACATATCAAAGACAAGTCTGCAGATCTATTCGTTGTTTTTCCTGAAGATTTTTCCCAGCTGTTGAGGTCCAGTATGAAGGATTCAGGAAAAACCAAAGCACAATTGTCAATGACAGGAGATGAATCAAATCCCAAATGCCAAATGGCAGCAGCTTTTTTTGATTCTACAGCCTATGAATATATTTCAAAAATAACTGGAGTAGAAATACCTTTAAACATTATCAGGAAACCGTTGAATAACTCAATATCACCTACACAATTTGGAGGTTACGTTCCCGGTTTACTAGCTGTTTCACTTATGTCGCTGTTTTTTACAGGAGCAGCATCGTTGATAAAGGAAGTGGATAAAGGTACTATCAGACGTATCAAAATTTCAAGAATCAAACCTTTTGAGTTTATTGCAGCAAATAGCATAACGCAGGCTATAATAAGTATACCGGTCTTATTGCTTACGTATGTAACTGCTTTGCTTTTTGGGTATGAACCTGTAGGATCCCTGTTGCTCATACTAATGGTAGGTATTATTTCAAGCTTTTCTATAATGGCAATAAGCCTTATATTATCAAGCTTCCTTAGTACCGTTAATGGACTTATTACTATAGGTTCATTCCCTTATTTCATACTTCTTTTCTTTTCGGGTGCCTGGTTTCCGATGCCGGGTAATAATTTATTTCATATAGGAAGTTATTCAATAAGCGCTACAGATTTACTTCCGGTAGCACATACGGTTTCTGCTTTCAATAAAATCCTCAATTACGGTTCGAAATTGGTGGACGTAATTCCTGAACTTACAGCTATAATAATATTGACTGTGGTTTATTTTACGGCTGGTATCTGGCTGTTCAACAGAAAACACATGAGGGCTGCGTGAATAGGGAAAACAGGAATGCTGCTACCTGAATTACTAATCATTTAATCCCTTTCCATTTAAAATCTGCTCAATACTTTTTTCTATCCTGGATTCACGGGTCTTGGATTGTTTCGGGGAGGAAAAATATAAAATGTATGCTCTTTGCCGTCCCGGAGTCAATGCCTCAAAAGCTGCTTTCAGGGAAGGAATTTCATCGAATTTATTTTCTAATTCATAAGGAATGGCGAATTCGGTATTCTTTTTAAAATCCACCTCCAAACCGGCTTTTTCTATTTCTATAGCTTCACTGACATAAACTTTCAAGGTAGTTTCAATTGAAGCTATTTCATTGACGGTAGTAAACCTGATCTGACGGCTGGCTTGTACATTTTCGGTCTGCCTTATCAAAATACCATCTGCATCATTTAATAGGGCTCCTTTGAAGAATAAAACAGCACAGTATTCTTTAAACCCATGCAATAAAAGTACGTTTTTATTCTTAAAAGTGTAGCAGGGAACACCCCACTTAACTTCTTCGGTCAAATCAGAGTCAAGAACTATCATTCTCAATTTATTAAATTCTTCCCGCCATTTATCAGCTTTACTTAAAAAATCATCAACCTTGGGATTCATTCTGCCAATTATCATATGGAAACACCTACTCAATTTTTTTTATCACAGCCAATATTATCACTACTCTTTGTCATAATGGCATTTTAGAATGATTATTATACATTTACGGAGAAATTTTTAAGATATTTTATATAATACTTATCCCCCAAAAAAATCATAAACATAAAGTCATATACTTAAGCTTATTGACAACACGTAGTAAATAAATATAAAATATTAACAGTGTTAGAAATATTAATAGCGTTAATGTTTTAGGAGTTATTTATGAATAAAGAATTGCAAAAAAGCAGAATGAAAAAATATTTTATCGATGCCGCCAAGGAAATTCTGGTAAACGAAGGGGTTTCAAATGTATCTGTCAGAAAGGTGGGTGAGGTGACCGGATATTCATACGCCACGATATATAACTACTTTAAAAACCTGGATCATCTATTGTGGTGTACTGGACTC
>JAUZPR010000002.1 GCA_030705825.1 Bacillota bacterium | reverse complement strand
ACTGGAATATTAATGTTTTATACGTTGTAAACGTATATTTTTTGTTATATTATTAAATTAGAAATTCTTTTAATGGATTGCTTTGGTAATCCGTTTAAAATTTCTCATTTTACATTATTTATTTCTTTAGGGGGACTAAAATACGGGCATGTGTCCGTAACGGATTATGAAGAGAATACTGAAACTAGGTCTTGATGTTGGTTCAACAACAGTAAAGCTTGTTATTCTTGATAAAAATGAACATGTCTTATACAGTAAATATCAAAGACATTTCTCAGATATAAAAAAGACAATAATAAACCTTTTGTCAGAGGCATACCTCATTTATGAAAACGAGGACCTGACAATAACTGTAACGGGTTCCGGGGGATTATCGGTCTCAAACTGGCTAGGCATACCTTTTGTGCAGGAGGTAATAGCCAGTTCCATATCAATTGAAACTTTTATTCCGGAAACAGATGTTGCAATAGAACTTGGCGGCGAAGACGCAAAAATTACATACTTCAGCGGTGGTGTAGAACAAAGGATGAACGGAACCTGTGCCGGCGGAACAGGTTCATTTATAGATCAAATGGCTTCACTGCTGCAGACTGATGCTTCGGGACTTGATAAATTAGCGGAAGGATATAAGGTTATTTACCCTATAGCAGCACGCTGCGGAGTATTCGCAAAAACCGATATACAACCGCTCCTGAACGAAGGGGCGGCAAAGGAGGACATAGCAGCGTCGGTATTCCAATCGGTTGTAAATCAGACAATAAGCGGTCTGGCATGCGGAAAACCTATAAGGGGCAATGTTGCCTTCCTGGGAGGTCCTCTTCATTATTTGCCTCAGCTCAGACAGCGTTTTATTGAAACCTTGGGCTTAAAAGGGAAACAGGTTTTTTTCCCTGCGAATTCCCAGTTATATGTAGCAATAGGTGCAGCTATAGCATCCAAGGATAAAGCCGTATTTTCATTTAAAAGCATAATTAATAAATTGTCAGTACTGGAAGGGATTACAGGAAGCGAGGTTCAGCGGCTCAGGCCTTTATTCCGGGACAGAACCGAGTATAATGAATTTGTTGACAGACATTCTATAACCAAAGTTAGGCGCAGAGATTTAAAAAGCTTTACAGGAAAATGCTTTTTGGGGATGGATGCAGGTTCAACAACAACAAAAGCCGCATTAATAGATAAGGACGGAGCTCTTTTATATTCCTATTACGGCAGCAATCAAGGCAGTCCTATAAATTCATCTGTTAATATCCTGAAGGAAATATACAGGTTACTTCCCAAGGGTGTCGAAATAGTTAATTCTTCAGTTACAGGATACGGTGAAAACCTTATTAAAACTGCTCTGTGCATGGACGAAGGGGAAATTGAGACTATTGCACATTACAAGGCGGCTGAAAAATTCCTGCCGGGAGTTGATTTTATTCTGGACATCGGCGGACAGGATATGAAATGCATGCGCGTAAAAAACGGTGCAATTGACAGCATTATGCTGAATGAGGCTTGTTCATCGGGATGTGGTTCATTTATAGAGACCTTTGCACATTCACTGAATATGACTGTACAGGATTTTGCCCAGGAAGCCCTGAATTCGGAAAACCCCGTAGATTTGGGTTCGAGATGTACTGTATTCATGAATTCCAGGGTGAAGCAGGCGCAAAAGGAAGGTGCCACTGTAGGGGACATCTCTGCAGGTTTATCATATTCGGTTATAAAAAATGCTCTGTTGAAGGTTATCAAGATACGAAACCCTGAGCAACTTGGACAAAGGATTATAGTCCAAGGAGGGACTTTTTTCAATGATGCTGTACTGCGAAGCTTTGAACTTATATCGGGGCGGGAAGCTGTAAGACCGGACATATCTGGAATTATGGGAGCATATGGAGCTGCTCTTATTGCCCTGGAGAATTATACCGGGGAACACACCTCAAGTTTATTGAAACCGGATCAGCTGGATAGCTTTACTGCAGAAATGTCCCTTGAAAGGTGTGGTTTATGCCAGAACAATTGCCTTTTAACCAAAAACAGGTTTGACGGTGGCAGGGAATTTATCTCGGGGAACAGGTGTGAAAGGGGTTCCGGTACACAGAATCATAAGAACGACATACCTAATCTTTATGATTATAAATATAAACGCATGTTCAGTTATATACCTCTGGATAAAGAAAAGGCAGTCAGGGGTACAGTAGGTATACCCAGAGTTCTTAATCTTTATGAAAATTACCCATTTTGGTTCACATTTTTTAATGAATTAAAATTCAGAGTGGAGTTGTCGCCAAGATCCTCCAAGAAGATATATGAACTAGGTATCGAAACCATGCCTTCGGAATCTGTCTGCTATCCCGCAAAACTGGTACACGGACATATAATGAGTTTAGTTAAGAAAGGCATAAAATTTATATTTTATCCATGTCTTCCGAATGAAAGAAAGGAAGATCCCAAGGCAAACAATCATTTCAACTGTCCAATTGTTACTTCATATGCTGAAGTTATCAAGCATAATATGGATATTCTGGAGGAAGAGGAAGTATTGTTCATGAATCCCTTCCTTCCATTTGACAGCAAGGAAAGGCTGACAAAGAGACTTTTCCAGGAATTCAAAAGTATGAATATTCCATTCCGGGAGATTTCCGAGGCGGTATCAAAAGCATGGGAAGAAACTGAAAACGTTAAAAAGGATATAAGGCAAAAAGGCCAAGAGGTATTGCAATATCTGAAGGAAACAGGTAAAAAGGGGATAGTTCTAGCTGGACGGCCATATCATATCGATCCTGAAATAAACCATGGAATTCCAAACATAATCACCGGTTTCGGTATGGCGGTTCTGACCGAAGATTCCATAGCCCACCTCGGAAAGGTTGAAAGACCGCTGCGTGTTGTTGACCAGTGGGTATATCATACCAGACTTTATTCGGCTGCCAGTGTTGTCAAAGAATCTGAAAATCTGGAATTGATTCAGCTTAATTCATTCGGATGCGGACTTGATGCCGTAACAACAGACCAGGTACAGGAAATACTAAACAGCAATGAAAAGATATATACTACTTTGAAAATAGATGAAGGAAATAATCTTGGAGCTGCAAGAATACGTATACGTTCATTGAAAGCTGCATTGAAAGAAAGGGAAAAGCTTGGCTTCAGTCTATCGAAGGGAGATTCAACATGCAGGAAGGTTGCTTTTACAAAAGAAATGAGGAAGAGCCACACCATCCTTGCACCCCAAATGTCCCCGATACATTTTCAATTTCTGCAGGAAGCTTTCAGACTTTCAGGTTATAACCTGGAAGTACTTCCGTCCACCGATAAGGGAGCTGTAGAAGAAGGGCTGAAGCATGTAAATAACGATGCCTGTTACCCTTCGATTCTGGTTACAGGACAGTTGGTTGAAGCTTTAAAATCCGGAAGATATGATATTAACAATACTTCGGTGATAATATCACAAACCGGAGGCGGATGCAGGGCTACCAATTATATTGGCTTTATAAGAAAGGCATTGAAAGATGCCGGATTTGCAAATATACCGGTCATTTCTCTTAATGCAATGGGACTGGAAAACAATCCTGGGTTTAAAATGAGTCTGGGCCTTGCCAATAGAGCTTTGATGGCTTTGATATATGGTGATGTATTAATGAGGGTGCTTTATAAGGTCAGACCTTATGAAAAAATAGAAGGGTCTGCAAACCTTCTGCATGACAAATGGGCCGAAAGCTGCAAGAAATCCCTGAAAAAGGCAGGTTTGCGGGAATTTAACAAAAACATAAGTAATATGGTTCAGGACTTTGACAATATAGAAATAATTGATAAGGAAAAACCCAAAGTTGGTCTGGTTGGAGAAATTTTGGTTAAGTTTCATCCGACTGCAAACAATAATGTTGTGGAAACCATAGAAAGAGAAGGGGCAGAAGCGGTAATGCCAGATTTGACCGACTTCCTTCTTTACTGCTGCTTCAATGCTACATATAAATACAAATATCTTTCATGGGGTATTTCAAGGTATATTGCGGGTAAAGCAGGTATTATGGCTGTTGAATTTTACAGGAGGGGCATGAAGAAGGCACTGAAAAGGAGCAAAAGATTTTCGCCACCCAGCAGTATTTATGAACTTGCCGAGGGCGCATCGAAAATACTTTCTCTCGGTAATCAGACGGGAGAGGGTTGGTTCCTTACAGCTGAAATGGTTGAACTTATAAAAAGCGGTGTGCCCAATATAATTTGCATGCAGCCCTTTGCATGCCTCCCGAACCATATAACCGGAAAGGGAATGATAAAGGAATTGAGGCGAAATTATACCCAGGCAAATATTGTACCGGTGGATTATGACCCGGGGGCCAGTGAAGTTAATCAGCTTAACAGAATAAAACTTATGCTTTCGGTAGCATTTAAAAACCTCAATAAAGGTTATTTGGATGAGAACCTGGACAATCCTGAAGAAGCGGTATATTCCGAGCTTAAATAATAATTACTAAACTAAAAAAGGGTCATTTATATGACCCTTTTTTTGCTTGTTATCTGCCCGGCCTTCTGGAAACCGGCATATACTTGTTTCTACCCTTTTTCTTTTTGGCTTGCTTTGCCATTTTATCGTGTTTCTTTATTGACATACTCATACCGACACCTAAAAGTACAAATATGGCAATAGCACCTATAACGATGAAAAGATTTGCTCCCATGTCATTCTCCCATGCAATTTATTTACTTACTATTAATATATCCGGGAATATATTTTTAATTTACCGGCAGGCCATTCCGGATATATTCAAACTTATATCAGGTGGCTTGCTTGTCATAAACATTATAGATGCAGGAAGAGAATAAATCAACAATAATAAATTGGATTAACGTAATAAGGCATTTTAACATTATAATTAGTCCACGAAGCTTTCGACACTGAAAATATTCAACAGTGGATCGGATTCCTTGCCTTTTCTGAACTTGAACTTGGTAAGAATATTACGATGCCCACAGCATTCACATAAAAATGTGAGACCGTTTAATTTGCTAATTTCCGTCTCCGGTAGGTTCAGGATAACTGATTTACAGCTGCAGCATTTCAAAGATTTAATATTTTGCATACCTTTCTTGCCCCCCTTCAAATACTGATCCTATCAAAATTTAAAAACAGCATTAACAGTATATTGTAGGATAGTCGGAAATATTCTTATTTTATAATCAGCTGACCAACATTCGGGAAATTAAATACCGGAAATATAAATCATTATATTCTTATGTAAGTTAACCCGGATGCTGTTTTTATCCAAGGTAACAGGATCCGTTGTATTAAAGATTGTCATAATGTAGTTTCCGCAGGAATATTATGAATCGTATGTTGTTTATTATATTGCGCTACTTAAAGGGATAAAGGGTGATAAAATGCACAGCGGAAACAGGAAAAGGATTTATAAAGAAATTGCAGTTAAATCAACTAAAATATTAATCTTTTGTTTATTAGCCTGTTTAGCCATAATGACCGGAGTGACAGGTGGAAACTTTTTATTCAGCATGGATTTTTCTACGGTCCAAAATATTGACGTCGGGGTGCTTAAGAGTACCTTCAACGATACCATTCCTTTAATTGATACTGTCTATAACAACGGAAATGCAAGTACTTCAATTCTTGGTGAAATTGAAAACCTTATAGGGGGTATTTTCAACTTCGATCTGAATAAACCTGAAACTGTATTAAATGCACAATCGCTGCTCATGTACAGTTATTACAATAATGATTACAAGCAATATCTGGCACAAAATGAAAAGGAACCCGATCTCGGTAAAACACAAACAGATCAGCCTCAAAATGATGCAACTCAGTTAAAAACAGACGCAAGCAGCATAACCTATGATGAAAATGAGGATGAAGATAAAAAGGATCAATCACAGAGCAATTTGATATCACACAACAAGATAACAATACTGAATGAGACAAAATATAAGATAGATATAGAAAAACTGCTTAATGAACCGCTGAATATAAATGTCAGCAAAAAGGGTCCTCAAATCCTGATTTATCATACGCATACAACCGAAAGTTTTGTTAAAAGCTTAAATGATTTAAAGAGCAGTACCGACAACAGAACTCAGGACCCACGTTACAGTGTTGTCAGGGTGGGTGAGGAGCTCGCCCAGATATTAAGAAAAAAATATGGTTTTAATGTTCTTCACAACGGAACAATTCACGATGTACCCAACTTTAACAGTGCTTACAGCAAATCGCTGGTTACAATAAACAACTATATGAAAAGCTATCCTACTATCGGAATGACCTTTGATATTCACAGGGATGCATCCGGAGGTAAAGAGAAGCTAAGGGCTGTTACCAAGGTAGGAAGTAAAAATGCCGCTCAGATAATGTTTGTTGTTGGTACTGACCAAAACGGCCTTCCAAATCCCAACTGGAAGGAACACCTTAAATTCGCAGTCAAGCTTCAGGCAAAACTTAATGAAATATGCCCCGGACTGGCTAAACCAATAGATCTATCGGCCAATCGTTATAATACCCACGTTACAAATGGTTCCCTGCTCATTGAAATAGGGGGGGATGGAAATCTTCTGAGTGAATGTCTGGAGAGTACAAAATATGTTGCTCAGGCTATTAATACTGTGGTAAATGGTAAATAATATATAGTGGAATTACATTTTGAAATGGGTAAGGTTTTACCAATGAGCCGTTTGGAAAAGTACAAAGAAAAAAGAAAAAGGAAAAGAAGATATATTATTTCATTGATTTTTGTTTTGACTTTATTCATAACAGGGATTTTTGTTGCGGATTATTCGGTTAATTATATGATATCAGGAGAAAAAAAGACCGGGGTTTTCAATGTTCAAAGCAGAGATGGCACACACACCGATATTATCATATTTGACCGTAAACTAACGCTTAACACATATTATCTTCAGCGAGATTATAAAAATCTGATCAAATTTATCAAAAACATATTCTAAGGGACATTTCTTCACTTAAGTCTTATTTGATAAGGCTTATTTTGTTGCATATATATTAATCAAAATTAAAATAAATAAATTAACCATTTACGATTAATATTAACCAGAATAACTTGATAAAAAATAATCAAAAGTTAAGGAATGTCCCCTAATAATTATAACCCTTTGCAGCTTAAGCGGGGTATGTTATAATAATATGCTAAGTAAATATTTTACTAAAAAAATTTATAATTTTAGACGATTAAAGGTTGATTTTGGAGGATGCGCGGATGTCTGATGAAAGGCAAAAGTATATCAGAAATTTCTGTATAATTGCACATATAGATCATGGAAAGTCTACTCTGGCTGACAGGCTGATTGAGAAGACGGGTGTTCTTACCGAAAGGGAGATGCAGGAACAGGTCCTGGATAATATGGATATTGAGCGCGAACGGGGAATTACTATAAAAGCCCAATCTGTAAGGATGGTTTACAAGGCATCGGATGGACAGGAATATATATACAATATTATTGATACTCCAGGTCATGTGGATTTCAATTATGAAGTCTCCAGAAGTCTGGCTGCCTGTGAAGGTGCAATACTGGTAGTTGATGCAGCACAGGGTATAGAAGCCCAAACCCTTGCAAACGTATATCTTGCCCTGGAACATGATCTTGAAATACTTCCGGTTATCAACAAGATTGATCTGCCAAGTGCACAGCCTGAACATGTAAAAAAAGAAATAGAAGATGTAATCGGGCTTGAAGCAAGTAATGCACCTTTGATTTCTGCCAAAAACGGTATAAATATAGAAGAAGTGCTTGAAAAGATAGTTGATTTCATACCGCCACCAGCAGGTGATGAGAACCTGCCTCTTAAAGCACTGATTTTTGACTCCTATTATGACAGCTATAAAGGAGTTATTGTTCATGTAAGAGTCAAGGAAGGCAAGGTGGCTGTTGGGGATACCATAAGGATGATGAATACCGGTAAAGAGTTTCTTGTTACCGAAGCCGGCTACTTTAAGCCTGGCGGATTTATTCCTACAGGAAAGCTTTTATCCGGAGAAGTAGGTTATATTGCTGCCAGTATTAAAAATGTAGGGGATACAAGAGTTGGAGATACTGTAACTCTTGCGGATTATCCGGCTAAGGATCCGCTGCCTGGTTATAAAAAGGTTACCTCCATGGTCTTTTGCGGAATATATCCTGCAGATGGTGCTAAATACGGTGATTTGCGGGATGCACTTGAAAAACTGCAGTTAAACGATGCTTCACTAATGTTTGAACCCGAATCTTCGGTAGCTCTGGGTTTTGGTTTCAGATGCGGTTTTTTGGGTCTTCTTCATATGGATATAATTCAAGAAAGGCTAGAGAGGGAATATAATCTGGATTTGGTAACTACAGCTCCAAGCGTTATATACAGAGTAACAAAGACAAACGGAGAAGTTTCTTTAATTGACAACCCGACAAATTTCCCTCCGCCGACTGAAATTGAAAAAATGGAAGAACCCATTGTTAAAGCAACAATAATGACTCCTTCTGAATTTGTAGGAAATATAATGGACCTTTCACAGGAGAGACGCGGAACATACAAGGATATGTCCTATATAGACGAAGAAAGAGTTATGTTGACCTATGAAATTCCTCTTAATGAGATAATATATGATTTCTTTGATACTTTAAAATCCAGGACAAAGGGATATGCCTCTCTGGATTATGAATTAATGGGATATAAGGAATCCGACCTGGTCAAGCTGGACATTTTTCTGAATACAGAGATTGTGGATGCGCTTTCCTTCATAGTTCATAAGGAAAAGGCATACAGCCGCGGAAGAAGAATTGCGGAAAAGCTTAAGGATTCCATACCGAGGCAGCAGTTTGAAATACCCATTCAGGCTATCATAGGGGGAAAAATAATAGCCCGTGAAACTGTAAAGGCTTATAGAAAAGACGTGTTGGCAAAGTGTTACGGCGGTGATATCACACGTAAAAAGAAGCTTCTTGAAAAGCAGAAGGAAGGAAAGAAGCGTATGCGTCAGGTTGGAAGTGTAGAGGTCCCGCAGGAAGCATTTATGAGCGTATTGAAGCTGGACAGTTAAATCAGTTGAAAGTTGACAATTGACATAGGACAGTTAAAAGGACAAGATTCAATTGTCAATTAGGTTGAGGTGCTATGACTAAAGAACTGGGTTTATATATTCATGTTCCGTTTTGTATGAAAAAGTGCAACTACTGCGATTTTAACTCGTTTGCAGCGGCTGATAAGCTTATACCTGAATACTTTAAAGCTGTAGAAAAAGAAATACAGCTGTATTCAGACTGTATTAAGGATTATTCCATAAAATCGGTTTTCATCGGCGGCGGAACACCTTCTTATGTCGATTCAAAATATGTCCGGTCTTTATTGGATAAAAGCAGGCAGTACTTCAGAATTAAGCCGGATATTGAAATCACAATAGAAACCAATCCTGGCACCCTAACGTATGACAAACTTGAAGCATACAGGTCCGCAGGTATGAACAGGCTTAGTATAGGATTACAGGCATGGCAGAATGATCTCCTTAAATATCTTGGAAGGATTCATTCCTCCGAAGATTTTTCCAAAAACTTTTTACTGGCCAGGAAATCCGGATTTGAAAATATTAATGTGGATCTGATTTTCGGAATTCCGGGTCAAACCCTTGAGGACTGGAAGGAGACGCTGGCTTCGGTAATAGAATATAATCCTTCCCATTTATCTTGCTACAGTCTTAAGATTGAAGAGGGCACACCTTTTGGTAAAGAACTGGAAGCAGGTACATTAGTGCCGGTGGAGGATGAGCTTGACCGGGAAATGTACTGGACGGCAATAGATTTTCTAAGTAATAATGGCTATAAGCATTATGAAATCTCAAATTTCGCCAGAACAGGTTATGAGTGTATACACAATTTAGTTTACTGGAACGCTGAAGAATATATTGGAATTGGTGCCGGTGCCCATTCGTATTTTAATGGATCAAGATATAATAACGAATACGGTATAAAACAATATATAACACGTTTGAATGAAAATGTCATACCAATAGTCGAAAAAGATGACATTGGTTTTGATGAAGCAATGTCTGAATATATGATACTTGGTTTGAGACTTGTGGACGGAATAAATGAGCTGGACTTTAAAAGCCGCTTTAAAAAGGAGCTGAATGAAGTCTACGGTAAAGAAATTTATAAACTTAAGGGAAAAGGTTTTATTGAACAGGAAAATGGCATGGTAAAACTGACAAAGTTGGGGTTGGATCTTGCAAACCAGGTATTTATCGAGTTTATATGAACCCGGAATAATTATTTTCTCCTTACAAATAATATCTATATATTAAGCGTTTTTACAATATGAATTATGGGATGGGGAATTATAGTTAACTTCATATTATACCCGGTGTTTGGGATATTAAATATGTACTAAATATTTTTTTTCATCTTATCTAAAACTCTTGACAAAAAAATTTACCAGTGGTATTTTTAAAATATATTTAGCACTCGACGAGCTTGAGTGCTAACAAAAGGGGTGCAGATGATGTTCTTGGATGATAGGAAAAGGAGTATACTCCGGGCAATTATCGACGATTACATCGAAACTGCTGAGCCTATAGGCTCAAGAACAATTGCCAGAAAGCATGAACTTGGCTTAAGTTCAGCTACAATAAGAAACGAAATGGCTGATCTTGAAGAAATGGGATTTCTGGCTCAGCCGCATACATCTGCAGGACGTATACCCTCAGATAAGGGTTACAGGTTGTATGTAGACCAGTTGATGATGCCCATAAACCTTTCGGATGATGAGATAGAAACTATCCGGGAAGCAATGGAAATAAAAATAAATGAATTGAGCCAGCTTATAAGACAGGCTTCGGTTATAATGTCCAGAATTACAAAGTATACTTCAATGGCTATCACACCTCAAATGAGGAAAAGTATTATAAAAGCCACTCAGGTTGTACCCATTGAACCGGGCAAGGCACTTGTAATAGTTGTAACCAATACCGGTGTGGTAAGGAACTGTCTGGTCAATATATCGGATAAACTGCTGCCTGATTTTCTGATAAAAGTTTCAAATATATTAAATGAAAAACTGAGCGGGTTTACACTGGAACAGATTAATTACTCTCAGTTAAAGGAATTGGAAGTTGAAATAGGTTTGTCGGGTGAATTCCTTAAACCTATTCTGGAAGGTGTGGCGGAATGTATTAACCAAATCGACAATCCTGAAATTTATCTTGACGGCACGACCAACATATTTAATTATCCGGAGTTCAGGGATGTAATGAAGGCAAAGGGATTCCTTAATGTGTTGGACGAAAAGGAGGTACTCCGTGATCTCCTAAGTAATAAGAATGAAAATATTGAGGTGGACATAAAAATTGGTACCGAAAATCCATTTGAAGAGATCAGGGATTGCAGTCTGGTTACGGCAAGTTACAGCGTTAATAACAGGATTATAGGATCGTTTGGCGTAATCGGCCCCACAAGAATGGAGTATCCCAAGGTTGTTTCCTCAATGAATCACATAAGAAAGAAAATCAATTATGAGATTAACAAACTGATGGGTAAGAATATAGACGGAAGTTAAAATTCCGATACTTATTATTTAACAGGAGGTAAATGGGAAGATAATGTTAAAAAACAGGAGCAAATCAAACAGTTCAGATGAATTGGACAATATGGACAACAGTGATGAAAATACTGTTTCAAATGACTGCGAAGATTCACAACCGGTTACCGAAGAAAGCGAAAACGGTAATAATGAACTTGAAAATCAACTAAAAGAGTTGACTCTCCAGTTGGATGAAAAATCCAAAAAATGTGATGAATATTTGAATATGCTTCAGCGCAGTGCAGCTGAATTTGATAATTATAAAAAACGCACATCAAAGGAAAAGGAGTCTTTGTATTCTGAAGCAGTAAGTGATACTGTACTAGCCTTTCTGCCGGTAGTAGATAACATGGAAAGAGCGGTTAAGGCATGTAATGAAAAGGGAGATGATGAAAAGTCAATAAATGAGGGGTTTGAGCTTGTTTTCAGACAGCTTGGCGATGTATTGAAAAAGCTGGGCGTGGAAGCAATAAAAAGTGTAGGAGAGCAGTTTGATCCTCAAGTACACAATGCCGTAATGCATATGGAAGATGAAGCACATGGCAGTAATGAGGTTGTTGAGGAATTTCAAAAAGGCTACATGCTGGAGGAAAAGGTAATCAGGCATAGTATGGTCAAGGTAGCAAATTAATGTATTCGGAAATTACATAATTGTGTACATGAAGAATAAGAATTAGTAGTTTTATATAAATAATCAATTATTTAATGAAAGAGGGATTACGATGGCAAAAGTAATAGGTATAGATTTGGGTACAACAAATTCATGTGTAGCTGTTATGGAAGGCGGCGAGCCTGTAGTAATAGCAAATCAGGAAGGAAACAGGACAACTCCTTCAGTAGTAGCTTTCTCAAAAACTGGTGAGAGGCTTGTTGGTCAGGTTGCAAAAAGACAGGCAATAACCAATCCTGAAAGAACAATTATATCAATAAAGAGAGATATGGGCAGTGACAGGAAGGTTGCCATTGATGATAAAAAATATACTCCTCAGGAGATTTCAGCAATGGTTCTTCAGAAGTTAAAAGCTGATGCCGAAGCCTTCCTTGGAGAAAGCATTTCCCAGGCAGTTATAACTGTTCCTGCTTATTTCAGCGACGCTCAGAGGCAGGCAACCAAAGATGCAGGTAAGATAGCAGGTCTTGAGGTTATGAGAATAATAAACGAACCAACAGCTGCAGCACTTGCATATGGCCTTGACAAGGAACATGACCAGAAAATCATGGTATTCGACCTTGGCGGAGGCACCTTCGATGTATCTATCCTTGAAATAGGAGACGGTGTTTTTGAAGTTCTTGCAACACACGGAAACAACAGACTGGGCGGAGATGATTTCGACCAGAGGGTAATGGATTATCTGGCAGAAACCTTCAAGAGAGAAAATGGAATAGATTTGAGAAATGACAAGATGGCATTGCAAAGACTTAAAGAAGCTGCTGAAAAAGCAAAAATAGAGCTTTCAACAGTCGCTTCTACAAATGTCAATCTTCCTTTTATAACTGCCGATGCATCGGGACCAAAACATCTGGATATGACTCTTACCAGAGCTAAGTTTGATGAATTGACTTCAGACATGGTAGAAAAAACAATGGGTCCGACAAGACAGGCAATGCAGGATGCCGGACTAAGTCCTGACAAAATAGACAAAATCCTGCTGGTTGGTGGATCAACAAGAATTCCTGCAGTTCAGGAAGCAGTCAGAAAGTATCTTAATAAAGAGCCTTTTAAAGGAATAAACCCTGACGAATGTGTAGCTATTGGTGCTGCAATACAGGCAGGCGTTCTTACCGGTGAGGTCAAGGATTTGCTCCTTCTGGATGTAACTCCTTTGTCACTCGGTATTGAAACATACGGCGGAATATTTACAAAATTGATTGATAGAAATACTACAATACCTACTAAAAAGAGCCAGATATTCTCAACTGCCGCAGACGGGCAAACAAGCGTTGAAGTTCATGTACTCCAGGGCGAAAGGGAAATGGCTGCATACAACAAAACACTTGGAAGATTCCAGCTTTCGGGAATACCGCCGGCACCAAGGGGAGTTCCGCAGATTGAAGTTACATTTGATATTGATGCTAACGGTATTGCACATGTATCTGCCAAGGATCTTGGTACAGGAAACGAGCAGAAGGTAACAATTACAGCTTCAAGTAACCTTTCCGATTCCGATATAGATAAAGCTGTTAAAGAAGCTGAAAAATTTGCTGCTGAGGACAAAAAGCGCAAAGAGGAAGTTGAAGTTAGAAATAATGCTGATTCCATGGTATATCAATCGGAAAAGACCTTGAAGGATTTGGGGGATAAACTCTCATCCGACGATAAATCCAAGGTGGAAGCTGAAATAAACAAGGTTAAGGAAGCACTCAAGGGGACTGATATCGAAGCTATCAAGAAAGCCACAGAAGGTTTGACACAAGCATTCTATGATATTTCTTCAAAGATTTATCAACAGAATCCCGGTGCACAGGGGGCAGGTCCGAATCCAAATCAGGGTGCAGGATTCAACCAGGGTGGTCCGTCGGATGGAAGTCAGCCAGGTGGAGATAATGTATATGATGCTGACTATAAAGTTGTGGATGATGACAAGAAATAGAAAAAAGGGTTGAACAATAAAAGTATTTATCGTATGATAGTCAAAGCCGGGTATGGCTTTGACTATTATAGATTTATTTAGTGTATAACTTTTAATATACATTTCATATGTTAAATTACGGTTATATTAATAGAATTGCTTTTAAGCTTTAAGATGAGAGAAATTCATATGCATTAATCACCAGACCCGGAAATCAATGATTTCTTCATCTTTTTAGAAATGAGGTTGATACAGTGGCGGATAAGAGAGATTATTATGAGGTTTTAGGTATTGATAGAAATGCAACAGATACAGATATAAAAAAAGCATATAGAAAACTGGCTAAACAATATCACCCTGATGTCAATCCCGGAGATAAGTCTGCGGAAGCTAAGTTTAAAGAAATAAACGAAGCATATGAGATACTCAGCGATCCTCAGAAGAAATCAAGATATGACCAATTCGGGCATGCCGGAACAGACCCAAACAGTGGTTTCGGCGGAGGCGGATTTGGCGGCGGTTTCGAAGGATTTGACTTTGGCGGTATCGGTGATATTTTCGAGTCTTTCTTCGGAGGAACAGGATTTGGACGATCGTCAAAAAATAAACGAGGTCCTCAAAAAGGCGCCGATTTAAAATATGCAGTTGAGATAGCTTTTGATGAAGCCGCTTTTGGAATACAAAGAGACATCAATATAAGCAGATTGGAAAATTGTCCGACCTGCAAAGGTTCGGGGTCAAAGAATGGTACTGAACCTACGGTATGCAGGCACTGTAATGGAACCGGGCAGGTTCAGGTAAAACAAAGCACACCTTTCGGGCAGTTTGTAAATGTTAAAACGTGTGATGTCTGCAGAGGAGAGGGTAAAGTTATAAGCGATCCCTGCGCTACCTGCGGCGGCAAAGGCAGGGTTAGAAAGAGTGTAAAAATAAAGGTCAATATACCTGCCGGAATAGATGACGGGCAAACAATCTCCCTTCGCGGTGAAGGAGAACCAGGATTGAAGGGTGGCCCTGCGGGTGACCTGTATATATCGGTAAGGGTCAAGCCACATGCTCTCTTCCAGCGTCAGGGCAATGATGTAGTATGTGAAATGCCAATTACCTTTGTTCAAGCAGCCCTTGGTGCTGAAATAGAAGTTCCAACTCTGGACGGAAGGGTAAAATATACCGTACCGGAAGGCACTCAAACAGGATCGGTATTCAGACTGAAAGGGAAGGGAATTCCTTTTATAAGGGGCAGCGGCCGTGGAGACGAATACATCAGGGTTAATGTTGAAGTACCTAAGAAGCTTAATGAAAAACAAAAAAACATCCTGCGTGAATTTGCCGATTTAATTGGTGATGACAAGTACGAACAGCGAAAAAGCTTTTTTGAAAAGATGAAAGATGCACTGGGAATGTAAATAAGTGTACAGTGTACAAGTGGAGTGTACAGTTTACAGTGTACAATGTACAGTTTTTTAAGTTGCTCTTTTTAAAATATTAAATTATATTTTGAAAATATTTATTTTAACTGTCAACTGTCCATTGTCAACTGTACACTATAAAAAGGGGTGCTTAGGATCATGAAGTGGACTGAAATTAAGGTTATTACTACCGGTGAAGCAAGCGATGCTATTTCGGACATGCTTATGTCCATAGGTGCAAACGGAGTTGCTATTGAAGACCCCGATGATATACGCAAAGAGATATCAAAGCCCAATTCACTTGATTATGCCGATGAGAATTTTATGAATTCGCTAGGCAATGATGTTGTTATAAAGGCGTATTTTTCAGAAATAGAAAATTCGCGGGAGTTATTGTCTTTAGTTAATGAAAAGGCATCAGTCATATCCAGGTACCTGGATACCGGAAACCTAAAGGTTTTGGCCGAACAGGTAGACGAGGAAGACTGGGCTAATAACTGGAAAAAATACTATAAACCTGTTCATATAACCGACAGGGTTGTTATTAAGCCTTCATGGGAAGAATATTCAGCCAAAGACAATGAAATAATTTTAGAAATCAATCCCGGTATGGCTTTTGGAACTGGTACTCATGAAACTACAAGACTATGCATTCAGCTTCTCGAAAAATACCTTAAAAGGGGTTCGAAAGTTATTGATGCAGGCTGCGGGACAGGGATACTTTCCATAGCCGCAATCAAGCTGGGAGCCGAACATGTATTGGCTTTCGATATAGACGAGGTTGCGGTAAGAATTACAAAAGAAAACAGCATACTTAATGGTACTGGTGGTAAAATCGAGGCTTTTACAGGTGTGCTTGACGATGTGAAAAGTGGAAATGCCGACGTAATCGTTGCAAATATAATAGCCGATGTTATAATAACTATATCCAAAAAGGTAAAAAATCTTCTGAAAACCGACGGTTTATTCTTAACCTCCGGCATAATCAAAGAACGTAAGCAGGAGGTTCTGGATAAATATCAAAGCCTTGGGTTCAAGTGCGAGGAAATACTAGAAATGGGAGAATGGGTGGCGATTGTATTTAGATGCCAAGGTTCTTTGTAAATCCGGGAAATATATATACTGATAAAATCATAATAACCGGTGAGGACTTTAATCACATAAAAAATGTCCTGCGCCTTAGAAAAGGTGAGGAATTGGTAATCTGTGACGGCGCCGGAAAAGATTTCAGAACACGTTTGGAATATTTCGATGCCAATTCAGTAGTTCTCTGCCCTATAGAGTCTTGGAAAACCCAAACCGAGCCGCCTGTAGGTATAACCCTGTTCCAGGGTCTTCCAAAGTCCGACAAAATGGATTTTATAATTCAGAAGTCCGTTGAACTTGGAGTAAACAGGGTAGTACCGGTAATTACCGAGAGAACGGTAGTCAAGCTTGGAAATAAACCAGACATAGATAAGAAAGTTTCAAGATGGCAGAAGATTTCACTTGAAGCTGCCAAACAATGTAATAGGGGAATAATACCCCATATAGATGAACCTGTTATATTTAAAGAAGCTTTACTGAAAGCTCAGGAAAATGATTTGAATATAATTCCGTTCGAGAAAGAAAATATAACACCCTTAAGAAAAAGCCTGATTCCAGACTGCAGGAAAATTTCCTTTTTTATAGGACCTGAAGGGGGATTTTCTGATAAAGAGATAGAAGATGCAGTCAATAAGAATGTGATACCGGTAACCCTTGGGCCCAGGATACTTAGAACAGAAACTGCCGGTATAGTTGTTTTATCTATTCTTATGTATGAGTTGGGAGATTTAGGCTAATGGACAAATTTTCTTTTGTTGTTGTGGATGATGCAGTTTTTATGCGTACCCTTCTAAAAAAAATGCTTGAGGAAGCGGGATTTTCGGTATTAGGGCAAGCTTCAAACGGATATGAGGCAATTGATGAAGCAAAAAAATGCCAGCCGGATATTATGACCTTGGATATAACAATGCCTGATATGGATGGCATTAAAGCTGTAAAAGAAGTTCTTAAAGTAAGCCCGAAGACAAGAATAATAATGGTTTCAGCCATGGGACAGCAGTCTATGGTTATTGAGGCAATAAAGCTGGGTGCAAGGGATTTTGTAGTTAAACCCTTTGAGAAATCCAGGGTACTGGAGGCTGTTAAAAATGTAATGTCCTGATAAAATCAGGCGTTATTAGCTAATAAAAGTTTTACGTCATTTTCCTTTGGGTATAATGACACTTATCAAAAAAGTGCTTACGCACTTTTTTATTTTATATCTGGAATAGTGGAAAAGAACTTGGATATTTTAAAATATAATTATAAAAATCAGATTTATTCAAAAAAACGAGTAAGAGCGAGAAAAAGCGATTAAAATATATAAAATTAAAAAAAACGGCTTTATTTTATAATGAATTGTGTTATAATACATAAGTGATAATTGAGAAATAAGGATATAATTTACATATTTCTAAAATTAATAATTAAAAATAAGGATGATAATCATATATGATAAGAAGCATGACTGGATTTGGCAGAGGAGAATACAAGGAGAACGGCAAGGAGTTTCTTGTTGAAATTAAGACAGTTAATCACAGATACTCTGATATATTTTTGAAACTACCCCGGCAGATATCCTTTTTAGAGGATAAAGTAAGGGACACGGTTAATAAAAGCCTTTCAAGAGGTAAGATAGACGTATATGTATCATTTGAAGAATTCGGGGAAGATTCAAAGAGTGTGTTACTTGATGAACCGTTGGCTAAAGCATATGTAAAATCACTTGAAACCCTGAGAGACAAGTTTCATTTAAAGGATGACATATCTTTATCTTTGGTAGCAAGGTTTCCTGACATTTTAAAAGTTGAAAAAGTAGAGGCTGATGAGGACGTTACTTGGCAATACTTGAAGAAGGCACTTGACAATGCACTGGATTCTCTAGTTAAAATGCGTGAAATAGAAGGCGAAGGCCTTAAAAAAGATATGATAGAAAGAGCGGAATATATCAGGAAAATAGTTAATAAAATTGATGAACGGGCTCCCGAAGTAGTCAAGGAATACAAGCTCAGGCTTGAAAACAGGATCAAGGAGCTTATGGATCAGCAGGTGGTTGATGAAAACAGGCTGGCAACAGAGATTGCAATTTTTGCGGACAGGTGCAGCATAAATGAGGAATTGGTAAGGCTTGACAGCCATATTAAACAATTGATACAAACATTAAATCAGGAACAGCCTGTAGGAAGAAAGCTGGATTTTCTTGTCCAGGAAATGAACAGGGAAATCAATACAATAGGCTCTAAGTCAAATGATCTTGATATCACAAGAAATGTTGTAGAAATTAAAAGTGAAATTGAAAAAATTCGAGAACAGGTGCAAAATATTGAATAATTATCATCTGAAATAATTCAGGAGGGATTTTATGAAATTAATAAACATAGGCTTTGGCAATATTGTTTCAGCCAACAGACTGGTAGCCATTGTAAGCCCAGAATCGGCACCGATAAAAAGAATAATTCAGGAAGCAAGAGACAGGGGCATGCTTATAGATGCAACATACGGCAGAAGAACCCGCGCTGTTATAATTACCGATAGTGATCACATAATACTTTCGGCAGTCCAGCCTGAAACCGTAGCCCACAGATTGAATGTGAAAGATGAAGAAGATGTGGTTGAAGATGTAGAAGAAAGTGATGATTAATGGAACTTAGGAGGTACTTCAGATGTTCCGTAAGGGATTGCTGATAGTTTTCTCAGGACCGTCAGGGGCAGGTAAAGGTACATTACTAAAATCTGTAACTACCATTAATAAAAATATAGGATTTTCCGTCTCTGCAACAACCAGAAGTCCAAGAGAGGGTGAAGTAAACGGAAAAAACTATTTTTTTATATCCGTTGACCAATTCAAGTCCATGATAGAAAACAATATGCTTGTTGAGTGGGTCGAATACTGCGGAAATTACTACGGTACACCGAGAAAATATGTTGAGGATACACTTGAAGCAGGTATTGACGTTATTTTGGAGATAGAAGTAGAAGGTGCTGCGAATATAATAAAACAGTATCCGGATTGCGTTCCGATTTTTGTTCTACCACCTTCATTTGAAGAATTAAGAAAGCGGATAGAAGGAAGAGGGACCGAAAAACAGGATGTTATTGAAAAAAGGCTTGAAAGAGCCAAAAAAGAAATGAATTATATAAAAAATTATAAATATGTTGTTATAAATGACGATATTGAGAGAGCCGCAAATGATATGAATTGTATTTTAAGGTCTGAAAAGCTTAAAATCAAACATAATACAAATATATTAAAAGATTTGGGTATCGATATCGGGAGGGAGAACAATGTCAATGATTGAACCGGCTATAGGCGAATTGATGAAAAAAATGGACAGCAGGTATACTCTGGTAGTAGCTGCTGCAAAAAGAGCACGTCAGCTTGCTGATGGAGCACATAAACTTACAAAGTGCAGTTCCGATAAAGCTGTTACCGTAGCTGTAAATGAAATAAGCGAAAACAAGATAGCTTACGTAAGAACAAAGAGCGGCATAAAATAAAGTTCGGAGTTAAGAGTTCAGAGTTAGGAGTTAAACCTAAATCTTAATTTAGTTTCTTCATATTGGACAAAAGGTAATTACCAAAACTGGATTATACCAATTGTCCTTTGTTATGAGAATGCATTATTATAAAGGTTTTCCCCTGAAATCCCAACTCCGAACCCTGAACTGTTTTTTCGGGAGGTGAATAGGATGTTGAAGGGCAAAAATGTAGTTGTCGGAGTTTGCGGCGGCATTGCTGCATATAAGGTAGTTGATGTTGTAAGCAGATTAAAGAAACAGGGAGCAGATGTACATGTTGTTATGACAGATAACGCTGCTAAGTTTGTTTCTCCTTTGACATTCCAGTCAATTTCCCATAATCCTGTTGTGACCGATATGTTTGACGAGCCCAAGCAATGGAATATTCAACATATTTCAATGGCTGAAAAAGCGGATATTATAGTCATAGCACCTGCTACAGCAAATGTGATAGGAAAAATAGCCAACGGAATTGCGGATGATATGCTGACAACAACAGTTATGGCTTCAAAAGCAAAGCTTCTATTTGTTCCTGCAATGAATTTTAATATGTATGCCAACCCGATTGTACAGAATAATATAAAAACTCTTGAAAAGCTTGGATATCTTTTTATGGAGCCTGAAACCGGAACGATGGCAGAAGGCAGTTCGGGCAAAGGGAGGCTTCCGGAACCTGTCAATATAGTCAACAGGTTAAACAATATTTTTAATGATAAAAATGATATGTACGGGATGAAGGTTCTTATTACAGCCGGACCAACAAGAGAAGCAATCGACCCGGTGAGGTATATCTCAAACCACTCATCGGGTAAAATGGGTTACGCTTTTGCGCAAGAAGCGGCAAACAGAGGTGCTCAGGTAAAGATAATATCTGGACCTGTTGATCAGCCTGTACCTCAGAATACAGAGGTTACCAGGGTAATAACTGCAGATGAGATGTATGCGGAAGTAATGAAATGTTACAGGGATTTTGATATTATAATTCTCGTTGCTGCAGTTGCAGATTATAAATGCAAGCAGGTGGCTGAGAATAAGATAAAAAAGACCGGTGACGAAATGTTAATCGAACTGGTTAAAAACCCTGACATCGCCAGGGAACTGGGTAGGGTTAAAGGCAGTAGAATAGTTGTAGGTACATGTGCAGAAACACGGGACCTTATCGAAAATGCCAAATCAAAGCTTGTATCCAAGAATTTTGATATGATTATGGCAAATGATGTAACCATGGAAGGTGCCGGTTTTGGAACGGATACGAATATAGTAAAGATAATTAAAAAAGACAGTTCAGTTATAGAGCTTCCGCTTATGAGCAAACTGGAAGTTGCCGGCAGAGTACTGGATGAAGTAACCGGACTGATAATTAAGGAGGATAAACATGGCAACTGAAATTACAATGGATAAAATTGTTTCTATGGCTAAAAACAGAGGTTTTGTATATCCGGGCTCGGATATATACGGCGGATTGGCAAATGCATGGGATTACGGCCCATTGGGTGTGGAACTCAAAAACAATGTAAAGAAGGCATGGTGGAAAAAATTTGTTCAGGAAAGCCCATATAATGTAGGTGTTGACTGCGCAATTCTGATGAATCCCCAGGTGTGGGTTGCATCAGGCCATGTAGGAGGCTTCAGTGATCCTCTTATAGACTGTAAGGATTGCAAGACAAGACACAGGGCAGATAAGCTTATAGAAGAATGGAACAAGCAAAATAATATAGATGTCCAGGTAGATGGCTGGAAAAATGACCAGTTGATGCAGTACATAAAGGATAAGGGCATAAAATGTCCTGACTGCGGATCTGCAAACTTCACTGAAATAAGGAAGTTCAATCTTATGTTCAAGACCTTCCAGGGAGTTACCGAAGATTCAAAGGCTGAAATCTTTTTACGACCGGAAACTGCCCAGGGTATATTTGTTAATTTTAAAAATGTTCAGAGGACTACACGAAGGAAGATTCCTTTCGGTATAGGACAAATAGGTAAATCCTTCAGGAATGAGATAACACCTGGAAACTTTACTTTCAGGACACGTGAGTTTGAACAGATGGAGCTTGAATTCTTCTGCGAGCCCGGTAAGGATCTGGAATGGTTCAAGTATTGGAAGGAATACTGCCATAATTGGCTTCTGACTCTCGGAATAAAGCCTGATAGCCTTAAACTCCGTGATCACAACAAGGAAGAGCTTTCACACTACAGCAATGCAACTACTGATATAGAATTCATGTTCCCGTTCGGTTGGGGCGAATTATGGGGAATTGCAGACAGAACTGACTTCGACCTTAAGCAGCATATGGAATATTCAAAGGATGATCTCTCATATTTTGATCCTGCCACCAATGAAAAGTATGTTCCATATTGTATTGAACCTTCACTTGGAGCGGACAGGGTTGCACTTGCATTCCTTTGTGATGCGTATACCGAAGAAGAGGTAGCCGAAGGGGATGTAAGAACTGTCCTTAAGTTCCATCCGGCAATAGCACCTGTTAAGATTGCAGTTCTTCCGTTGTCCAAGAAACTTAGTGACGATGCCAACAAAGTATACAGTAATCTTATTAAGAAGTACGTTTGCGAATATGATGAAACCGGAAGTATCGGAAAAAGATACAGAAGGCAGGATGAAATAGGAACTCCGTACTGCATAACCTTTGATTTCGATTCCCTGAATGACCAGAGTGTTACTATCAGGGAAAGAGATTCAATGCAGCAGATAAGAATTAAAATTGATGAACTTGATAAATATTTTGAAGGAAAATTTGAATTCTAAAATAAAAGCGATTCTCTTTGAATCGCTCAGACTGCTGACAAACATAATTTGCCAGCAGTTTTTTTATAATTCTGTTTCTTATTCATTTTCATCCTCTAGCAATAAGTCGGAATCAAACTCAAGAATATCCCCGGGCTGACAGTTAAGTTTCCGACATAGAGCTGCAAGGGTTGAAAAACGGATAGCCTTGGCTTTTCCGGTTTTTAATATTGAAAGATTGGCAATAGTAATACCAACTGATTCAGCAAGCTCTGTCAATGAAATTTTTCTTTCAACCATCATCCTGTCAAGATGAACTATTATAGCCATTGTAAGTCCTCCTATACCGTAAGGTCGTGTTCTTCCTGGAGCTTCGCTCCACGGCGGAACACTTCCGAGAGGATGATGATTACGCAAGCTATAAGTACAGATCCAAAGTCAATACTGAACTTTGTTGTAATATCTGCATCAGGTATTTTTACATGCTGCATATAAAAATTACCCATAATCAGATCAAGTATTGCAGCAAAAACTGTGCCAAAAATCAGTACAATACCTATTAAACGGATTCTTTTTGCATTCTCTTGAGTGAATGGAGTTTCTTTAACAAGGGTTTTAAAAATCATCCTTAATTGATAAACTATAATTAACGCTATTCCTGTAATCATTTCTGCCAGAGACAAGGTTATGGCAACAAAAGTTTTCATATCATTTGTTGAAATAGCAGTTTTCAAATAAACATCAAATCCGCTTGAGTATATTTTCAGTTTCATTTGGCCGACTTTTGACAGAAGGTTGGGATCAACCAATAAAGTAATTACCATAAAAACCGGAATTATAACTACTATTGCCAGAAGAACATACCACATTATATTTAGCAATATCTGCAATACAGAGGAAAGGGACTTTTTACCGATATATTTCATTTAGATGCCTCCTGATATGAATTTATAGTAAAAATTATTAATGTTAAAGACTTTGTTTGTTTGTATTTTTGTTAAAAGATAATTTCTTTTCTTTTAAGAAAATCAGAAAGACAAAAGATATACTTCCCATTACAAAAATACCGTATATACCACCCCCAAAAGAAAATATATTGCTTTTATAAATACATAAGTAAGTAACCGTAGGTCCTACCAAACAGTTATTTACCAGATGAAGAATTACACTTATCCATACACTGCCTGTCTTCCAGATGCTATAACCTAAAATGATTCCAAAAGTAATGCAGGAAAGAATCATCGCTATTACTCCCAATACCGGATGACCGGGATAACCATGTCCGATGGCTACAATGGGAGCATGCCATAAGCCCCAGATGACACCAATCAAAAGTATGCCTTTTCGTAACCCGAAAATCTGAGTTAATCTATCCTGAAGATATACTCTCCAACCATACTCTTCACCAAAATAATTTATCCATGAAAACAGTATATCAATACCCACAAATCCCATATAAGTAATTGCAAAAGTTCCGAGATCAATTTTAAGACTGGAATCTGCAAGGTTAAATACATAATTCAGCATTGTGTTTCCAATATATATAAGAATATAAAAGAGGGGCATTAACAAAAGCATATACTTATGGCTTCCGAAAGAAAGCCTTGCTTGATTAAGCTGTGCCCTGGATTTTTTTCTTGAATTGATTATAAACAACAGAATCAAGCTTCCGGAGTAAAATGCAAGCAATATATATTGATAAAGTCTTGAACTGCCTATTGGAAGGAGTTGCCCTATAGATATTACCGAATCGAGAATAAAGACACCAAGAAATAGCTTATTAGCACCTCTTAAACTTTTATCCCTGGATATCATCATGCATATTATTGAAGTTACTGCAGGTATCAGCATTTGGATACCGGTTATGATTCCCCATTTTTCAGAGCCATTGGGATAAATTGGACCAAGTAGGACAAAAGAGGAAAAATCTAAAATAAATGTCAGCCCAAAGCAAATGATCATAAAATTTATAATCTGACTTTTGATAGCTGATTTATCTATTTCGCTAATTTTATCATCGTTTCTTTTCATAAATTAACCTCAAAATTTCTATTAAAAAATTAACTAGTAATTACTATAAAATTACTAAATTAAGTACCTAAATTACTATCTACTGTGATGATACAAGATAAATTATTAAAAGTCAATAAAAATGTATTGAATAACAATAAAACATTATTAAATAACAGCAAAACATACTGCGACGGATTCGGTTCGTATGTCTGCGTATGTCTGAATAAAAGTCTGTATAATGGGCATTTCTATTAGGTGTAGACTAGAAATTGCACGTAAGTATTAACAAAAAAAGTAATGAAAAATTTTAATAATATGGTATAATTATATGGATTATGTAAGAGTTTGCTAGTTTTAATGGGCTTTTATGGAAAGTTCCATTGTTTATTAATGTTCTTTCCTTTTAAAAATAAAAATAAAATACATAGGAGGTTTTCTAAATGTCAAAGTATGTTTATCTGTTCAAGGAAGGTAATGCTTCTATGAGAAACCTGCTTGGCGGAAAAGGCGCAAATCTTGCAGAAATGACCGGTCTTGGTCTGCCTGTACCGAGAGGATTCACAGTTTCTACAGAAGCTTGTACCAGGTATTATACAGATGGTAAAACCATTGCTAAAGAAATCGAAGACCAAATCTATGATGCACTCGCAAAAACAGAAGAGATTGTCGGTAAAAAATTCGGTGATTCCAACAACCCATTCCTCGTTTCTGTACGTTCCGGTGCCAGAGCTTCAATGCCTGGTATGATGGATACAATTCTTAACCTCGGACTCAATGACACTGTTGTCGAAGGTCTTGCCAAACTCACTAACAACTTAAGATTTGCTTATGACAGCTACAGAAGGTTTATTCAAATGTTCAGTGATGTTGTTATGGAGGTAGAGAAGCCAAAGTTTGAAAAAATACTTGATGCTGTTAAAGAAGAAAACGGTGCAAAGTTTGATACTGATCTTACTGCAGAAAACCTCAAAGAAGTTGTTAAAAGGTATAAAGAAATGTACAAGAAGGAAAAAGGTGCAGAATTCCCTCAAGACCCTAAGATTCAATTGATGGAAGCTGTTAAAGCTGTTTTTCGTTCCTGGGACAATCCAAGAGCCAATATTTACAGGAGACTGAATGACATACCCGGTGATTGGGGTACAGCTGTTAACGTACAGGAAATGGTTTATGGTAACATGGGTAATGATTCAGGTACAGGCGTAGCATTTACCAGAAATCCATCTACCGGTGAAAAGAAGCTTTATGGTGAATTCCTGATGAATGCTCAGGGAGAAGACGTTGTTGCAGGAATCAGGACTCCTCAGTCCATAGAACAGCTGAAGGAAGTTATGCCTCCTGTTTATGAACAGTTTGCAGGAATCGCACAGACACTTGAAAATCATTATAGCGACATGCAGGACATGGAATTTACCATAGAAAAAGGAAAGCTCTTCATGCTTCAGACCAGAAATGGTAAAAGAACAGCAGCAGCAGCTCTGAAAATTGCTGTTGACCTGGTAAGCGAAGGTATGGCTACCAAGGAAGAAGCATTAATGAAGGTTGATCCGAAACAACTCGATGCACTTTTACATCCGAATTTCGACCCTAAGGGTTTAAAAGCTGCAAGCGCAATAGCAAGGGGACTTCCTGCATCTCCAGGAGCTGCAACTGGTAAAGTATACTTCTTTGCTGCAGACGCTGTAGAGGCTTCAAAGGGCGGAGAAAAGAATGTAGTACTGGTAAGATTGGAAACCTCTCCTGAAGATATCGAAGGTATGCATGTATCAAAAGGTATCCTGACAGGCCGCGGCGGTATGACCTCTCACGCAGCAGTTGTAGCACGTGGTATGGGTACCTGCTGTGTTGCAGGCTGCAGTGAAATTAAGATAAATGAAGAAGAGAAATATTTCATAGATAAGAACGGCAAGAAGTATGTTGAAGGCGACTGGATTTCACTGGACGGTTCAACCGGTAACGTATATGGCGAAAGACTCCCAACTGTTGCACCTGAACTTACAGGTGATTTTGGAACATTGATGGGATGGGCTGATGAAGTAAGAACCTTGAAGGTGAGAACAAATGCAGATACTCCAAAGGATGCCGCACAGGCAATGAAATTCGGTGCAGAAGGTATAGGCCTTTGCCGTACAGAGCACATGTTCTTTGAACCTGATAGAATTCCTGCAATGAGAGAAATGATAGTTGCAAGAACAGAAGAACAGAGAAGGAAAGCCCTTGACAAATTGCTTCCTATGCAGAGAAGCGACTTTGAAGGACTCTTTACCGAAATGAAAGGATATCCTGTAACCATCAGGTTCCTGGATCCTCCTCTCCATGAGTTCCTTCCTCAGGAAGATGAAGACATAGCTGCACTTGCAAAGGAAATGGGAATGACCTTTGACGAACTCAAAGGAATTGTTGCCGACCTGCATGAATTCAATCCTATGATGGGGCACAGAGGCTGCCGTCTTGCAGTTACCTACCCTGAAATAGCTGAAATGCAGACAAGGGCCGTTATAGAAGCAGCTATCAACGTTAACAAAAAGGGTATGCATGTTATACCTGAAATAATGATTCCGCTGGTTGGTGAAATCAAGGAATTGAAATATGTTAAAGATATGGTTGTAAAAACTGCAGATGAAGTTATTAAAAATGCCGGTGTTAAGCTTACTTACAAAGTAGGCACAATGATAGAAATACCAAGAGCTGCTCTTACAGCTGACGATATCGCAAAAGAAGCTGAATTCTTCTCCTTCGGAACAAACGACCTGACTCAGATGACCTTTGGCTTCAGCCGTGACGACGCTGGCAAGTTCCTTGATGAGTACTACAATAAGAAGATATATGAATCCGATCCATTTGCAAGGTTGGATCAGATTGGTGTAGGAAAGCTTATCAAGATGGCTGCAGAGCTCGGTAAAAAGACCAGACCTGATATCAAGCTTGGTATATGCGGAGAACACGGTGGAGATCCTTCTTCCATACAGTTCTGCCACAATGTCGGACTGAACTACGTATCATGTTCACCGTTCCGCGTTCCGATAGCAAGACTTGCAGCAGCTCAGGCTAAAATAATGAAACCGGGAGATCTCGGACAGAAATAAAATCGTACAGGATGTTGGTATTGACAAGAGCAGGATGAGAAATCATCCTGCTCTTAATTTTTTTATTAATCAGAGTATAAAAAACAATGCCAGAACTAGTCTGACATTGTTTAAGAAGGAAAGAGTAATTAGATTAATAACCGAATTTTAAGAACCTTAATACAAATTATCATAAATTTCTACAACTTTACGTTTTCCGTCTTTTAAATCATCTTTGCTTATTGCTAATACATCATCTACGCTTTGATACGAACCCAGAATATCTCCGATCTTCTTTGTGCAGTCAGGATCCGAGTGAGTAGGTATAATTATTTGGGGTTTCAACTGTTCAATAACTTTAAATCCTTTTCCATTTGCAAAACTATAGTCTGAGTAGGAATTTGCAAATTGCATGAAAGCTATGTCAATTTTACCTATAGCTTTTAGCTGCTCCGGTGTAAGACTATCTTGTCCTATATCTCCCATATGCGCTATTCTTAGTCCATCTACCTCAAATACATAAATAACATTTGTAGGGTTTTGTTTGTCTATGTCATTTCCCATATGTGAAGAGGCTATACTAAATATGTGTGCATCCTTGACATCAAAAGATTCTACTGTATAATAAGATTTCTTGCAGTTCGTTTTTGAATCTAAAACAGGATCATTGTGATCCGGATGGTTGTGAGTGCTTGTTATCACATCGGGCTTTAGTCCGTCTACGGCTGATGTAGGATCAACTATAATTTCCGTACCGCTTTTTGATATTATTGCATAGCTATTATTACGGTATGTGGGGTCTGTTGATATTGTCCTAATCACAGTTTTACCTGTATCATTTTTATTTATATCAACTTTTGTTTTATTTGTACTGTCTTTGGCAGCAGTTGACTCAACTTTGGTTGAAGCAGATTTTGATACTTCTTTACTTGCTGCAGCTGCAGTTTTTTTTGCGGAACTGCCGCATCCGGTAAATAATAGAACCGGGAGCACTAAAATGCATAATATTACTGGACCAAAATGTAGACTTTTTTTCATAATTACCTCCGATTTTCACATAAAAGTATTTAAAAGCATACAAATTAAAACATCTAATTAAAGTTTAATACTTATTAAAATATTGGTATATGGAAAATCTACAATGAAAATATGCATATCTCCAATTTAAAATTATATTTGAATTACTAAATTGGAGAGAAGTGTATTGTGAAAATAGGTATGAAATTACGATGCGGGTATAATTGGCTGGTATATGTCCAATTCGCAGTAATTATCCTTTGATATGGTAGTATCAATGTATTCAAACCTGAAGGTATCGGCAAATTTAAACCCGGAACTGAAAATCCATTTTGAATACATATGTACTAAGAGACGTCCTACCTGTCTTCCATTTAAATCATCAGGACGGAAAAACCCTACAAAGCGGAATACGACATATTTATGAGGCGGAATTGAGATGGCAGTCATACCTTCTGGAACTCCCGCCAGTTCTGAAACTTCAAGTGAGGGGACATAGTATATATATCCATTATCATTATTGCTCCAATCGGTAAACCCGAAGTATATATTCGGATTTACCGGGTTGGATATTTTATTTCTGTAATTGTAATAAAAATCTCTGCCGTAGGTATTTGCTGTTTTATCACCTGATTTACTTAAAATCAGGTGTTTGTTGCCTATAAGGTTGAATTTCTGCTTAAACACGAAAAAGGGCTTATAGGTTACTGAATTATTAACAGTTACAAAATCATTAATATTGATTTTTTCCTTTATTAAAAGAGAAATTTGGTCATTTCTTACTTTTAACGGAGTATAGCCGAATTTCTTCTTAAACGCACGAATATACGACTGCTCGTATTCAAACCCATAATCCATGGCTATATCAATTACCCGCATGCCGGTATTGGTCAATTCATTAATGCTGGAGGTAAGTTTCCTGGATTGTATATAATCAATAAGCGAATCACCGGTAAGGGATTTAAACATTCTATGCAGGTAGAATTTTGAAACACCTGCATGATGCGACAAATCATCAAGAGTAATTCGTTCATGTATGTTTTTTTCAATATATTCCGAGCATGATTCAATTATTTCTTTAATGTCCATACAAAATCCCTCGAAATCAGTTCAATCTTATGGTTTAACCGCCTTGAAAACCAAAGTTGCATTATGTCCTCCAAAACCAAAGGAGTTTGATAATGCATAGGTAATATCAGCAGTTTTACCTTCATTGGGTATATAATACAAATCGCATTCGGGATCGGGATTCCTGTAGTTGATTGTAGGAGGAAGAAAACCGTCCCTTAAAGCAGATATTGTTATAATTGCTTCTATAGCTCCCGCTGCACCAAGTAAATGTCCTGTCATTGATTTTGTGGAACTTACAGGGAGTTTATAAGCATATTCTCCGAATAAACTTTTTATTGCAGCGGTTTCATTTTTATCATTCAAATTGGTAGAAGTACCATGAGCGTTTATATATCCTATATTTTCGGGTTTTAAGCCGGCATCTTCAATTGCAAGTTTCATACACCTGGCCCCGCCTTCTCCGCCTTCAGCCGGTGCTGTTATATGGAATGCATCATTTGTAGCCCCGTATCCGACTATTTCTGCAATGATTCCGGCACCCCTTTTTACCGCATGCTCATATTCTTCCAAAATGAGGATACCTGCGCCTTCACCCATAATAAAACCGTCCCTTTCAGCATCAAAAGGTCTGCACGCCGTTTGGGGATCAAGATTGACGGTCATTGTCTTATTGGCACAGAAGCCTGCAAGAGCAAGTCTGGTAACAGGTGCTTCGGTACCTCCTGCAATCATGATATCAGCCGCACCTCGTTGGATTACCTTAAATGCGTCGCCTACGGAATTGCTGGAAGAAGCACATGCAGTAGAAACACACTCGGTGAATCCCTTGGCGCCAAATCTTATAGCAATAAGACCCGATGCCATATTAGGTATCATCATGGTTATTAAAAATGGACTGATCCTGCCCGGACCTTTTTCCAGCATAACCTTGTGTTGATTCTCAAGTGACTCTATACCGCCTATTCCAGAAGCAACGATTACTCCAAGCCGCTCATGGTCAATCTTCTCCAGGTCCAGTCCGGAATTATTTACTGCGAGCTGTGCTGCAACCATTGCATGCTGGGAATATCTATCCATTCTTTTCAATTCTTTTCTATCTATGTATTCTCCAGGATCAAAATCTTTAATTTCAGCTGCTACCTGTGTGGGTAAATCAGATACATCAACACGTTCAATTCTGCTGATACCTGATTTTCCTTCCTTTACAGACTGCCAGAGCAAATCCGCACCAATTCCCAGCGATGTTACTGCACCCATCCCGGTTATAACAACTCGATTACTCATTATAATAACCTCCTATTATTTTATAATCTTATAAAAAAATAAACAATAACAAATGAATTATTTTATATATATCTGCAATATACAATACTTTAGCATATGTGATTTTTTAAAATGAACCGATGTTGCTTTTTAAAATTCCGGAATGTAATACTATAACAGTAAGGCTGTTCGATACTTGACAAAACATGGAATATACTGTAATTTATGAAGAAGGGATTGCTATTATACGGTTCTGAATATTAAACTAGGTATTTAATTGCTAGGGGGAGCAAAGTTAAATGAAAATTAAGATTTTATTGACAAGTGTACTTATTGCAGTATTTGTTTTTTCACTATCTGCTTGCACAGGAGGTAATCTGGCACTTTATATAAATGTGCAGAAAGGTGATAATTACAAATATCATGTCAACAGTAACACTACCAGCGAAGTTGATTTAAACGGCCAGTCTACAAAAAGTGTACAGAAATCATCTACCGATTACACTGTTAGTGTACAAGATGTCAGTTCAGATGGATTAATGACCTTAAACTATAAGTTTGACGCATTTAAGACCGATATGGAAGCCAATGGAGAAAATCAATCCTTTGACTCCAAGAATCCCGATGAGTCCAATGCCATGTCATCTGTATATAAAAACTTGATAGGCAAGGGCTTTTCAGCAAAAATGAACAAATTGGGTGAAGTAAGCGAAGTTACAGGAATTGATTCATTACTTGATTCCATTATGAATTCCGTAGATACAAAGGGAAATTCTGAAGCAAAAGCAACGATAGATCAATTGAAAGAAAGCTTAAAATCAAGTTTCGGGGATAAGGCAATTATTTCTTCCATTCAGCAGTCTTCCAAGGTTTTTCCAAAGGGTGACGTAAAAGTGGGGGACTCCTGGGAGACAACATACAGTCTTAATTCCATAATAGCAATAGATATAACTACAAAATATACGCTGGATAAGGTTGACGGAGATACTGCCTATGTTTCTTTAAAATCCGATTATAAAACCAATCCATCCAAATCCATGGACTTAATGGGAATGAAAATGAAACCCGACTTGTCAGGCAGTATGACAGGCAACATAAAGATTAATATTAAAAACGGGTTTATTTCAAGTGGGGATATGAAACAGGAATTATCTGGGAAAATGACCGTAGATGCAGGAACAGCAGGAACAATGGAAATGCCTATGAAAATTACAACAACTATTGATTATTCAACAGTCAAGGAATAATAGTCTGATATGACAGAGGCTGCTGCATTATTGTGTTGACCCATGTGCCAAATCAATAATGAGCAGCCTCTTTTATGATCTTTTTTACTTGCCGGAAAAATGCCTGCTGTGAAGAATAGGAGATACATGTTTATAAATCAATGCGGTAATCAATGAAACTACCAAACCTTTAAATATATTGAATGGTATAAATGCAAATACTATCAGGGATTTAAGATCTTTAACCAGTCCATTTACCTTGGTGGACATATCCACCAGGTCCTTCATGGAAATGTGGTAAAGCTTTGCATAAAAGTCTATCAGGAAAAAATAATTTGCAAGTGAAGCCGCAACAGTCATGGAGAGAGTACCGAAAATCATAGCAATTACTGCGCCCGAACGGGTCTTTTTGTATTTATATATATATCCTGCTGTTGCTACAAAAAACGAGCCCATTATGAAGTTTGCCAATTCTCCCACACAAAATGTTTGAGTTGCAGGCAGATGAATAAGATTTTTTATAAGTTCAATAAATATTCCGCTTATAGGTCCTAAAGCAAAAGAACCTATTAGTGCCGGGATTTCACTAAGATCAATTTTTAAAAAAGGTGGCATAAAAGGCAGTGTGGTTTCAAAATACATAATAATTCCTGCAAGAGCCGATAATATAGCAATTTTAGTAATCTGTGACGTTTTAATTCTGTTACCTGTTAATTCTCTCAATTTTAAAGACCTCCTAAAAGTTAATTAAGAATTTATTTATTTGCGCAAATAAAAAATCCCCGGGTAACAATCCCAGGGACTCAAATAGACTTAATCAAGAACTTCTTCTTTCATCCGGACTTTACCGTCGGCCCCGGAATCAAACCGGGTCTGCTTTCGCTCGCGGGCTAATGGTCAGGCCATATTACCGCCGATAGGGAATTTCACCCATCCCTGAAGATTGAATTTTATTGTTAATATTTTATCATAATGTATTCATTTATGCAAGTGTCTTATTGCTAATATATTATATTTGATTTTAAAATATTCTGTATTATTAATGGTCAAGACCAAAAAAGGGGGGTATGGTTTTTCAACCATACCCCTGTTGACTTGGATATCTTATTATACGTTGAACAGCATATCGCCATAAGTCGGAAGCGGCCACTGATCTTCGCCTACCAGACTTTCAAGCTTATCTCCGTCTGCTCTTAAAACACTCATATGAGTAAATATTTCATCCCTGTATGCGCAAGCCTGCTTGTAATTGTCATCGCTTATAGCAGCTGCTTTTGCAAGCTTATCTTCGAGTATTGCAATATTCTTCTTGAATGAAGCTATAACCTGTGAAACCTCTTTGAGCAAATCGGCTTCTGCAGAAATATCTGCGCCTACACCGGCTGCCTTTATTGCGTTAATGGAGTTTGCAAGATCACCTGCGAAATTGATTGATGCGGGAAGGATCTGGCGTTTTGCCATCTCTAACATAGTCAATGCTTCGATGTTAATAGTCTTAACATAGTTTTCAAGATTTATTTCGTAACGGGAGTCAAGTTCAACCTTGCTGAGAACTCCGTGCTTGATCATAATCTTTTGATTCTTTTCAGCAATGTAAGCACCAACTGCATCAACAGTATTACGGATATTGGGGAGTCCTCTTTTTTCAGCCTCAACAATCCATTCGTCTGAATAGTTATTGCCGTTGAAAATTACTCTTTTATTATTCTTAACTATTTCGTATACAATCTTCTGAACTTCGGCATCAACATCTTTTGCCTTTTCAAGTCTTTCTGCGATATTGCACAATACATCGGCAACTATTGTGTTGAGTACGAAGTTTGGAGCTCCGATGGAAGCAGATGAACCAACCATTCTGAATTCAAATTTATTTCCGGTGAAAGCAAATGGTGATGTTCTGTTTCTATCTGTAGAATCCTTAGGAAGTACAGGGAGAGTATTAACACCTATCTTAAGCTCTCCGCCTTTCTTTGAGCTTGTAGCGCCGCCGTTTTCAATCTGTGTAAGTATGTCAGAAAGTTGTTCTCCAAGGAATATTGAAATTATAGCAGGCGGTGCTTCATTAGCTCCCAGACGGTGGTCATTTCCAGGAGTTGCAGCAGATGCTCTGAGTAAATCTGCATATTCGTCAACAGCTTTTACAACAGCTGTAAGGAACAGAAGGAACTGTGCGTTTTCGTGTGGTGTGCGGCCGGGTTCGAGGAGGTTCTGACCGTCGTTGGTAGACATTGACCAGTTGTTGTGCTTTCCTGAACCGTTTACACCTGCAAATGGTTTTTCATGAAGCAGGCAAACCAGACCGTGCCTTAATGCAACCTTCTTCATAATATCCATAGTAAGCTGATTGTGATCTGTTGCTATATTGGTTGTGGAGAATATTGGAGCAAGCTCGTGCTGTGCAGGAGCAACTTCGTTATGTTTGGTTTTTGCAGCTATTCCAAGCTTCCAGCATTCTTCGTCCAATTCTTTCATGAATGAAGAAATTCTCTCTTTAAGAGTACCGAAATAATGGTCTTCGAGTTCCTGGCCCTTTGGAGGCTTTCCGCCGAATAAAGTACGTCCGGTATATATAAGGTCTTTACGCAGATCGTATAATTCCTTGTCAATGAGGAAGTATTCCTGTTCAGGTCCAACTGTAGTTGTAACTCTGGTTGCAGTAGTGTTTCCTAAAAGTTTAAGTATGCGTATGGCTTGCTTATCAAGAGCTTCCATAGATCTTAAAAGAGGAGTCTTTTTGTCAAGAGCTTCTCCGGTGTATGAACAGAAAGCTGTTGGTATATAGAGAGTACTGTCTTTAACAAATGCAGGTGAAGTACAATCCCATGCCGTATAGCCTCTTGCTTCAAAAGTAGCGCGAAGTCCGCCGGAAGGGAATGATGATGCATCAGGTTCACCTTTTATTAATTCTTTTCCAGAAAATTCAAGAATAACTTTTCCATCTGATGTGGGAGAAATGAAAGAGTCATGCTTTTCAGCTGTAATTCCAGTCAAAGGCTGGAACCAGTGAGTAAAGTGTGTTGCCCCTTTTTCAATTGCCCAATCCTTCATTGCGCTAGCAACAACTTCAGCAACTCCGGCATCGAGAGGCAGCCCTTCATCTATAGTCTTTTTTAAAGCTTTATAAACTACTTTGGGAAGACGTTCTCTCATTAATGCGTCATTGAAGACGTTTGAGCCATATATACTGCTCAAATTTAAATTTTCCATAATATTATCCCCTTTCAAATTGATTTCCCGTAAGGAAATTATTATTAGTATTAGTAATTTTGTTTTTACTATTATCTATAACGTATTAAAATAACTGACTAAAATAAACAAATAAAAAAAGCGCATCAAAATAGCTTTGAAACGCCTTCGTTCGTTCAAATTGCCACCATTTTAAACGCCATTGTTTAAAAAATTAGTAAAATATTCAAAAATCTTATCTAGTATATATATTAAAGTTTTTTTGTTATAAATGCAAGTCGTAATTTTAAATAATTCATTTTTATTATAGGAGATTTTGCAAAGTGACAAATATATATTTAAAATAGTATACTTATATTTGAAGTTTATTTATCTAATGAAAGAATTTAACGGTTTTTAATTTAAAACAAAGAAATATGGGAAGTATTATTTCAATACTTTAAAATTTGTGAGGGGACGGAAGGCTTGCTCAAATTTAATGCAATTACTATCTTAATAATTATAATATTCCTGCTCCCATTGGTTTGGGGTATATATAAGCCTTTTACAAGAGAAAGGATATTCGGATCGCTTACTTCCATGGTAGAAAATACTCTGCTTCTTGCAGGAATCATATTATCGGTTTATCTTGTAAAAATGATTTATTTTGACCATAGTTATGGAATATTCAGTAGTCTTTATGGAGCAATACCTCAAAAAATTAAAGACGCATTTTTCGGAAAAGATATTCTTGTTTACTTTGTAAATGTTCCTGTAATATTGCTTTTATATCTTGGAATTATGAGATTTATAACAATTCCTCTTTATAGATATGCAGTTTATCCGTTTTCAAACTGGGCCAGCAGAAAAATCAGCTCTTTAGGTAAAACCGGAAGAAACATACTTGGAGTACTGTCACAAATTCCGAAATCTATTTTTATTGTATTTTTGTTTGCCATTTTACTTAATTTTTTCAGCTATTATTTTTCTTCACCTTTATTGTCCAAATGGATGAACGAATCGACAGCGTACCAGACTATCTATAGAAATGCAATATATCCGGTTCTTAATTCCAATATTGCAAAAAAGATACCTGTCTTATTCAACGATTCCTTTAAAAGAACAGCACAAAATACAACAGACGGCAGTGACGGGCTGAAGCCGTCAAATAGCGGGAACGCCTGGGTTATAAAATATTTTAACGGGGTTACTCTTGATGAGGCTATTAAATCAAATGATGAAATTGATGCAACAGCGCTGAAAATTACGCAGAATGCCACGGACGACAGGGAAAAGGCCTTGCTTATATATAAATGGATTTCCAGACACATTTCATATGATGAAGAAAAAGCGGTTCAGGTAAGTACAGCTGCTGAAGGTACAGCATCAGGATCCATAGTTGCCTTTGACACAAGGAAGGGTATTTGCTTTGACTACTCCTGCCTGTATGTTTCCATGTGCAGAGCTGTTGGCTTAAAGGTTAGACTGATAACAGGTCTTGCTTATAGTGGTGTTGCATGGGGAGATCATGCCTGGAACCAGGTTTATTATCCGGCGGACAAAAGATGGATCAATGTTGATTCTACGTTTGGTGTAAGTGCCAATTACTTTGATAAGAATGATTTCAATGTAGACCACAAGTATGCTGAGATTCAAGGGCAATGGTAAAACAGAATCAAACGAAAGCTTCCTGTGTCAGCTTTCCAGCCTTATAAGCAACATCTTCCATAGTATTACCTGCATAGGAATGTTCGTGCTGCACATTTACCTCAAGTATACCTTCAATCCTGTGAATATGTCCGTTCTCTGTTTTTATGGGCAGTCCTGTTATACCAGAAAAATAATGGGTATGGTTATCATAGGAAGATATACCGTAAAAGGAATGAAAATGAAAAGTGGCAATGCCTATTACTCTGTCAGTATAACCGACTATTCTGTGCTTATGGCTATTTGAAATTTCAGATTCAAATCTGTATTTATGCATATGTGAATTCATATTTACCTCCTGAACCACCCTGTATAAATTTTATGCTACAGCTGATTCAAGTATTTTTAGTATGTCCTATTGTTATAAAAATATATATTTTTTGAATATTTTACGCTATTAAATTATGTAGAAATTCAATATTTATAAGTTGAAATATATACAATTAAAGAATTCTTTTGAGAATTTGTTATAATAAGAAAAGTAAATTACGAAAAAACCAAATAAATATTTTTAGTTGTGAGGCGGCATATGGATAAAGCAAAAAAAATATCTCTTGTAATTTTTGATATGGATGGTTTGATGTTCGATACTGAAAAACTGTCTCTGATTGCCTGGCAGGAGGCTGGTAAAAATTCCGGATATGAAATCCCTTTAGACTTTATATATAAAATTATCGGAGTCAATTCTGTAACTGCAGAATCAATATCACGGGATTATTTCGGTGAGGATTTTCCATTCTCCGAATTAAGAATTAAAAGTATGGATTTTGTTTCACAATATATGGATCAGAATGGTGTGCCTTTAAAGACCGGCTTGTTTGAATTATTGGAATTTCTGAAGCAAAAGTCCGTTTTACGGGCTGTAGCTACATCAACAGAAAGAGAAAAGGCGGTTAAATACCTTAAGCTTGCAAATGTTATTGATAAATTTGACCTGGTTGTGTGCGGGGATGAAATTACAAAGGGAAAGCCGGAACCTGAAATTTTCCTTACCGCGGCTCAAAAGCTGGGATGCATTCCGGAGGATTGCATAGTTCTAGAGGATTCAGAATATGGAATAATTGCTGCTGCCAGGGCTAATATGTATCCGTTTTTTGTTCCTGATTTGATTAAACCCAACCACGAAGTTCTAAGCCATGTACACAGAGAATTCAAAACGCTTCTTGACGTTAAGGAATTTTTACAAACATAAATTTAAAATGGTAAAATATAATTATCAGGTTTAAATCTCAGGAATAATAGCCCATGAAATCGGCATTGACGGTATATATAAAAATCCGGCTGTACCTGGGTTATATGATATATTCGTGCAGGACGGAGGTATAATTTGAAAAACAAGTTGATTTATGTTGTAGATGACGAACAGAATATCAGGGATCTTATAAGATCTTATCTGCAGAAAGAAGGATATGACGTTGAGGTTTTTGGTGACGGCAGCGAAGCATATGGGGCTTTGTCGGGATTAAAACCGGATATGCTGATTATAGACGTTATGATGCCGGGAATGGATGGTTATACCCTGTGCAGGGAGATAAGAAAATCAAGTGATGTTCCTATTATAATGGTATCTGCAAAAGACGAGGAAATTGACAAGGTATTGGGATTGGAGCTTGGAAGTGACGATTATATTTCAAAACCTTTCAGTCCGCGGGAGCTAACAGCAAGGGTGAAAACCATTTTCAGAAGAATCAAGGATGAACCCCCAAAAGCAGATATACAGAGGAATGAAATAAAATGTCATGATATCCTTGTACTGCTGGATGAACGAAGAGTACTCAAGGATGAGTCGGACATTGAATTAACGGCAAAGGAATACGATTTTATCCTATTCTTGATAGAAAACAAAAACAGGGTTTTTACACGGGAACAGCTGATAACCAATATCTGGGGATATGATTATGTTGGCGATACCAGGGCAATTGACGATCTGGTCAAAAGAGTCAGAAAAAAACTTTCTGAGGCAGGATCTGTATTGGAAATTGTTACAGTCTGGGGTTACGGATATAAAATAATCGAGTAATATACCGGGTTTACCCATAATCGGAGAAAGTATATGAAGAGAAGCATAACATATAAGATTATATTTTCGTATTTGTTGGTAGTACTAATTTCAATGGCATTTGTGGGTTTCATTTTTAAATACTACGGAAGCTCTTATTTCGAAAGACAGACATCCAAGTATTTAAAAAGTGATGCATATGATATAGAACAAATATTAAAAAAGAGTTCTGCCAACACGAGTGAGTCAATACAATACAGACTTCGGCAGCTTAGAGATCAGGTAAGAAAGGGTATAGGAACTATATCAAGTGATTGTATCATTTATTCTAAAGATCTCAATAGAATAATATTCCCGGGCGAATCACCAATATTCAGCAGAGCTTCCATTATGGCATCACCCATTGTTAAAGCAGCAATTCAAAAACATGGTGATTCAAGCATTATCGTGAAAGTTAAAAGCTCCGAATACTATATTTTTATTCATCCAGTCAAGACCGATTCAGGAAACATCGGCGACTGGATATTGACATTTGCCCCAATTGACCCTATTAAGCAAGTCGGAAGAGGAATGCTTGTAGTCCTGTTGACTGCAATGATATTCACAAGCTTTCCAACAATTATCTTTGGTGTCTTTGTAGCCCGTTCTATTGCCAAACCTATTATTAAGCTGAAGGACCGTGCGGAACTGCTTTCAAAAAGAGATTTCGACAGCAGGGTTGAGGTTCGAACCGGAGACGAATTGGAAGAACTTGCAAATACCATTAACAAAATGGCTGCAGTTTTAAAAGAATATGATATAGCTCAGAAAAAATTCATGCAAAATGCGTCACACGAGCTTAAAACACCGTTAATGTCCATACAGGGGTATGCAGAAGGTATAAAGGACGGTGTATTTGAAGATAACGAACAGGCATTGGAAATCATTGTTGAAGAAAGTACAAGGCTTAAAAGTATTGTGGAAGATTTGATTTTCCTTTCAAAATTGGAAACTATGGAGGATTTCTATAAATTCAGCAGTGTTAGTATAAACGAAATCATTGAAAAAAGTATAGAGAAGGTAAATAGTCTTACTTTAAAGGATAATATAAATATTAAAAAGGTTCTTGACAGGGACATGGTTCTTAAAGCTGACAGGGATAAGATAACACAGGCTTTAATAAATATATTGGGAAATTGCATAAGGTATGCCAGAAGTGAGATTAATATATCAACTATAAATCAGGGGAATCAGGTTGATATAAGGATTCATGACGATGGAAGCGGCTTTGAAGAAAAGGATCTCGAAAATATTTTTGTTAGATTTTATAAAGGTAAAAAAGGTAGTACAGGACTCGGTATGGCAATAACAAAGGTAATTATAGAAAAGCACGGTGGGAGTATCTCCGCCTCTAATTCCGAAAAAGGCGGAGCGGAATTTGTTATGTCGATACCTTATTTGCAGGATATTAATAAATAAAATTCAAAGTCACAAAGCTTCCAGATTGGGTTAAAAAATCAGACGGCAGTACAATCAAGTACAAACCGTCTGACTGGTTTTTGCGAATATTTCTGAATGCATTTTAATTATTGTTCTACAGATACTGATAGATTTAAACTTCGTTTCCTGTTCTGTCAATTACCGGGTTTTAAGCTGCTTATTTTATTTGACTAATATAGTTATACCACCATAAATAATTTTTAAACTTATTTTTTACATATTGAATTAATTACCAGGCTTTTTTATCATATATCAATTGGGAGGCAGATATGGTATATGCAGGTACTTGCGGCTATTCGTACAAGGATTGGATAGGCCCGTATTATCCTAGTGGTACAAAAGATTCACAAATGCTTGAGTTCTATTCAAGTGATTTTGATTTCGTGGAAGTGAATTCATCTTTTTATCATATGCCAAGACTCCAGTTGTTTGATAGCATATCAAGAAAAACTGGAGAAAATTTCAAGGTGGCTGTAAAGCTTTTTCAGGGCTTCACTCATACGAGAGATTTGGAAAAAGAGTCTGCTGAGGGTTTTAAATCCTCATTAGCACCGCTTATTGAAACTCAAAAGCTGGTATGCCTTTTGGCCCAGTTTCCATATTCCTTTCATTTTTCTGAAATCAATATGGAATATCTTAAAAGATTACGAGAATGGTTTTCTGGAATAAATATAAATGTAGAGTTCCGCAATCAGGGATGGATTAAGGAACAGGTAATAAAATTTCTTAAGGTTGAAGGGCTCGGTTTTGTTTGTGTGGATGAACCTCAAGTCAGAGGATTGATAAGAAATGTAACGGCCTTAACATCCGAAGTAGCTTATTTAAGGCTGCATGGAAGGAATGCTGAAAAATGGTATGGCGGAAACGGTCCTGAGCGCTATGATTATTTATACAGCAGTCAGGAACTTGAAGAATGGATTCCAAAGATAGAAAAGATGGATAATTCAGCTGCTTTGACAATAATATCCTTTAACAACCATCCCCAGGGAAAAGCAATCGCTAATACAAAGATGATGCTGGAGTTACTAAAAAAAGCAGAATAAGATATAATAACATTAACAAATAAATAGTTTCAGCAACTTTTCAAAAAATATAAAAAGGTCATGCCATAAAGCATGACCTTTTATTTAAATTACTTATATCTTACTTTCCAGCCAACTGTGATTCTGCCATTTGAATAAGCTTCTTTGTTATATTTCCGCCTACCCTGCCTGCATCCTTGGCTGCGATGTTTCCATTGTAACCATCAGTTAAATTTACTCCTACCTGGGATGCTATTTCGAATTTCATTCTGTTAAGAGCATCTTTTGCTCCAGCAACTACCTTTTCGTTTGAATTATTGTTTGACATTACTTTCACCTCCGCTAATATAGTCTTGCATTCGATGTCCTGAAGTGACTCGAAGTAAGCTTTAAGTTAAAATAACTTTTTTAAGCTTACAATAACTATTTTGAGACGAAAATCAAAAATTATTGCAGGAACTTTTTGGATGATTTTATGTAATTTCCAAATATAATGAAGGATTTTACAACTTGGTAACGAATATAGTATTATCAAATTCCAACATTTCAGGAGGATTTATGTTTCCACTTAATATACAAAATGAGGTGCTTCGCTTTAGGGATATAAAGCGTGACGACCTGCCCCTTATCCTTAAGTGGTACAATAAAATAGAGGAATACAAATATGCTACAGGAATTGATTCTGAAATCAGCCTTCAGGAAATGACACGAAAATATGCTGAAGTTGCTATCAACAGTCATGAGTTCTTTGTTGGAATTTATACAGCAGCTAATGATTGTATGGTTGGAATACTAAAGGGAAGTGTCGGATATAAGAGCAGCGATGCCATATGGATAAGTTCCATAGTGATAGACACCAATTTCCAGAACATAGGATACGGAAGCCGTGCAGTAAACCTGTTAATCAATCATCTGAATATTAACCATAAATATAAAAGCATATATATTTCGGTAGTAGAAGAGAATGTACAGGGTCGAGCATTCTGGAACAAGCTGGACTTCAAGGAAATGAGAGTAATGGAAAACCATCTGAAACTAAATGACAAACCCCAAAATGTGATTATAATGTATAAGCAGCTATAAAATTAGAAATTCTTTTTTGTGTGTTCTCACGAGTGAGAATGGAACAAAATCATAGAATTTCTTATTTTATAGCTGCGTTTATCAAGTGGAAAGAGAAATTCTTTTTTGTGTGTTCTCACGAGTGAGAATGGAACAAAACCATAGAATTTCTTATTTTATAACCGCTTATATTAAGTGCCCCGGGAAATTCTATTAAAAGAATCCATTATTGCCGATATAACATATAATGAATATTGAATGCTGCATGTATAAATACGGTAATTATACTGGTTAAACGTCCATATACATGAAAAATTTCTCAATTGAGGTTTGACAAACCAATTTTGGACATGTATAATATTCGTGGATGTAAAATTTCATTAAGCTGAATCCTCTTGAAAAAAGAGGTACGGAGGAACCAAATAGTGGGGCTAATCCATCCTTAAGGATGGTAGGGGTGATCCTATTACCCGAACCCGTCAGCTAACTTCGGAAGCTAGAAATAGGAGTGGATTTGATGTCAAGGTTTTACAAACTTCTAATCGGGTCTGCAGTAACGCTAATTATTATAGTTTTCTGTTCGGGATTTGCGTTTGCAGATGAAAACAAGGTGGGTACGGTAACATGTGATACGCTTAATATGCGTGAAACACCGGATACATCTTCAAAGATTCTTCTTAAGCTTCAGCAGGGAAATCAGGTTTCAATAAAAGATACTTCAAAAGACTGGTATAAAGTCACTTATGATAATGTTACCGGTTGGGTGAGCAGCGACTACGTTTCCATTAAGGATACAACCATAGGCACCGGAACTGTTACCGGAAGTGTTGTGAACGTCAGACAAAGTGCAGATGCTTCATCTGCCATATTAGCCAAGGTGGAAAAAGGTAATACGGTCAGTATCTATGCAAGAGCCGACGGCTGGTACAAGGTAAAAACATCCGAAGGTGTTGTAGGCTGGGTAAGTTCAGATTATGTTTCCTTAAGGGATGCAAATGCTTCGAGAAGTGCAGCAGATGTAATATCTTCAGCAGAGTCCAACGGGTCGGGTACTGATAAAACAGATGGTTCAAAGGCTGCTGATTTGATAGAATACGCTAAAAAGTATGTAGGTTCGCCTTATGTTTATGGCGGCACCTCACCAAAGGGTTTTGACTGTTCCGGTTTTTCAGGTTATGTTTATTCACATTTTGGAATTAAATTAAGCCGAACCGCTTCAGCACAAGCACTTGAGGGTGAGAAGGTCAGCAAGGATCAACTGAAGCCCGGAGATTTGATATTCTTTAAATGTCATCACAGTTATATCGATCATGTTGGTATTTATATTGGAGACGGCAAATTTATTCATGCAGCATCCAGCTCGGTAGGAAGAGTTGTAATTGAAAGCTTTTCCGGCTATTACAGCACGCATTATTCCACAGCAAGGAGAATTTTATAATATACAGATGAATGAAAGCTCTTTCAGATGAAAGAGCTTTTTTGTTATTCCCTTGCACAAAAATATGTAATATAATGTAATATAATGCATTATATTACATATTTAACAGATAGGGAAAAAATGATAAAAAGACCGATAGTATTCTTCTGTGTATTTTTAATTTCAGGCATAATTACGGCAAATTTGAGCCATTCATATCTGATTTCGGTGGTTATGGCAGCCGCCGGGCTGGCAGTATTGCTGCTGTTATTCGGGAAAATAGTTCCGAATTTTATCCTATCCATTGGACTGGTATTATTTTTCCTGATAGGATCATTTGAGTATTTGTCCTTAGATAACTCCAACTCAAAGAGATTTGAAGATTTTTCACAAAAAATTGTCACGGTAAAAGGCGTCATAGAATCAGTTCCTGATATAAAGGAAACCTCTGTGTCTTACGTTTTAAAAACAATTGAACTTAATTCTGCAGATAAAAACCAAAAAATCAGTGGTAAAATTCTTTTGACAGTTCCACTAAATAATGATATAGGGTTATTGGGATACGGCCGTGAAATAACCGCTGCAGGGCAGCTTAATCTACCCAGGGGTGTCAGAAATCCGGGAGGTTTCGACTACAGGCAGTACCTTGCAAAATCCGGTATTTCGGCAACAATGTTTGCCGGAAACGGATGTATTAATGTTTTAGGCTATAACAGTACAAATCCTTTTATTAAATTTGGACTGGTTATAAGAAACAATATCGTAACGGTTATAAATAAATGCTTGCCTCCTGAACAGGCAGGCCTTTTAAACGGTATGCTGATAGGTTATACTGATGGGCTGTCGGATGATGTTAAAAAAGCTTTCAGCGATGCCGGTCTGTCCCATATTATGGCCGTTTCAGGAATGAATATTACTTTTATAGTAGCACCACTAGTTTTTCTATTTAAAAAATTAAGAATCAGACAAAGAAAAGCAAATGTATTAATATTGATCATACTTGCTGTTTTTGTATCGGTAACCGGATTTACACCTTCAGTCATGAGGGCTTCCATAATGGCGGCAGTAATTCTGATAGCCCAGATAATCCGACGTGAACCGGATATTTATGCATCTATTTCCTTTGCTGCTATTCTGCTTCTTTTGTTTAATCCATATACCCTTTTCGACATAGGCTTTCAGCTGTCATTTTCCGCAACACTTTCTTTAGTTCTGTTCTATAGGTTTATAGTTAATGCTTTGAATTTTAAATACTTACCTGAAATTATAAAGGATACTGCTGCTGCCACAATCTCTGCTCAAATAGGAATATTACCACTTATAGCTCTGTATTTTAACAAAGTATCCCTTGTTTCGGTCATATCCAATTTATTGGCAGTTCCTCTGCTAGGTATTATCACAGTATTGGGTTTCGGTATGGCAATAAGCGGACAGCTTTTTATCCCGGTGGCAAGGGCTGTGGGTTTGATAAATTGTACTTTACTGTCCTTTGTTTTGTATATTTCCAGACTATCCGCAAAGCTGCCTTTTGCCGTTATTAAAGTTGCGACACCGTCTGCTTTACTGATTACCGGCTACTATGTTTTTATTTTATATATTTTTTGGTTCAGGCCTAAATATAGTACTTCTGCAAAGCCTGCGGCAATGATTGCTGTTTTTATAACAGCGGCTATAATATTTGTACCTCTCATATCAGGGCATCAGATGAAGGTCGTATTTCTGGACGTTGGGGAAGGTGATTCTACCTTTATAAGAACATCCTCAGGAAAAACAATTTTAATTGACGGAGGGGGTGATGCAAGCAACATGAATAAAAGCCCCAATATAGGAGACACAGTAGTTGTTCCATTCCTCTATGATCAGGGAATAACAGGAATTGATCTTGTTATCGCGTCACACAGCCATTCCGACCATATTCAGGGTTTATTTCCCGTAATTGAAAATTTTCATGTCAAGAATCTTATATTACCTGACAATAATGATACCAAGGGTTTCAGCCTATTAGAGAAAGAAGCCCAAAATGAAAAGGTTAAGGTTATGCTTTGCTCCCGGGGCAATATAATTCAATTGGACAAATATACCTATTTTGAAGTTCTTTATCCGGCTAGAGGTTCTTGTTTTGATGAATCTTCTTTAAATAACTCGTCCATAGTGTTAAAATTACACTATAAAGATGTCAGCATTTTATTTACCGGTGATATACAGACCGAAGCTGAAGAAATTATTCTGGACTCGGGTACTGATCTCAAAGCTGATGTATTAAAAGTAGCTCACCACGGATCTTCAACCTCTACCGGAAAGGATTTTATTAACAAAGTGAGGCCTGTTATGGCGGTAATCAGTGTTGGTAAAAATAATTTCGGGCATCCTTCTCAGGAAGTTCAGGCGAGGCTGGAAGATAATAATATCAGGATTTTCAGAACTGACCAGTCTGGAGCTGTCATTTTAAAGTCGGACGGTAATACCATATCGGTTAAAAGAATTGTAAAATGAAGTGAAAACGATATACATACATAAACGGGATGGTACAATTGCATGAGTTTGGACATTTTAAAAGAAGATTTGAAGAATAAAAAATTAAAGAATCTTTATCTGTTTTATGGGCCTGAGGAATACTTAAAAAAATATTATACCGAGACTATGGAAAAGCTGCTTGTAAAAGAAGATTTCAAGGCACTCAACTATATTACCCTGGAAGGCAAAATTGAAGAGCGTAAGGTTATAGAAGCATGTGAGACCATGCCTGTGTTTTCTGAAAAGAAGCTTGTTATTGTTAAAGATTCTTCGTTCTTTAAATCAAAAAAGAAATCTGATGATACTGACAGCCAGGATTCAACTCAAAACAATGAATTGGTAAATTATATGAAAGAGCTGCCTGAGCATGTTTGTCTGGTTTTTTATGAAAGTGAAATCAATAAAAGGCTCAAACTGGTAGATATAATTAAAAAAAATGGCCTTATAGTTGAATTCCCATTCCAGAAGCCGGCTGAGCTTGTAAAATGGGTTATGAAGGCTTTTAAAAGTTATGGAAAGGAAATAGGGAATTCTGCCGCATCCAAGCTTGTTGACAGCTGTGAACAGGCTATGAACGATATTTTAAATGAGATAGAGAAAATTAATTTATACGCCGGTGATAGGCCCAAAGTAACTGAGGAAGATGTTGAAAAAATATGTATAAAATCAGTAAAAAGCAGAATCTTCGATCTAACTGATGCCATTGCGGGAAAGAAGGGCATTCTGGCTATGAAGCTGCTTGATGATATGCTTGTTTTAAAAGAACCGGTACCAAAGATATTTTACATGATAACAAGACAGTTCCGGCAGGTGTTGGAAATGAAACTAATGCTTTCGGGAGGTGTAAGCAGCGGGGAAGCTGCTTCTAAGCTGGGAGTTACGCCCTATGCAGCGGGGAAACTTGTCAAGCAGGCAGGTAATTTCACAATAGAAAAGCTTAAGGATGCACTTAAGGAAAGCTTAAAGATGGACATCGCAATTAAAAACGGAAGAATGGATGACCGTATGGCAGTAGAACTTTTAATAGCAAAGTTTTCTGCTTGAACTGTAAAAAGGGTTCCTATGTAAAAATTGATTTAAATCCTTTTATATGGTGGTATTAATATATAAAGGGGTTGGTGATTATGAAGATACAGGAACAGGAATTACTGAAAAAAGGGTTAATCAGCAACAATATGATTTTTTATAATGATAAGGAATATGTTTTTGATAAAGATAAGCCATACGACCCTGATAAACATGAATATGAAGTACATGAGGTCATTGAAGCAAAAAGCAGACCCCAATAACCTAAGAGCTTGATATGTAAATAATCGTTAAAATAAAAAAACGTACTTGTAAGTACGTTTTTTGTTTATAATGATTTATTTACTTGCTGCATTAAGAGCCTTGGCTATTCTTGATTTTTTTCTCGCAGCGGTGTTCTTATGGATAAGTTTCTTTGCTGCTGCCTTATCTATTGATACAGCAGCCTTCTTGACATTTTCAGCGGCAGAGGAATCCTTACTGGCAATTGCTTCCTTAGCCTTGCGGATATCAGTTTTCAAGGCTGATTTTTTGGCAGTGTTGTTTATTGTCTTAACCTTTGTAACTTCTACCCTTTTAATAGCAGATTTAATATTCGGCAACTTTTTCACCTCCTGCGGTAAATTGCATATCGAATTTTATTTAAAGGTTATATTTCTATGTAATATCAGTTTTTACCTCTAAATGCTTAATCAACATCGAATATTCTACCATGAAAAATATTAAATTGCAAGGAGAATTTAAAAGCTATATATAGGGTAAAAATATATTTACTATTGTATTATGGCGAAAGGATGATAATTTAATGCAGCAAAGAAATATAACCACAGATCTTGTTTTGGAAGCTAATGAAATTTTCAAGCAGCAGGCTATGCGGGACAATATGCAGTCACAAGGCGGAAATGAACCTCCAGGGGTTGAAGTGGAAGATGCAGGCACTGAAGATATAAGGATATCCAGAGTCAGGGTGACTTCGCGCACAGGAGAGGCGTCCATAGGCAAACCAATGGGAACATATATAACTATCGAGGTCCCGAGGCTTAAGGAAAATGACCAGGAACTTTTCGAAGATACATGCAAGGTACTGGCAAATGAATTGACCGGAATACTTAAGCTTAAGGAAAAATCTACAATTTTAATTGTGGGGCTTGGCAACTGGGATGTTACACCGGACGCATTGGGTCCCAAGGTAGTTTCAAGCGTTATGGTAACACGTCATTTGCTGGAATATGTTCCCGAACAGGTTGAAAAGGGAGTCAGACCGGTATGTGCTGTTGCCCCTGGTGTCCTGGGAACAACAGGAATGGAAACGGGTGAAATTATCCGGGGAATCGTTGACAGGATAAAACCTGATGTGGTTATTGCTATCGATGCTCTAGCTTCCAGGAAAATGGAAAGGGTCAGCACTACAATTCAGATTGCAGATACAGGTATTGCACCAGGTTCAGGTGTAGGCAATAAAAGAATGGAGTTGAGCAGGACTACTCTTGGTATTCCTGTAATAGCCATAGGGGTGCCTACAGTTGTGGATGCGGCAACCATGGCAAATGATACAATAGATCTTGTTCTGGATAACATGATTGAGCAGGCCAAACAGGGAACCGATTTCTATAATATGCTTAAAAGCATTGACAGAAACGATAAGTACCAACTTATACAGGAAGTCCTTAAACCATATATAGGAACATTAATTGTTACGCCTAAAGAAATAGACGAACTGATTGAAAGAATTTCAAAGGTAATTTCAAACGGGTTGAATATAGCCTTGCATCAGTCAGTCGGGACTCAGGATGTTAACAGATATGTACATTAGAAGGAGTCCCTTTAACTTATGTTTGATTTAATGTCTGTCGTAGGTTAAAATGTATATAGAAAAATTCCGGTTTGTCATAAGTTGCCCATATTGCTATACTTTCAAGAGATAAGGGGTCAATATGAAGAGCAGGGCTTCAGGTTTTATTATATTAGTTGTTTTGATAGTTATAATCTGTTCCTCGTTTGTCAAGTCTGAGCACAACCTTTTACCGGCTACAGATATAAAAAGCTATGCGAACGGATTGACTGAGGAAGGTTTATCCCTGATAAGAGCTGAAGCACCCAGAGAAGCAATAGTTGTTATAGATCCCGGACACGGCGGAATAGATGATGGTGCAACAGATTTTAATCTTAAGGAAAAGGATATATGTTTGGATATTTCCCTAAAATTGGGGGAGCTTCTTAAGAAAGACGGAATTAAAACAGATTTTACCCGGGACAAGGATAATTATGTGGGGCTGCAGGACAGAGCCAATAAAGCAAACAAAGAACATGCTGATTTGTTTATAAGCGTTCATATAAATAAATTACCCGAGTATCCCGAGGTTAAGGGAACCGAGGTTTTGTTTGCACCTAAACAGCCTTACCTGAACGGCATGAACAGCAAGCGTTTTGCCGACATCGTATGTTCACAGATAGTAGACAGTTTGAAAACAGAAGATAACGGTATTAAATCCAGGCCTGAACTGGCAGTACTTCACAGGACCGATATGCCGGCTATTATAGCGGAAATCGGATATATATCCAACAGTGCGGACAGAAGCAACCTGAGCGATCCTGATTTCAGGGAGAATGCAGCGCATTCCCTTGCAACAGCTACAGAAAAAGCCCTTCAAATGATGGGTGCAAAGGTCAATTCCGACAATAAATGGATGATTTCCTCAGAGACTGACATTAAAAAGTAATTTATAACATTATATATTAACCGTTTGTACGCAAGGCGGAAGCCGATGTACGAACGGTTTTTTAATTTTAATACAAAATTTCTTCAAATTAATTGATCTTTTTTGTATACAGCACACATTTATATAAAACTCTGCCGGTACTATAATTTAAAAGTAAGCTAGAAATAATGAAAAGAGGTCGTTTTAATTTGAAGATCAAAAAAGCAGCGGTCATAGGCTCCGGACTTATGGGAAGAGGAATTGCGCAAACAATCGCACAGGCTGGAATAGACTGCGTAAATATAGATATATTGCCAGAACAGATAAAAACAGCTGAAGAGAATGTTAAAGCCAATCTTAAGAAGCTTTTGTCAAAAGATAAGATTAATGCTGAAAGAATGAATGAAATTTTATCCTTCTTACGTTTCAGTACGCATTATGAAGAAATATCGGAAGCAGACATTATAGTTGAAGCAGTACCTGAAAAAATGGAACTGAAAAAGCAGGTGTTTTCACAGATCGATAAATTAGCTGGTAAAAATGCGGTTTTGGTATCAAATACTTCCGGTTTGAGTATATCTGAAATTGCATCTGTAACGGAACGGCCTGATAGAGTAATTGCAATCCACTTTTTCTATCCGGCTCCCATAATGAAGCTGACAGAGATTATAAAAGGCATACAAACCTCACAAGCTACGTATGACACAGCCAGGGATTTCTGTGAGACAATAGGAAAGGTTCCTGTCGACGCACCTGAACTGCCTGGCTTCCTTGTAAACAGGATACTTGTTCCTATGATGAATGAAGGGGCATTTTGTGTTATGGAAGGTTCAAAGCCGGAAGATGTAGACAAGGCAATGAAGCTTGGCGCAAACCTGCCTATGGGTCCCCTTGAACTTGCAGATTTTGTAGGGCTAGATGTTATGATGGCTACAATGGAAGGCTTGTATGAAGGGTTTAAGGATTCCAAGTACAGGCCCTGCCCGTTGATACGTACCCTTGTTAAGGCTGGGCATACAGGAAGAAAGAGCGGAAGAGGGTTTTATGATTATACAGTTCAGAAGCCAAATATGTAAACTAAGTCTTATATTCCCATGGTATAGAGCTTGAAAAAATAAAGCCGGCAGTTTATAATTAGTAACTGGAAAGTCAAACCTTTATATATTTATCCATACAGATTTTGTATGGTAGTTTTCAAATCGTGTACATATGCAAATTAAATTAACTCCAATCTAAATAGACCAAAATAATTTGCATTAATTCCATATTAATAATAAAAAAATACAAAACAACAGGCTGCCAGGCCAATTCCTTGCAGCTGTTTTGACATTCGCTTTTTTAGGGGAGTGCACTAAAATGTTAATTGAAACCATTGATTGCCAGAAGATCGTTAACAGGCTGATGAATTTATTGGAAAACAACATAAATATTATGAACGAAAAGGGAATTATTATTGCTTCGGGAGACAAAGACAGAATCCAGACCTTTCATGAGGCAGCAAAGGCAGCAATTAATGAACGCAAGGTAATTACTGTTGACGAGGATAAATATAAAAAGGAAATATATAGCGGAGCTCAAAAGGGTATAAACATTCCCATCTATTATAACAGCCAGATTGTCGGTGTCGTGGGGATTTCAGGAGAGCCCTCCAAAGTTGAAGGCTATGGAATTATTGTAAAAGAACTGGTCGAATTGATGATACAGAACGAAGAAAGCAAGAAGATTGAATTATATCAATCACGTTCTGTAAGGAACTTTGCGAAGGAATTGATAAAGGAGCATAGGGAAGAAGACAGGGAACTGTTTTCATACAGGAGCCAGCTTGTTGATTTTAAATTGGACGTACCGAGAGTAGTAATTGTTGCCGATGCAAATTTCTTTTCTTCATATATTGAGCAGTATGGGGAAGACTCTGAAGTCACAAGAGAAATGATCAAGCAAAATATAGTAGATATTATTAACGGACTTTCAAAGCCTAGGATAGATCTGGCAATAAACCTTTATATGGACAGGTTTGTAATACTGAAAAACTGCAGTGATGATACAGAAGAATACTGCAAGCTATTACAGAAAGAATTGAGCAAAAAATATATATTGAAATTTAATATGGGTATTGGAAGTGTATGCAACAAATTTGAAGACTATAACAAATCCTACATCCTTGCAAGCAAAGCTTTGGACATTGGGAAGAAGCTTAACCCCGACAAGAACCTGTTTTTTGTAGATGATTATAAGCTTCAGATGCTCATGAGTAATCTGACAAATGACCAAAAGCAGGAATACCTGTCCAATATGGGGCTGCTTAAACTTGCGAACAGCATGGACAATAATACGGTTGAGCTTATGAATACCATAAAGGTTTATTTTGAATGTGGAATGAATCTTCAGACAACGGCAAACAAGCTATTTCTTCATAGAAATACCGTCAATTACAGAATAAACAAGTTTAAGGAATCATTCGGCTTTGACTTAAACAACCCGTATAAATGTGCAATGCTCTATATAGCCATTAATCTGCTTGAACTAAGGTAAAGGCAGCCAAATGAAGTATTTGTATTTAAAACACAAAAATATAAATCAAACCGGTTTCTTTTTTGTTTGTTGAGGACATGTTAATCTTGTTGGAATGCATCTATAATAATAGTATAGCAAGTGGACATAAACAGTCATTACAATGATTATGTAGACAAATAAAATAATTAATGTAATTAAATAAGCTTATATGTATATTCGGGTTTGGATAACAAATAACAATAATAACTTTAAAATACAGGGAAGAAGGTATTGCGGTGATAGACAGCCATGCAGTATCCGGTAAATCCAAATTTGAAATGACTGAATTGAATTTAAAATCCGGCAAATATTATACTTTTAAGAACATACCAAAAAATTTATATAATACTCTAAAACTATCCAGTGAAGTTTTTCCAGATAAAACTGCATTTATAGAAAATGGAAGAAAATTAACCTATGAACAGCTTAAAAATGAAGCAGACAGGCTCTCTGAAAGCTTGATCTCATCATATGGGGTAAATAAGGGCGACAGGGTAGCGCTGCTGATGGTAAACAGCATAGATTTCTGCACAGCTTTTTATTCGCTGTCCAGAATTGGAGCTGTTGTTCTTCCTATCAGTACAAAATCAAAACAAATTGAAATTGAACGTCTTTTAATAGATTCAGAAGCAAAAATCCTCATTTTGGATGCAAAATGGTGGGATAACGTAAAAAACATTTTATCCAATACAAAAATTGAAAAGTGTATCCTATCCGGATCCGGGACTATTCCGGAAATCGGAGAAACAATCGAAAGCCTGGTTAAAAGGAGTAAAGGTTTTATTAAACTGGAGGTTCCGGGCCTTGATGATCCTGCTGTACTTATATATACTTCGGGTACTACAGGGGCTCCGAAAGGCGCTTTGTTATCGAATTTTAACCTGCTTCACGGTATAATGTGCTACCAGAAGATTTTAGGACTTACTTCAGATGACAGCACTGTGATTTCCGTTCCAATATTCCATATAACCGGACTTGCTGCATTAATGGCCTTGTTTGTGCATATAGGAGGGACCATTGTATTTGAACCATATTTTAACGCCGGGAGCACATTGAAAATTATAAATGAACATAAAATTACTTTTTTTCATGCTTCACCGACAGTTTTTATCCTTCTCCTGGAAGAGTCGGACAGCTTAAAAACCGTACCCAGCCTTCGTAAAGCTGCCTGTGGGAGTGCAAACATGCCACCTGCGGTGTTGGATAAGCTGAAAAGCTGGATACCCGGTATGGACTTTCATACTGTATACGGGCTTACTGAAACCAGTTCACCTGCCACAATAATGCCTGATGATGTCTATAAAACCGGCAAGATCGGCTCCTCAGGCAAGCCTATTCCTGGCTTCGATATCAAGATAATAGATGAGGAAGGTATGGAACTTGCAAGTAATGAAGTGGGAGAACTGCTTGTAAAAGGCTCCAATGTACTTTGCAGCTACTGGAATAAGCAGCAGAACCGGGATGCCTTTATTGACGGGTGGTTCAGGACAGGAGACTATGCAAGGATAGATGAGGATGGATTTCTTTATATAGTTGATAGAAAAAAAGACATGATAAACCGCGGGGGAGAAAAAATTTACTCGATAGAAGTAGAAAATGTCATATATAATCATCCCGCAGTAAACGAAGTGGCATTAATAGGAGTGCCCGATCCGGTGTATGGTGAGGTTGCAAAAGCCATTATATCGCTGAAGCAGGGCTGCAGTGCAAGTGAAGAAGAAATTAAAAAATGGGTTTCCGAAAGATTGGCAAAATTCAAGGTACCTCAATATATTCAGTTTACAGAAGAAATGCCTCATACAAATAACGGGAAGATAAGTAAGACAATGCTTAGAGATATGTACTTAAATTAAATGTATAAGGGGGGGAGATTAGTGAAAGCGAATTTTGTTACTGCCGAAGAGGCTGTAAAGTTTATAAATGACGGAGATACCATTGCAACTATAGGAATGACCCTGGCCAGCGCTTCAGAAAGTATTTTGAAGGCTATAGAAAAGAGCTTTCTTGAAACCGGCAGCCCAGGAAATCTGACCTTGGTCCATTCAGCAGGTCAAAGCGACAGAAAAGACGGTATCCAGCATTTTGCCCACGAAGGCCTTGTTTCAAGAATAATAGGTTCTCATTGGGGTCTTCAGCCAAGATGGATGGAAATGATTGAAAATAACAAGGTTGAAGCATATTGCATGCCCCAGGGACAGATTGCACAGCTGTACAGGTCAATGGCCTGCGGCTTACCTGGAAAGATGTCCAAAGTAGGTATAGGGACTTTCATTGATCCAAGAATTGAAGGCGGAAAAATGAATGAGAGGACAAAATCACAGCCCGATCTGATTGACGTAATCAATATAAAAGGCGAAGAGTATCTTTTTTACAATGCAATTCCTCTTAACCATGTAATAATAAGGGGAACTACGGCAGATGAAATGGGCAATCTTACTACCGATGAAGAAGCGATGAAGCTTGAAGTGCTTCCGGCAGTACTTGCAGCAAAAAGATTCGGAGGCAAGGTAATTGCCCAGGTAAAAAGAGTTGCCCAGACAGGAACGATTCATCCCAAAAGTGTGGTTGTTCCGGGTGTTTTCATAGATGCAATCGTAGTGTGCGATAACCCGCAAACAGACCACAGACAGACCTCATCCTGGTATTTTGATCCGGCATATTCCGGAGATATTAGAGTTCCGCTGAATAATTTAAAACCGCTGGACATGTCGATCAGAAAATTTATCGGCAGAAGAGCAATGATGGAGCTTTACAAAAATGCAATCATAAACCTGGGTACAGGTATTCCAAATGATGTTATAGGTTCAATAGCAGCTGAGGAAGGAATACTGGACGATATAATGATAACTGTTGAATCGGGTATTTACGGTGGAATCCAGGCAGGCGGAATAGATTTCGGCATAGGCAAAAACCTGTATGCCATGATAGAGCATCATTATCAATTCGATTACTACAACGGTGCCGGTGTTGACTATACCTTCATGGGCGCCGGTGAGATGGATATTGAAGGAAATGTCAATTCAACAAAGCTTTCCGGAAGATGTACCGGAGCGGGAGGATTTGTTGATATAACCCAGAATGCAAAGCATGTAATATTCTGCTCCACATTCACAACAGACGGTTTGAAGGTTGATTTCAAGGATCAGAAATTAAATATAATGAACGAAGGTTCTGTAAAGAAGCTTGTCAAGAATGTAAGACAGATATCCTACAACGGAAGAATAGCAAGGGAAAAAGGCCAGAGAATGCATTTTGTAACTGAAAGAGCAGTATTCGAACTTAGGAAGGAAGGCCCTGTGCTGGTAGAAATAGCACCTGGAGTTGATTTAAAGAAAGATATACTTGATAGGATGGAATTCAAGCCTATTGTTGACAAGAAGCTTAAAACCATGGATACCAGGTTGTTTACAGAAGGTAAATTTGGTTTAAAGACATTGCTGAAATAGTTGATTGTGAAATTAACACAGTATTGCATAGAAAAAATTGATGGAGGTGTTTGGTTTGAGACTGAACAACAAGGTTGCAATAGTAACAGGAGCAGGAAGAGGAATTGGAAAGGGAATTGCCCTTAAGCTTGCACAGGAAGGAGCAGCAGTAGTAATAAGCGATATTGATATAAATAATGCAAAAGAAGCTGCTGCAGAGATTGAAGCCCTCGGAGGCAAAGCACTTGGAATTCAGGGCAACATTGCAGTACGCGATGATGTTGAAAGAATGTTTACAGAAGCATTGACAGCCTTTGGAACGGTTGACATATTGGTATGTAACGCAGGTATAAACAGAGACGGAATGCTGCACAAGATGACTCAGGAACAGTGGGATCAGGTTATAGCTGTCAATCTTACAGGTACATTTTATTGTGTGCAGACGGCTGCAAAGCTGATGAGAGAAAAACAGTACGGAAGAATAATCAATATTGCTTCGGCAAGCTGGCTTGGCAATATCGGACAGGCAAATTACGCAGCATCAAAGGCAGGAGTAGTCGGTCTTTCAAAGACTGCTGCAAGGGAACTGGCAGCTAAAGGTGTTACTGTAAATGCAATTTGTCCCGGATTTATAGAAACAGATATGACAAGAGGAGTACCTGAAAAGGTATGGGATATTATGATAGGGAAAATTCCCGCAGGAAAAGCGGGAAAACCTGAAGATGTAGCAAATCTCGTAGCGTTTTTGGCATCGGATGAAGCATCATATATCACAAGTGAGGTTATTAATGTGGGCGGAGGAATGATCCTCTAGAAAATATCCTTAATACTGGGAAAGGAGGGAAAAGGAATGACACCGATATGGAAGGTAAAATCACTGAAAATGGGAACGCTTGTAGTTGATAAGTCATCTCTTACATCAGGAGCAGGATATGGACAGTTGGTTGAAATACCTATGTGGTCTACAGCTGTTTATAATGACCGGCATAAAATAATTATAGACACAGGTATCCAAAGCAAGGAATGGGTTAACAAGACCTTGGGGACCTGCTACCAGGAAGCGGATGAAGAAATGAAAGCAGCCATGGAAAAAGGTTTGGGCTGGAAACCGGAAGATGTGGATATAGTTATTAATACACATCTCCATTATGACCACTGCGGAAATAACTATCTGTTTAAAAATACAACATTTTATGTTCAGCAAGCAGAATGGGAATGTGCATTCAATTCCATAATCAATCAGCAGCAGTTTTACATTGAGGAATTATATGACTCAAGAGCTGTCAATTACTTCAGCTGGCGTTTCACAAACGGCGAAGAAGAAATACTGCCGGGGATTAAGGTTTTCTCAACACCCGGTCATTCCAGAGGACATCAGTCGGTATTGGTAAACACCGAGAAAGGCGTGCTTTGCGTATCTGGAGATGTATGTAATCTGGTTGAGAATATCAATGGAAATCTTCCTCCAAATATTCTGATTTCAGCCGATCAAATATTTGATAGCTATAAACAGATCAGAAGACGTGCCAGATACATTTTACCCGGACATGAACCCGGGATCGGCAAATTTCAGACCTCGGATTTCCCTGAAATAAAAATCTGAATTATGTAATCTGTAATGGTTTTAACTCAGGCAAATGAGCTTTGTTTTAAGAGTCCTATTATCTGTTTGCCTTACATGGGGTATTTGAGCAAGAATGGATAATGATACAACCATGCAGGCAAACCAATAACCATTAATATAATTGCACGGCTTTCATTGAAACCAGTGCATTATATAAAGAGTTGCGGGTGTATTTATTCCAAAAATTTAAGGAAACTTAAGGAGGAAAGTTATGAGAAGAACAGTTTTTAAAGTATTAGCAGTAATAACAGCAATGGTTTTGGTATTAAGCCTTGCAGCATGCGGCAGTTCCTCAACCGGTACAAGTTCTTCAAACTCGGTTTCAGCAGCCAGTAGCAGTTCTTCAACTCCAGCAGCTAGTACTACAGCAAAGCAAAGCGGTTTTACAATAGGATTTGCCAACGGTTATATAGGAAACACATGGCGCAGCCAGTTTGTTGATGATTTCCAGAAAGCTGCCCAGAAGTATAAGGATGCAGGAATAATTAAAGATTTTCAGGTTGTAAGCTGTAATGCAGACGTAACTCAACAGCTCAACCAGATAAACACATTGATAAGCAGCGGCGTAGATGCTTTGATGATTGACCCGGTATCAGCAACTTCACTTGGACCTGTTATAGCAAAGGCAAAAGCACAGGGGATTCTTGTAATAATTACAAACGACCCTGCAGCATATGACGGAACCTATGCAGTTATAGGTAACAATGATGCTTTTTGGAGAATTCAGACAACTTGGATGGCAGAACAGTTAAAAGGAAAAGGCAACATAGTTGAAATTACCGGATTGCCTGGAAATACAGCAGATACATTGCGTGTAAATGCAGCTAAGGATGTTCTCAGCAAATACCCCGGAATAAAAGTACTTGCTTCAGCACCAGGCAAATGGTCTGAAACAGAAGCACAGTCAGTAATGTCAACATTTATCAACACATATAAGAATTTTGACGGAATACTTGAACAGGACGTTATGGCAGAAGGTGTACTCAGAGCTTATGAAACAGCAGGTAAAAAGCCTCCGGTTATGACAGGTGACTATACCTTTGGATTCCTCAACAAATGGGCACAGACACCTGATCTTAACACAATCGGTGTACCGTATGCGCCTGGTATGTCGGCAGACGTACTTGGAATAACAATCAGACTTCTTCAGGGAAAACAGCTTAAAGATGGTGTAATGCAGGCTAATCCTCTGAATCCAAGCCTTAAGAATGCTATCATGCTTGACCCGCCATATGTTGTTACTAAGGATGGCGATCCGAATGCAGTATGGATGAAAGGCTACAGCCTGACAAAAGCTATAAAGCTTGACGACGCAGCTAAGCTTGGACAGGGCCAGCCTTCTACAGCAGCACTGGATGCCACATTAACGGATGATCAGTTGAACAGCTTCTTTAAATAATAAACAAAAATAAGGTCAGGCGGTTTTATAGACCTAAAACGTTATAAAGCCGCCTGATAACTTGATATTCAGCTACAAGTTAACTCTTCGGGAAAGAGGGGCTATTATGAAATTAACCTGCGAAAATATTTCAAAAACCTTCGGGAACATAACTGCTTTGAAGAATGCCAGCCTTTCAGTGGCGGAAGGAGAAATCAGGGCGTTACTAGGAGGCAACGGTTCAGGAAAAAGTACCATCGCAAAGATTATCGGCGGCGCAGTAAGTCCTGATACCGGAGCGGTAAAAATACGTGATAAAGTAATAAAAACCAAATCGCCATCAAATACAAAGAAGCACGGAATAGTCATAACATCTCAGGAATTAGGGCTTTTTACAAATCTTTCAGTTGAAGAGAATCTTTGTATATGCCAGTTACCTGTCACCAGAGGATTGTTTGTAAATAAAAAGGAAATAAAAAAGAGAGCTTTTGAGATATTAAAGAGTTTAAAGCTTGAACATTTATTAGATAAAGAAATTTCCGAACTTGCACCTAATCAGCAGTATATGGTGGAATTTGCAAAAGCCTTGGTCCAGCAGCCGGATATTTTGATTATTGATGAAATTACTTCTGCTTTATACAGAGAGGATGTTGAAGTAGTTAGAGAAATTATCCATGCTTTAAAAGCAAAGGGCTGTACTGTTATCTTTATCTCACACAGAATGTCTGAAATATATTCGATCTGTGACACTGTAACTGTTATGAAAAACGGAGAAATTGTAGGAACTTATAAAATAAATGAAAAGAATGAAAATGAACTGCTATCCTTAATGACCGGAAGAGATATAAAGGATTCAGATCTTGAAAGCGAAAATAACAGTCTTGTCTACGAAAATACAAAGACGATTTTGAATATAAAAGATTTGGTGCTTCCTAGATTTGACAGCAAAATCAATATCGAAGTTAAAAAAGGCGAAATAATAGGTATTGCCGGTTTACAGGGCCATGGACAATCAGAGTTCCTGAAGACTGTTTTCGGTTTACAGGGAGGAATTCGGCTGGAAATAGACGGAACCGAGAAACATATAACTTCACCAATTAAAGCCGTTAAGTCAGGTCTGGCATTTGTATCGGGTGACAGGGAAAAAGAAGGAGTATTCGGTGAAAGATCTGTTTCGGAAAATCTTACAGCTGTTAATAATCTTGTACTTAAAAAAACAAGGGTTAATGAAATGAAACTTTTGAAGGATTACGGAGTTGTATTTGGAAGCACGAGACAGCAGATTACAACCTTGAGCGGAGGAAATCAGCAAAAGGTTGTAATCGGAAGATGGACTTCATCTATGCCGCTGGTTCTTCTTGCAGATGACCCTACAAAAGGTATTGATGTTCAGGCAAGAAGAGACATCCATAAGATATTCAGGGATTTAGCCGATGCCGGTTCAGCAGTTATGATGGTTTCAAGTGACGATGAAGAGCTGGTTGAGTTGACCAAGCATACGCATTTGTCCAGAATAATTGTCATGTATGAGGGCAATATTGTAAAAACACTAATGGGAAAAGATATTACCAAGGAGAACATTATTGCCTACTCAATGCCGAAAGGGGGAGGAAATAAATGATAACCCATGGTACAGACAAAAAACAGTCTTCAGTACTAAAAAGCATTTCCAAAATGACATTTTTGCCTGCAGTAACCCTATTTATACTATTTGTTATCTTAAACATATTCATTACAAGAAGATTCTTGACCTCGGGATTTATGATAGGTTTTTTTACGGCTAATGCACCTCTTGTACTGATTGCAATTGGAGTATCGGTGGTTCTGATAGGCGGAGGCATAGATATTTCGCTGGGTGCTATCACGTGTTTGGTCAATGTTGTATTCATATCCCTGGTTGGCAATGGCTGGTCATTCGGCTCAGCAGCAATTGTGGGTTTAGTCATTGCGTTGGTCTGCGGAGTGATAAACGGTATAATAGTAGGATTTTTCAGAGTTCCGCCCCTGCTTGCCACTTTTGCCACCACCTCTGTTTTTGGCGGTATTGCCTTATGGATAATGCCTACACCCGGAGGATCGGCACCAATGGGATTGATAAACTGGTATAACAGCCTTTTCCTTGGCCTTCCGGCTCCAATATTCATAATAGTAGCAGCTCTTCTGATTTGGGTAGCCATTAAATACAGCCCTATAAGGATCTGGTTGTATTCAATGGGAAGAGATGAGAAAAAGGCATACATGTCTGCTGTGCCGGTAAAATGGACACAACTTTTCATGTACAGCTTTTCGGGATTACTTGCAGGTATAGGCGCATTGTGCCTTACAGGAAGTATCGGATCGGGAGATCCCCTGGCAGGACTTCCTCTGGCATTAAGTGCAATTGCTGCCTGCGTAATCGGAGGAATATCGCTTTCAGGCGGTAAGGGAAGTATTCTGGGGTCAGTGTTCGGTGCACTTTTCCTGGGACTTGTAATAACTACAGTCCTTTCTGCTAAAATTAATCCTTTTTACCAGGATTTCTTTTCAGGAGTAATAATCCTTGTAGGAGTTATAGGAGCTACATTACTTAGCAGGAAATTTATGAATAAAGCTTGATATATTCTTAAGGAACGGGGTGAAAAGATGAGTAGAAATGGACTTAGCCTGAAAGGTCTTACTAATTTGAAAACATTTTTTCCTTCAATAATAGCCAGTGTAGCGTTATTGATTATAGGACAGATTTTAAGTCCGGGTTTTGCGGACATAAGCAACATAGGTAATTTACTGACGGTTGCAAGTATTCTTGCAATAGCCACAATCGGCCAGGCATTGATTATAACTTCGGGCGGCGAAGGTATAGATATGTCACTTGGAGCGATAATGTCCATGGGTGCCTTGATAGGACCAATGATATCAAAGGGACAATCAGGACGGATTATTCTGATGATAGCTGCTCTGGTTCTGATAGGTGGAATTATTGGATTTATAAACGGCTTCGGATCACAAATAATCAAAATACCGCCGCTGGTTATGACACTTATTATGGCATCGGTAGTAAACGGATTGACTTTAGGTTATACAAACGGCCAACCTTCAGTAACTATTCCTCCTGCTCTTCTGGGAGTCGGCAAGAGAGTGTTTGGACCTGTCAGGGTATTATTGATTATTGCAATTCTGGCAATTGTTTTAATGGAATTAGTCTTAAGAAAAACAAAATTCGGTAAACTGGTTTATCTTGTAGGAAGCAACAGAAATGCTGCAAAGCTTGCTGGAACAAATGTAAATATTGTAGCAATTGCGTCATATGTTTTAGGCGGAATAATTGCAGCTCTAGCCGGGATGTTCCTGGTAGGGTATGCCGGTAGCGGTCAGCTTCAGATGGCCAATGATTATACGCTGCTTTCAATAGCCGCTGTAGTAATTGGGGGTACCAAGCTGACAGGCGGTAAAGGAACCCTTGTTGGCGGAGCATTGGGAGCTATAGTACTTGTCCTTCTTACAAGCATTCTGGTTGCAATAGGAATGCCTGCAGGGGTAAGGTCACTTATTCAGGGAATTATCTTACTTGTTATATTGGTTATTCTGTACATTAAAGCGCCTAAGCTAAGGCAATAAAATAAAAACATTGTTAAAATACGGGGAGGTCATAAGTATGGGCAGTTTTAAGGAAATTGTAATTACAAGCGGGGCAAGAACTGCAATAGGAGGTTTTGGTGGAAGTCTTAAGGATGTGCACTGCACTGACCTTGCAGCTATAGTAATAAAAGAAGCTATAAAAAGATCAAATATTGATGGTAAACTGGTTGATGAAGTTATAGTTGGAAATGTAGGACAAATTGCAGAAAACGGATTTATAGGAAGAATGTGCTCGTTAAAAGCCGGACTTCCATTGGAAACTACTGCCTACTCGGTTAACAGACAGTGCGGTTCAGGTCTTGAAGCAATTGCAGATGCAGTGATGAAAATACAGACAGAAAATGCTGATATTGTTGTAGCATGCGGAACCGAAAACATGAGTCAGCTGCCATATTACGTAAAGGGAGCCAGATTCGGTTACAGAATGGGGCATGGAAACCTTGAGGATGGTTTGATTGATATACTCACATGGCCTTTGGGACCATTTCACAATGGAATGACTGCAGAAAACGTTGCAGACAAATATAGTGTTACACGTGAACAACAGGACGAATTTGCTTTTCTGAGCCAGGAAAAGGCTGTAAAAGCTCTTGATGACGGTAAATTTGTGGATGAAATAGTTCCGGTTGAAGTTCCTGTCGGAAAAGGTAAAACAGAGTGGTTCAGTACCGATGAACACCCGCGCAGAGGACTTACATTAGAAAAATTGTCCAAAATGAAACCGGCATTCAAAGCAGGCGGCAGTGTAACAGCAGCAAATGCTTCCGGAATTAATGACGGTGCAGCGGCTGTAGTTGTTATGTCCAGGGAAAAAGCAGATGAACTTGGAATTAAACCTATTATGTCAATAAAAGGTTTTGCAGTAGCAGGAAATGAAGCTGAACTGATGGGTTTTGCACCTGCTCTTTCAACAAGGAAACTCATGGAAAGACTTAAAATGAATGTTAATGATATTGATCTGATAGAATTAAATGAAGCTTTTGCTTCACAATCGGTTGCAGTTATTAATGATCTTGGATTGAATACCGATAAAGTTAATGTAAACGGAGGAGCCATTGCTCTTGGTCACCCTGTTGGAGCAACAGGTGTAATTCTTCCGGTCAAGCTTATGTATGAAATGCAGAGAAGAAATTCAAAATTAGGGCTTGTTACAATGTGTATAGGCGGTGGACAGGGTATTTCCATGCTGTTTGAAAATGTTTCATTATAAACTTTGAAAGTGTTTTTAAAATGAATTGACTCGAAATCTTTCACTTAGAGAAAAGTTCATTTAATATTCAAAGCAGCGGAAAAGGTGATAAATATGAAGGTGGTAGTGGCATCTGACAAGTTTAAGGGAAGCCTTTTATCCAATGAAGTTGCCAACCATATAGAAATAGGAATAAAAAAAGCTTCCTGCGACATTGAAGTAATCAAGGTTCCTATGGCAGACGGCGGAGAAGGTACTGTACAATCTCTGGTAGAAGGATTAAAAGGCAAAATTGTAAAGAAAAAGGTAGTAGATCCATTAGGCAGACCTACAGAATCTTTCATGGGAATATTGGAAGATAGAAATACGGCTATAATCGAAATGGCTGCATCGTCAGGATTAATGCTGCTTTCTGCTTCTGAACGCAATCCGATGAAAACTACCACATATGGCTTCGGTGAACTAATAAAAGGTGCGCTCGATATGGACTGCAGAAATTTTATACTGGGCATCGGAGGAAGTGCTACAAACGATGGCGGAGCGGGAATGCTTCAAGCACTCGGGGCAAAGCTTCTTGATATTAACGGGTATGAAATCGGTTATGGCGGTGAAAGTCTGTCAAAAGTCTCAACAATTGATTTGTCGGGTTTTGACGGCAGAATAAGCGAATCTAAAATAACCGTGGCCTGCGATGTGGATAATCCCTTGTGCGGAAGTAACGGAGCATCCTATATTTATGGGATTCAAAAAGGTGCAGACAAAAATATGGTTGAAATCCTGGACAAAAACCTTTACCATTTCGGAAAGCTTATAGAGAAAGCTGCCGGGAAATCGGTTATTGACTGTGCAGGCTCAGGAGCTGCCGGAGGATTGGGTGCTGCATTGATAGCTTTTTTTAATGCGGAAATGAAAAAAGGTATTGACCTGGTTATTGAATTGACCGGACTTGAAAATATAATAAAAGACGCTGATCTTGTATTAACCGGAGAAGGCGGAATGGATTTCCAGACAAAATTCGGCAAGACTCCATACGGTGTTGCTCAAATTGCAAAAAAATATAATCTTCCGGTTATTGCAATTGCCGGGAGTTTAGGTACAGGATTTGAGGAACTTTACAATAACGGTTTTGATGCAATATTCTCTATAGTTGATAAACCAATGTCTCTTGAACAGGCATTTGAAAATTCGAAACAGCTTTTGGAAGCTGCAGCAGAGAGAATTATCAGGGTACTAATGATAGACTTAAACCGTAAAAAAGCAGGTAACAGTTATTAAATAATAAATGTACTTTAATTGGACTAAAAAAATATATACTACGAATATTCAACAGATTTGGTACCCTGATATATTAAGCAATCGGGAAATAAACACAAGTTATAAAAAGGACTTCAATAATCTTCTGAAGCAGCTCTTGCAGGAAAACCTTTCTTTTTTAATGTCTCCAATGTATAATTTTATATGGGATTTTTCCGCCGGGTCCACAGAACCCGGCGGAATTATTTAAGCCATTTTTGTTCTTCTTTAAGGGGGAAATTATGAAGATAAAAATTCCCAGATATTTATTGATTTTGATTGCAATAATTATACTTTGGAATACAATTATTATAAAACCTCTGAAAATTTTTACCGTTTATCTTCACGAGCTTGGACATGCTCTTATGGCTTTCATGTTCGGAGGAGGAATAAGTTCCTTTAATGTGAACATGAATGAAAGTGGATATACCATTGTTCACACTAAAGGGTGGTTTTCCGAGTTTATGGCGGCAAATGGCGGGTATCTCGGAAGTGTACTGTTTGCTGTACTGATTCTGTATTTAAAGCGGACATCATTTAAGAAATATATTCTTGGAACACTGGCAATATTATTTCTGGGAGTTTCAATAAAATACTCTTCAAATGGTTCTACATTGATATATTCAATAATATTTACTGCATTTGTACTTTTAATTTACATGCTGCAGAATGAAAAGGTTACTGACTGGGTAATTGATATCATCGGTGTGGCTAGTGCAGCTTATGCAATTTATGATACGTTTGTAGATACAATACTGTTGCAGATTAACACCAAATTACATATTATAAACGGCTGGAGTAAGCAGCCGGTTACAGACGCAGTAAATCTTGCCAGAATTACACATGTTCCTTCCTTGGTTTGGGGAGCGATTTGGCTGGCAATTTCCATAGCAGCTGTATATGCAGTCCTTAAAAAATCAAAGACATCTTCAGGCAGAAAAAGAAGAATGGGAAAAACAGCAAATATCAGATAAATATATTATAAAAAAGTAAAACATAACCGGAGGGCAACTGTTATATGGATAAAATTCAACAAATGAAAGATAGGATCGGAAAATTGAATGAAGCTGCAAAAGCTTATTATCAGTTAAATACCGAGATTATGACTAATTTTGAATATGACAAGCTGTATGATGAATTACTGGAGCTTGAGAAAGAAACCGGAATAGTATTATCCAACAGTCCTTCAATAAAAGTAGGTTATGAGCTGCTTACAAATCTGCCTAAAGAGCCCCATGACAAACCTATGCTGTCTTTGGATAAAACAAAGGAGACAACTGATTTAAAAGAATGGCTCGGAAACAAGGAAGGAATCCTATCATGGAAACTTGATGGTTTGACAATTGTTCTCACTTATAGGGATGGTAACTTAATCAAGGCAATAACAAGAGGAAACGGGGAAGTCGGCGAAGTTGTAACCAGCAATGTCAAGGTTTTTAAAAATATACCGCTTAATATTTCTCACAAGGGTGATTTGATTTTACGCGGAGAAGCAGTTATCAGCTATTCTGATTTTGAAAAAATAAACGAGGAAATTGAAGATATAGACGAGAAATATAAAAACCCAAGAAATCTTTGCAGCGGCTCGGTCAGACAGTTAAATAACAAGGTAACCTCGGAGAGAAATGTTCATTTCTATGCTTTTTCACTGGTCAAGGCTGATAATGTGGAATTCGGGAATTCAAGGACAGTACAATTGGAATGGCTGAAAGGTCAAGGCTTTGATGTCGTGGAATTTAAAAGAGTAACTTCAGAAAGCATAGAACAAACAGTAAAGTGGTTTGCTGAAAACATAGAGAAAAATGATATACCCTCAGACGGGCTTGTACTGGCTTTCGAAGACATTGCCTACGGGGAATCCCTTGGCACAACGGCTAAGTTTCCAAGAGATTCGATTGCTTTCAAGTGGCGTGATGAAATTAAGGAAACTAAATTAACCGAGATAGAGTGGAGTGCTTCAAGAACAGGTTTGATAAATCCAGTGGCTATATTTGAGCCTGTTGAACTTGAAGGAACAACAGTAAGCAGAGCAAGCCTGCACAACATCAGTATAATGGAAGGATTTCAGCTTGGAATAGGTGATACAATCAGTGTTTATAAGGCTAACATGATAATTCCACAGGTACATGACAATCTGACCAGGAGTGGTATGGCAAAAATACCGGAGACCTGTCCGGCTTGCGGTGGGAAAGCCGTTGTAAAGCAGAATAATGATGTAAAAAGCCTTTACTGTATTAACCCCGACTGCCCCGCCAAACAAATCAAATTATTCTCTCTGTTCGTCAGCAGGGATGCAATGAACATTGAGGGATTATCAGAGGCAACTATAGAAAAATTCATAAATAAAGGGTTTATAAGGGAATTGGCAGATATATTCCATATAGTCAAACACAAGGAAGAGATAGTCAGGATGGAGGGTTTCGGAGAGAAGTCCTTTAACAAGCTGGCCTCCGCCATAAATACCTCCAGAAAGACAAGTACTGTCAGACTTCTTTACGGATTGGGCATACCCAACGTAGGTCTGTCAAATGCCAAGCTCATATGCAAAAAATTCAATTATAATTGGAATGATGTTCAAAATGCCACCTATGAACAACTACTTGAGGTTAACGGTATCGGAGAGGTTATGGCCAATGCCTACGTAAGCTTTTTTAATGATGATAAGAACAGGATAATAGTAGGTGACATTCTTGAGGAAATAGAATTTGAAGCTGTTAAAGCCGCCACAGAGAAACTGATATTTGAAAACATAAATTTTGTGATTACAGGTACGGTGGAACACTTCGAAAACAGGGACGAACTGAAGGATATAATTGAAGAAAAGGGCGGGAAGGTCACCGGGTCTGTTACATCAAAGACTCATTACCTGATCAATAATGATATCCTTTCGGGCTCTTCAAAAAATAAGAAGGCAAAGGAACTTGGCGTAAGGATAATTACAGAAAATGAATTTCTGGATTGGCTAAACAATGGAAATAAGCCTGAATTAGGTAGCAGATGAGGAGTAAAAAGATAAGCCTACAGCCTAATGGACACACGTGTCCATTTTTTTATAGATACTATGGAGTTTGAATATATCCCTATTGCATGTGGTAAAGTTTAGTGATACAATGTAAACGAACATATGTTCTTGGATTATTTTAGGAGGGTTAAGTATGAGTGAAATTATTGCATACTGCGGTCTATTATGTAATGAGTGTCCTGCCTACATAGCAACAATCAACAACGATGATGAACTTAGAAAAAAGACTGCTTTAGAATGGGGAAAGGCTTATAATGCCGACATCAAGGCTGAAGACCTGGTATGTATGGGTTGCAAGTCAGATGTGGTATTCGGTTATTGCAAGGTGTGTGAGATAAGGAGCTGCAGTTCGGGAAAATCACTTGAAAACTGCAGCCAGTGTACATCATTCAGCTGTTCTAAGGTTGATAGAGTGCTAAATTATTCACCTGAGGCACGGAAAAGGCTGGAAAAATTCAAGAAATAATTTGAAATAATTGTTAAAGCTAAAGGGGTATGTATATGGGAGAAATAATAAGACATGAGATTAATGAAGAATACGCCTACTCGGGATTCGTTGAAGTCGGTGATTTCGTATTTCTGACATTCTGTGTCGGGAATGTAGGGCAATCGGTAGAAAGCCAGGTTGAGGGTGCACTTGACAATATGAGTGACAGGCTCAAGGAGGTCAATTTAACCCTTGATTCAGTTGTTAAGGTTGATGTTTTACTTAGAGATGTCTGGGATATACCTGTTATGGAAAAGGTGTTTAAAAGGCGGTTTAAAGGAAATTATCCGGCCAGAAAAACAATTTCCACAGACTTTGCACATGTTGGAGGGCCTGACGGATTAAAGGTCCAGATTGACGGTATAGCATATAAGCAAAAGAAAGATTGATTTGTTATTGCAATACATAATAAAATAAAATATACTAAAAGTGACAATTTAAGCAGCCATGCAACTGGCGGATTTATTGAATAAACAATAGGGAGCATGGTTAAGCGATGAAAAATATCGTACTTAAAAGTATTGATATAGAATATCGGCCGCCTGGGTAGAAATATATACCCGGGCGGCTTATTTTTTAGGGGGTAGATTATGAAAACATATGAATTAAAGTATGGATGCAACCCGCTTCAAAAACCGGCAGAAATTAGATCTTCCATTGGAGAACTGCCCTTTGAGATTTTGAATGGCAATCCGGGGTATATTAATTTCCTCGATGCACTAAATTCCTGGCAGCTTGTAAAAGAGCTTAAAGCAGCTTTAAACATGCCTGCTGCAACATCCTTCAAGCATGTGAGTCCAGCCGGTGCGGCTCTGGGATTACCTCTTACCGAAGAATTGAAAAAAGCATATATGCTGGAGGACCTCGAACTGTCTCCTCTGGCATCGGCTTATGCCCGTGCAAGAGGTGCAGACAGGATGTCATCCTTTGGTGATTGGGCTGCAATGAGCGATATAGTAGATAAATCAACTGCAATGGTTTTGAAAAAGGAAGTTTCCGACGGAGTTATTGCACCAGATTATACTGATGAGGCATTGGAAATTCTGAAACAGAAAAAATCCGGAAAATACAACATTATAAAAATAGATCCATCGTATGAAGCTGGGGATGCAGAAAAAAGATCTGTATTCGGTATTGAGTTCATTCAAAAAAGAAATAACTGTATACCTTCTTATGAACACTTGAGTAATATTGTAACAGAAAATAAAGAGCTTCCGGAGCAAGCCAAAAAGGATCTTATACTGGCAATGATAACTCTTAAATATACACAATCAAATTCAGTCTGCTTTGTTTCAGAAGGACAGGTTATCGGCTGTGGAGCGGGTCAGCAGTCAAGAATACACTGTACAAGGCTGGCAGGGGAAAAAGCGGATATATGGTACCTCAAACAACATCCGGTAGTACTGAACATGAAATTTAAACCGGGAGTTAGAAGACCTGACAAGGATAATGCAAAAGACTTGTTTGTCAGACATGATACAACAGATTATGAATTTAATATGCTCAAGGATTTACTTGAAGAAGTACCTCAGAGGTTATCCGAAAAGGAAAAGGCTGAATGGCTTAAGGGTATGAAAAACGTAGCTCTTGGATCTGATGCATTCTTTCCCTTCAGGGATAATATCGACCGAGCTTTCAAAAGCGGCGTAAAATATATAGCCCAACCTGGCGGATCTGTTAGGGAAGACATTGTAATTGAGGCATGTAACGAGTATGGAATAATTATGTGTATGACCGGCTTAAGATTATTCCATCATTAATTTCTTAAAAATTCCAAGGACAATAATTACATTAATTTTTACAATTCTATAGCAGAAGAGGTTTAATATAAGAAAGTACCAGGAGAAAAATAGACCCGTAAATACCGAGATGGTTTTACGGGTTTGTTTCCTACTGGAACGTATATGTTATTCTTTTTTTTTGGTGTTTCTGGTAAAGGCTTTATGAAGTTCAGTAGGAAAAGGGAATAAAAAGAATTTTATTTTACAATGTGCAGGATATTCTAATGTATGATATTCTTTTATTATATTGATGCAGGCAGGTGATTCTAGTGCTGGAAAACGGATTGGATACATGTAATTGCCCGAAGAAGAGGTGTGAAAGACATGGCCAGTGCGAAAAATGCATGGAACATCATAAAGACGGCAAGAATTTGCCTTACTGTAAACGAAAAAAAGCAGCAGATTCCAAAAGAACAAGAGGTCGCGACAGGTGAATAAGGAATTTTTAAAATTACTGGTAAATAATCTGATAACCGCTAAAGAGTATCAATTCATAAGAGATGAGGCAGGAAGAACAATAAGCCTTGATAATGCCTTTCTCCTTCAGAAAAGCACCCACGGGGCTTGGATGGTGCTGGAGACGGTTGATGGAGATGCCTTTACAGCAGAACAGATTAAACAAAGAATGGAATTGAATATGGATGTTTCTGCATCCATGAATGCAAATAATTCAAATATTTTTGTTGAAATTTTTATATTCAACAGGGATATTCCTGAAGATAAGCTCAATGTAATAAAAAACAGTCAAAGCATGAAGTTCCTGAGAAAAAAATACTATGTCTGTTATACCGTCAGATTGGATAATAAGGAAGTAACAAGACATTTCAAGATCCCTGCGGCTGTTGATGGTCTGGACGGCTTTTTACAGGACATTGTAAATAAAGATGTAGATGAGACCATAGAACTGGTCAGTGATTTCGGTCTGATTCAAAATCCGCAGCAGTATAAGGAAGATACTGGAATGCAGGTTAAAAAAAACATTCCTGTACTGACCTATTCTCTTATAGGAATCAATATACTTGTCTGGATAGCAATGATGCTGTACAAATTTTTTACCCATGCGTCAGACGATTCGGTTTATACTCTGTTTGGGGTAAAATACAATGAACTTATTATACAGGGACAAATATGGAGACTTTTTACCCCAGTATTCATACACCTGTCTGTAATTCACCTGGCGGTAAATACATATTCACTGTATTCCATAGGTCCGATGGTTGAAAACATCTTTGGAAAAAGAAGATTTTTATTTATCTATCTGGCAGCCGGCATTTTTGGAAATATCGGGAGCTTCATATTCTCGAATACTCCTTCGGCAGGGGCATCAGGTGCTATTTTCGGCTTGCTGGGTGCGCTGGTATATATATGGCAGAAAAACAGAAGAAATCTTAACGGCTCATTTATAGCTGCTGTAGCAACTACCATCATTTTCAATCTTTTTTATGGGTTTGCAAATGCCGGAATAGATAATTTTGCACATCTTGGAGGTTTGATAGGCGGTTATCTGTCTTCGTATGCAGTAGGCCTGGCAGTGAGCAAGCAGGTAAACATGCGGAGAACAGCTGTTTTGTGCCTGACAATCTTTTTGGCGGTGGCAGGCACATATTTTGGTTTTACAAAGCCTTCGAATGTTGCATATTACAAAATAAACAAGTCGGAGGATTTTTACAACCAAGGCAGGTTTGATAAAGCCGGACAGTTTGCTCTTGAAGCTTTGAAGCTGGACGGTAGGGATAATAACATACGGATGTACGGAAATGACATTGCAGCGGCCTCATTGATTAATCAGGGAAAAGCCCAAGAAGCCGAAGCATATGCAAAGGCTCTTGTGAATTTAAATCCTGCCAGAGGGCATTATTTGGTGGGTTTATGTTACTATAACCTTAAAGATTTTAACAACGCGAAAAGTGAGTTGAAGGATGCTTACAGGCTTGATCCGTCAAATTCGCATGCCCGTCAGGTTTATGAATCCATACCTTGATATTTTCATTTACTTTCTATTAATTTGATTTATCCGGATATTTATATTAATAAGTATGATAAAATATATCTGGTTTAAATTAGATGCCGGATTAATTTTATTCAGAGGATGGTTAAATGGGAGCGAGCTTTTCTACTTATCTTATTTATATATTATTGATATCACTGTTTGTTACAACAAGCCTTCTTCTTTT
>JAUZPR010000199.1 GCA_030705825.1 Bacillota bacterium | reverse complement strand
TTTAAGGTTAAACTAATAAAATAAGGATGATTACTGTAAATTTCAATGAAAAATTTGCAGAAGCATAAGGAACAGGAGATAAACCATGACAATTTTTCAGGCAATTATTTATGGAATAGTACAGGGGATAGGTGAATTTCTTCCAATTTCCAGTACAGCACATCTTATTTTTCTTTCAAAGCTGTTTGGTACGGACCCAGGGACGGTTTTTGATGTAGCTTTACATTTGGGAACTGCAGTTGCAGTATTGTTGTTTTTTATTAAGGACTGGATAAGACTGATAAGAGCCGGATTTACAAAACCCAAGTCCAATGACGGCAAACTTTTCTGGCTTCTTGTACTTGCTACTATCCCTGGAGGAATAGCAGGAGTTGCTCTGGACAAATATATGGGCGGCTTCAACAATACTGCATTAATAGGCCTGATGTTAATTATAATGGGTATTGTTCTATATGCAGCCGACAAGCTTGGTAGAAATGAAATTGATTTGCACAGAATTGGAGTTTCCAGAAGCCTGTTGGTAGGTATATCTCAGGTGCTTGCAGTAGTTCCCGGTGTTTCCCGTTCAGGAGCTACCATGTCGGCAGGAAGGGCACTGGGAATAACACGAGAAAGTATAGCAAGGTTTACATTTTTAATGTCTGCACCGTTGATTCTAGGTGATGCACTGTTCCATGCAAAAGACCTTGGTAGTGCAAAAATTCCGGTAGCTCCGTTTATTGTAGCTGTTTTAACTGCTGCAGTTGTTGGAATACTAAGCATAAGGTTTCTTTTAAATTATCTGAAACGCAACAGTTTCGGCGTTTTTGCAGTATACAGGTTTATTGTAGGTACGTTGGCGATTATACTATTCTTTTTGAAAGTAATAAAGTAAATAGATTTACCCCTCATTTGTACAGGTCTAATAGGCCTGTATTTTTTTTGTTTTCAAATGTTGACAGTATATATTGTATTGAAATAAAGTAAATGTATAGATGTGTTATTTCAACAGCAGGGAGGTCATCTATTGAATAAGTTAAAAAAGATCAAGGCAGTTCCCTTTGATAAGATGCAGTATTTATATGGAACGGTACATGAGCCACTAATTCACTGCTTAATAGAATTAAAAGGCTGCATAGATGATAAAATACTTGAGAGGGCAGTTAAGGTATCTATTGAAGCCATACCGCTGCTGGACAGCTGCTTCGTTGAAACAAAATTCAAACCCTATTGGATAAAAAAGAATTTTACCTCTAAGGACTTTGTTAAAGTTATAAAGTCGGAAGAAAATGTAGAATGCCTTATTCAAAAACTTCTCGGTTATACTATTGATATTTCACATGAACCTCAAATAAAAATTTATATAGTTCGAGAGCTGAATAAGGATTCACTGTGCATAATTATAAACCATATGATTTGTGACGGCGCAGGTTTCAAGCATTATTTGTATATGCTGTGCAATATATATAATTCCCTAAAAGGCAATCCTGATAATTTTCCGCAGCTTGAATTCAATCAGCGCAGTGCAAAGCAGCTTTTTTCAGGACTGAGCTTATATCAGAAACTTAAAATTTTATTTTCAAAACATGATTTATCCAAGCAAAAAGTAAAATACAACATTAGTTTTGAAGGAGATAATAAAAATCCTTTATTTATAACAACAGAAATATCAAATGAAGAAATTGCAAGGTTGAAATTATACGCCAAAAATCATGATGCAACATTAAATGACATAATTCTGACTGCTTATGCCAGGGTACTCAATAAAGAAACGGGGAATGAAGAGATTATACTGCCATGTCCTGTAGATCTAAGAAAATATGTGCGTGATAACACAAAAACGGGAATTTGCAATTTAACCAGTAACTTTATATGCGATGTCATAATAAATAAAAATGAACTATTTGCTGAAACCTTAAATAAGGTTTCAAGTCAAATGAAAATACAAAAATCGGATGACAGCTGTCTTAAATCCATAATAACTCTTGAATTTGCATTTACAATTTTACCTTTCTTTATAGTAAAAAAACTATTTTTTAAAGTGTTTACAATACCGGTTGTTTCATATACAAACTTAGGTATTATCGACAACAGAAGTCTGTCTTTTGATGGGATAGAAACAGCTGATGCATATATGACAGGAGCTGTAAAATATAATCCTTATTTTCAGATAGCTGTTTCAACCTATAATGGAAAATGTACTTTGAGCTGTAACATGTATGGTACCGATAACGATAAGAAAAGAATGGAACAGTTATTATCTGATGTAAAAAAGGAACTTATTGAAATTAATCAGATATAATCCATGTTATACATATTTTTACTATTATTCTTTATATGATATACTAAAGTCAACAAAAAATATCATAAAAGGGGGAACGGTTAATTTAGTATTTTAATTAACCTATATTAATATGCAGTATGCATTAATAGCGCTGGCAGTAATCATTCTTATTTTTCTATTATCAAATATTGTTACAGTTCAGCAGGGACATGTGCTTGTCCTTACAAGATTCGGAAAATACAAAAAAATCCTTGCTCCTGGGCTTCATGTAAAGTCTCCGCTTGACTCCAAATTCTTAAGGCTTTCTCTTCAGAACAGGGCAATGGAAGTGAATTTTCAAGCCATAACAAAAGATCAGGCATATGTCTATTTTAAAGCCATGCTTCAATATTCGGTGGCTAACGGAGCAGATACAACCGTTCAGAATGCTGCATTCTTTTTTAATTCTCAGCAGGAATTCATTCTGGCACTACAGAAACAAATCGAAGGCGAAGTCAGAGCTTTCGTGGCAAACAAGAATCAGGATGAGATCCTTGGAGTCAGGCAGGAAATGGCATCTGCAATAAAAGGAAACATAGACCAGAAAATAGAGCAGTGGGGTTATGCGCTGCATGACATACAGATAACCGACTTGAGCTTTGGCCCTGAAATTACACAAAGTATGGAAAAAGTTGTTGCCTCATCCAACTTAAGAAAAGCTGCTGAAAACGAAGGTGTGGCTCTTCTTATAAAAAAGACAAAGGAAGCAGAGGCTGAAGGTGCATATATAAGAATTCAGGCAGAATCCGAGAAGGAGGCATGGAGAAAGAAAGGTGAAGGACTTTCGGCTTTCCGTGAAGAAATTGCAAAAGGACTCGCTTCATCTGTAGAAGGCCTGAAAAATGCGAATGTAAATCCTGACTACCTTTTGTTCTTTACATATAATGATACTCTCAAGCATATAGCTGAAAAGGGTGTAGGAAGCACTTTGTTTGTTGATTCAAGCGCAGGAGCACAGGAAAAGATAATGGCAAGCCTGGCAGCAATGTCAAAGCAGCCGGACATATCCAACGCAGTGGCTGATGTTTCAAACAAATAATTATAACTTTTGCAGGATCGGACTTTTAAAGCCATATTAAATTAGTATAGACGGGGATAGGTATATACACCTATCCCATTTTTTATAATGTCTATGGATAATATATAAGACAATAATGAAATAGAATGATTTTACAATTTATTATTATTCTCCAACCTTAAATAAAGTTCAAGGAAACGAAATAGTATAAAATTTTTAAAACTACTTGATTACGCAACAATGTTTTGTTATACTAAGCATGTAACAAAACATTGTTACACGGAGGTGCAATATGGATTTGATTTCGAAAAAGGAACTGCTCACTGTAACAGGTATTTCCTACGGTCAGCTTTATCGCTGGAAACGAGAACGGCTTATTCCTGAAGAATGGTTTATTAAACAATCATCTTTTACCGGACAAGAGACATTTTTTCCAAAGGAGCAGATATTAAAACGTGTGTCGTCAATAATTGAATTGAAGGATACATGTTCGTTAGAAGAACTTGCAAAAATTCTGACTTTTGAGACTTCGGCAACTATTTCCGGAGATAAACTGAAGAATATCTGCGAACTGGATGAAAACTTTATTAAATTATTGTCTGGCATAGACAAAAAAGTAAATTATCGCGCAATGGATATAGCATTTTTGACTATGGTGAAAGAAGTAGCAATTAAAGCCAATCTTTCTTCAGAACAATTAAATAGTCTGATTGAATGTGGTTTTGCGTTCGTTCGTGAGCAGAAAACTCCGGATGTGGTCAGCACAATATTTTTGACTGGCGATGAAGTTCATGTGGTTTTGTCAAAGGACACTAGTATTGAGTTTGATAAAAGTATAAAAGTATTGGGCAGTTTGGTATTGGGTGAAGCAGCCGGAAATTTAAGTCTGAAATATAAACAACTGTTTAATTGTTAGAGGAGGGGAAATTATATGAATCCAGCAAAATTTAAGGGAACCGGATGCATCGGCGGTGGAGAGTATAAAACAGTATCTTTTGAAGGTGTTTATGATTGTACAGGAGACGTTAAGGCAGAGAACATTTCTATTGATGGTGTGTTTAAATGCAGCGGTACTGTTGAAGTTGGGCTTTTGCACTGCAATGGTGTGTCCGATTTCAAATCAGACATCAAAGCCGAAAACTTGGAGGTTGAAGGTGTTTTATCGGGGAATAAAATAGAAGCCACTGAAATCCATTGCAAAGGTGCCATTAGTGTAGATGGAGAAATTTCAGCCGACTTGGTTGACGCAGAGGGATTTATAAGCGCAAAAGAAATTGTAGGTGATAGAATAATTATTCAATCGCGCACTCACAAATTTATTCTGATTGTAGGAAAGTGGAAACTTTCCCGTGTTGACATGATTGAAGCCACAACGGTAGATTTGAAGGGAGTTACGGCGAAATCTGTGAGCGGCAGGGATATTAGGATAGGCGAAAATTGTGTAATTGAAAACGTGGACTGCAG
>JAUZPR010000198.1 GCA_030705825.1 Bacillota bacterium | reverse complement strand
CCTTGATCTGAGGCCGCTGTATACGCTTTATGAGCATAAGAAATGCATGTACCAAAGGATGCAATATATATTCAACAATAACTATATAAAGGAAATGCCGGATGTGTTACCGGCATTGAAGGCTATCGAACAATCAGCCTCGGTTCTTTATAAATTGCAGCTAAAATACCAGTTCAGCAGTAACAATAATATTTTAGCCGAAATAATTAATAAATTAAGTGAAATAGAGGCGGCTGAAAAGCAGGTACTGGAAAGAATTCTGGAGGAAATCAGAAGGACGATTGATTTAAAAGCAATAGTATAATAGAAATTTTATTAAATACAGTATTAGAGGTGGCATGTATGAATAATCGTAAAGAGCTGCCGGTGGCTCAATCACCTATAACAGGCTTGCAATATCTGGCATATCCCTTATCTATCTTATTGAATCATAAAGAGTGTTTTCCATGGTTTTACAGTAATTATATCCAGCTTCAATGGAACAAAAAATTTGCTCCGCACTTTACATTTTTTATAGACAATTTTTTGATGAATATTCCCTGGCTTGACATGCCGTCTTTAAATAGAAGGATTCTACAGTTCAACAAAATTGATCTTGAATTATTTATTATAAACAGCATTGACGAGGGATACTACTTCCATTCTTATTTTGATGAGTTCTTTATTCCTAACAGACTTGCGTTCCAGAACCAGCATTTTGTTCATGACTTCATGATTACAGGATATGATCTTGAAAAGAGAGAATACACAATATTGGGATTTACCAAAGGCAGAGTATTTGAAACCTGTAATGTGACTTTTAGTGATTTTTACAAAGCATATAATTCAACTGAATGTCTGGAAAGGGGTAACTATTGGGAATATCAGGTTAAGCTCCTGCGCAAGACTGAAGATATAAAATATGAGTTTGATATGCACAATGTTTATGATTTGCTGCAGGATTATTTATTTTCAAGAGACTCGTCACAAAGACTCAGGCTTTATAGAAATCCCGAATCAATCAATATATACGGGATGGAGGTATATACATATCTGAGAAAGTATCTTGGATTATTGATTAAGAAGGAAGTTGCCAGAGATTTAAGGCCTTTGTATATATTCTATGAGCATAAAAAGTGTATGGCAATGCGAATTAAATATATGATTGAGAACAAGTTTATACAGAACACACCAGAAATGATGAATACTTTTGTAAATATTGAAAATTCGGCTTCACTGCTTTATAAACTTCAAATCAAGCATCAATTCAACAATAATCCCGAGATGTTACAGCAGATAATAGAGAGGCTATATAAACTGGAAGATGTTGAAAAACAAGTCATGGAATTAACATTGGAAGCCATTTACAAAAAAATATAGTAAAAGCAGAGAATGGGGTAAGCCCCAAAGCTCTGCTTTTTAAATAATACCTGTCAATTTAATGTGAGATACTGTCCAAGCACCCACCCTGTTATACCTTTGGAAGTCTTGATTTTAGTCCAGTCTCCGCTGTTGGATATGACAGTTACCGTTTCGCCCTTCAAAGCCTTTGCCAGTATTGCAGCAGTTGTATCCGGGGTAGCCCTGACATTTAAGGCCGAGGCATTTACAACGGCGGTTTTTGCAGTGGTTTGTCCGCTGTTGTTTCCGGTATTTCCGCTATTGCCTGAATTTCCGTTATTGCCGACTTGGTTTCCGCCTGTCTGAGACCCGCCTGATGCGCTGCCTGTTATCCTGTAACTGCCTCTTACAAGGAAAGTACATTGTGAATCTGCATGAAACCCTCGGTTATCATCACGTGAGGAAATAAGCAGGTGGTTTAAAGAAATAGAGGCTCCACCGGCCAAATCTTTTGCAGAAGTTACATCCGAAAGCCCTCCTGCATCTCCTTTAACTGCAGTTGTTGAACCTGACCTTACAATTATCTCTGTCCCGCTTCCGGTATAAACATACTGGCCTGCACTTGCAGTAGCCACTGTAAAGCCTGCTGAACCTCCCCCTCCGGAGGTAAGACGGCTTTCAAGTACATTTATCTGATCCTTTAAAGCCTGCACGGTTGAGTCAACGTAGCTCTTTGTTACAACGGGGTCATCATTTGTCCCTGGTTGAGTAACGGCTGCCTGTACAATTTGTACAAGCATAAATAAGGCTATCAGCGAAAGTATGAAAATGTAAACTACTTTCCTGCTTTTTTTGTCTTTGGTCATTAGAGTAACCCCCCAACAAGAATTTAACAAAGCGCTTAAAATACACTTGTAAGTACTTTATCGGCATATAATCAATAACTTTTATACTTTTAACATGTCTGTCATTATTTTTAAATGCCTGTTTAATAACTGAACCATCCAACTAAAATATTTATAAAAATATAATTCTGGCAATCTTTTTTTAGTTTTTAGAAGGGAATTTTCTACTTTTATAGAACTATTTATTAATGTGTTTTTCTGTTGATACAATTATTTTTATTTAAATAAATTAACCAAATATACATATATACATTCTTTTGTCTATAAATTAGAAATGGTTTCTATATTATTAAAAGCAACAATACTTTTTTATATCTTAGGGGGGTAGTATGAACAATCAGTTTAGCTTTTGTGAACAATGTGGTTCGAAATTGAGCGAAAATTCCAAGTTTTGTGCTGCTTGCGGCTGGAAGGTTCCACTCGGAGAACAGCCACAGGAAAACAGCCAGAATATGGGCGCTCAGCAGCAAACAGTGGATAACAGCCAGTACGCACAGGTACAGCAGACAGCTGCAGAGATTCCGGCAGGAGCACCGGCTTTTACCGGTAGTTATACCACTAACAATCAATCCGGTAACTACAATCAAGGTAATGCTTATCAGAACAATTCCTATCAAAGCAACCCTTATCAAAACACTCCTTACCAGAACAATGGCTACAATACATATCAAGGTAGGCCCAGAAAAAGCAATGCAGCAGTTATAGCAGTTGCGGTCGGAGTGATAGCTGTCATTGCCGTAGTATTGTTCTTTGTACTTTCCAAAAGCTCCATTAAACCTGAGGATCTGCAGGGAGCCTGGAATGGTACCTTAACCTTCACCAGTATTACCGGTGCTCAAATGGATGAGTCAACAAAGCAGGAGGCTTTAAACAGGGCTATGGATCTCAGTATCCATCTCAACCTGTACAAGGATGAGACTACCGGAAATGCAGATATGGTTATTGATTCCAGTGATGAGGTTAATGTACCTGTAACCTATAAGAACGGAACATTAAAAATATCTTATAAGGATGACACAGGTTCACTTGCTTTTGAAGGCTCAGTCAAAAAAAGCGGCGATGAATATAAAATTAGCGGTACTGTAACCGGAGAAGCACAGGGTATGAAATTGAAAGGCAAATGGAATGCTACGATGCCGGTACGGGAACCTTAAGATTTTGTATTTAAATAATTTAGTTTATTTGAGTTGGGGGGAGAACTAATGCCATTTTGCGATCAATGCGGAAACCAGGTAAATGCAGCGGATAAATTCTGCGAAGCCTGCGGGGCACCTGTTGTTTTACCGGCTAATCCTGAACAGTTTCAATCACAGGTTGAACCCAATAATCAACAAGCTCCGGTTTATAACCAGCAACCACCTGCTTTTACACAGCAACCACCATCGTATGGATATATCCCGAATGGTCCGTCTCAAAGGCGGAAGATGGGGAAAAAATCGAAGATTGCCATTATTATAGCTGCAGTTTTGATAGTGCTCGGGGTGGCTGGATATTTCACAGGCAGCTCGGTATTCAGCAAAAGCAAGGTTATATCCAATTTTAACAAGGCTTTATCGGAAAGGAATGTAAAGGAGCTTTCAAAATATATAGTATCATCGGATCCACGCATCAAGGTTGACGAAAAAAACATAAAATCACTAATAGATTACCTTAATGAAGATCCATCATATCTGAATGTAATTATGAGTTCAATAAATGAACAGAGCAAGTTGATGGACAGTAAGGCGGAAGATGTTTTCAACTCCGGATCGGATAGTTTGTTCAAACTCAAAAAGAAAGGCAAGACATTCCTTGTATTTAATAAATATGTGTTTGAAGTTGAGCCGTTTTTCATTAATGTCCATACAAACTATAAAAATGCACAGATTTATTTGGACGACAAGCTTGTTTGTACTGCCGCCAAGGATGATTTCACCAAAAAGGTGGGTCCGTACATACCGGGAATATATAAAATCAAGGTTCAATACAAGGGTGAATATGCTACGTTGGAAGATACAAAGCAGATTAATTCCCTGAGCGGCTTGGGCAATTCGGTTATGGACCTGGATTTGAATCTGGATGGAAGAAATATTACCATCGACAGTACTTTTGATGATGCAAAGGTATTCCTAAACGGAAAGGATACAGGACTTACAGTACAGCAGGCAAATGAAAACGGAATAGGCCCTGTAGACAGCAATGTTACTGTAATGCTACAGAAAGACTTTCCGTGGGGTGCGGTAAAAAGTGATGAGGTTAAAGTAGAAGACCAGACTGATGTAAGCGTAGAATTGAATCCTGTAAATGATACACTCAAAAATCAGATGATGGATAACATCAACCAGTTTAATCTGAGTGATGTTGCTGCTGTTGCTGCAAGGGACGCAACAAAATATGTCAACATGACACCATCATTCTACACAGCACTAGCAAGTAACATTCAGGACATGAAAAACTCAAAAAGAATGTTTAAAGGCAAGTACACTAAAATAATATATGACCTGGATTCAATCGCAATAGACACCAATTCTTCAAATCAGTATACTGCTGAAATTGTAGTTCATGATTTCTTCAACGATACTTATTACGATGAGGGCGATACCAATGTGGCTGCATCCGATAATGATCTGATTTGGAGATATTCTCTGGTCTACGACCAAACCAATAAAAAATGGCTGGTGGATGGTCTTTCGCGGGAATATTCCATTGGCAGTCAGAATACTAAGGAGTTCGACTTTTAATAAATATGAAAGGGGAAGTATTTTATGGCAAAGTTTTGTTCAGGTTGTGGAAGGCCGCTGCAGGAGGGAGAAATATG
>JAUZPR010000197.1 GCA_030705825.1 Bacillota bacterium | reverse complement strand
CGGCGGTTTTGTTTTAAGATAAATCAAATTTAGGGGGAAGTTTAAAATGCAAAGGAGAATTATCCAGGTAGAAGAAAAGGTTCCTCTTCTTCAAGGCTTACCGCTCAGCTTTCAGCATCTTTTTGCAATGTTCGGCGCATCTGTTCTTGTTCCTTATCTTTTCAACCAGACAGCCAGTCAAACGGCTGGTCATCAAGTTCAAGTAATTGATCCGGCTTTGGTTCTATTGTTAAATGGTATAGGTACGTTGATTTATTTGTTTTTATGTAAAGGAAAAGCTCCTGCTTTTTTGGGATCAAGCTTTGCTTTCCTTTCACCGACGTATTCAGTAATTATGAGCTCCACTGATGTTCATGCAAATTTTCAGAAAGCATTAGGCGGATTCATTCTGTGCGGTTTGGTTTTTGCTGTTACAGCACTGATTATCGGAGCGGTAGGAACTAAATGGATAGATATAGTACTGCCTCCAGCAGCCATGGGCCCGATTGTTGCGCTTATAGGGCTTGAGCTAACAGGAAGTGCTGCAAAAATGGCAGGTTTACTACCAAATGATAAAGGCTTATTTGATACAAAGGCAATCATTGTTTCTATGTTTACACTGGCAGTTGTTGTTCTAGGTTCCCTTATGTTTAGAAAATTCTTTGCGGTTATTCCGGTTCTGGTAGCAGTATTAGTCGGTTATGGTCTGTCGGCTATCCTAAAGGTTGTTGATTATTCAACTGTAACACATGCAAATCTAATAGCTGCTCCTCATTTTGTAACACCTAAATTTGAATTTAATGCAATGATTGTTATATTACCGGCTGCGCTTGTTGTTATATCCGAACATATCGGGCATCTTTTCGTTACAGGAAAGATAGTAGGCAGAGACCTTATAAAAGTACCAGGGCTGCATAGATCACTTTTAGGAGACGGATTATCAACAATGATTTCCGGCTTTACAGGTTCAAACCCAACAACTACTTACGGCGAAAACATGGGCGTTATGGCTATAACAAGAGTTTACAGCGTATGGGTAATTGGCGGTGCTGCAGTTATATCCATAATAATTTCCTTCATAGGAGTTGTTTCCGGAGCAATATCCAGTATACCCCAACCGGTTATGGGCGGTATAACATTGCTCCTTTACGGTACAATTGCTGCATCCGGTATCAGGGTAATAGTTGAAGCCAAGGTTGATTACAGTAGAGCTAAGAATCTTATACTAACTTCATTGGTATTCGTTACCGGTTTGTGCGGAGTTTCCATTAATATAGGAAAAATCAAATTTACGGGAATGGTGCTTGCCACTGTAGTTGGTATGGCGCTTAGTCTGATCTTCTACATCCTTGAAAAGTTCAAACTTACAAACGATATCGAAGAATAGTAACTATATAAATAATGGCAGGCTCAGTAGAGCCTGCTTTTTTATTACGTTTATAATTACTGAAGGTATCTGACTCCATATCTATTTAGGAACAGTTCGGCTTCTGTGAACAATAATAACCATACATATGATATAAATCACATAAAAGTCCCTATAAATCATGTATGATGTATTTATAAAATATCAATCGAACATTATTTAAATATAATATAGAATGGAGTGTTGAAAATGACAGTTCGAAAAATAATAAAAATCGATGAAGACAAGTGCAATGGCTGCGGACTTTGTGTTCCAAACTGTGTAGAAGGTGCAATAAAAATAATAGACGGCAAGGCAAAGCTTGTGAAGGATTCATATTGCGACGGTCTGGGTGCCTGCCTCGGACACTGCCCGCAGGACGCACTGCACATAATAGAGAGGGAAGCCGACGGATTTGATGAAGAAGCAGCATTGGCGTTTGCAGCTGCAAGTGGATATAAAACTCCGGATGCCAAACCTGTTAATGCGGGAAAACCGGCTCATGTACATGGAGGCGGATGCCCCGGCAGCAGAATGATGGTGCTTAATGAAAGGAAACAGGAAACCTCGGCTGCAAACAAGGTAAACAGTGATGACGTTGAAATTAGGATTAAGCCTCAGCTCAGGCAGTGGCCGGTACAGTTGAGTCTTGTACCTGTAAAAGCGCCTTATTTTGAGGGAGCAGACCTTCTGGTAACAGCTGATTGTGTCCCATTTGCATATCCCGATTACCATCTTGGATTATTAAAGGGTAAGGCTGTATTAGTCGGATGCCCCAAGCTGGATGATATAGCTGCCTATACAGATAAGCTGGCGGATATAATAAGCAATAATGATATTAAAACTATTACCGTTGCCCACATGGAGGTTCCATGCTGCTCAGGTATTGTAAGAGCGGTTGATATGGCACTTGCACTTTCCGGTAAGGATATTCCGGTAAAAAGGGTAATGGTAACAATTAACGGAACGGCTGAGAATGAAGGATAAAAATAAGGTTCGGGGTTAGGAGTTCGGAGTTAAGGGTTCGGAGTTAGTTTCGGGGTTCAGGGTTAGAGGCTTTGGAGTTCGGGGTCCAGGGTTCAGAGTTAGTTTGGAAGTTCAGAGTTTGGAGTTCGATGTTTGACTTCGGATTCATGATTTTTTGAATTCCGAATTGTGTACTTACTTTCCGATTTCCTTATTTGAGAAACTCCTAACTCCTAACTCTGAACCCTGAACCCTTAACTCTGAACTCTGAACTCTGAACCCTGAACCCATCTCCTCTATCTTGCCATCTGTTTTTTTACTTTTCTTTTAAATCGCCTTGTACTGGTTATAATACCGTTGGTCTTTTCCAGTAAGCTGATTTTCTTTGGATTATCCGGGATGTTAACGCAATTTCCCAACGGAAGTTCGGCTATAAATTCTGCTATATCCCTGGCTGAATTGGGGTTCATGTATTCTTTTTGAGAACTTTTTATTTGTTTTATATTTTTATAGTCGTCTTTAATTAGATTTATAACTGCATCCTTTAGTTTTTTTATATCGGTACAGACAATTCCGAGGTTATGTTTTTCCAAAAAAGCCGGATTCTCCTCCTCCTGACCTGGAAGTGCCCCGGTAACTATCAAAGGAGTATTGCAGGCGACAGCTTCCATGATAACATTCGGACTGCCTCTTGTTATGGCAATATCGGATGCTCTCATCAGATCCTGAACATTTTCAACGAAACCAAACAGCTCGATTCTATCCCTATGCTTTGGCTTGAGGTTATTTTCAAGTCTTCTTTGAAGGACTGAGTTTTTTCCTGCTATGATTCTTACCTGGCAATCAAAGTTATCAAGAAGGATTTCAGCCAGTTTTCCCATGTTTCCCGAGCCTTCCCCTCCGCTCATTATAAGGAAGCTGATCTGCTCTTTTTTTGGGATGGTATCCTTATCCGGTTTCATGGCATTATAGAACTTCTCCCTGACAGGAAACCCTGTAACTTTGATTTTTGCTTCGGGAACGCCGAATTTCATACAACGTTCTTTAGCCTCATATGTCGGGCATATGGTATAAAGCGCTCTCTTGTCGGCCCACAAAGGAGAGATGCTTATTAAATCCGGCACAATTGCAATCAATGGTATGTTTATATTATATTGTTCAAGTATATCTATCACGGAGCCTACGAAACCGGGGTGGACACTTACTATAACATCAGGTTTTATTGCTCTGAGAGTTTTAAGAAAAGTGTCATGTATGCTTATCCTTGAAAGTTCTTTAAGCAGCGATGGGGTTCTAAATGAAATATCCCAGATCAGCTTCCATAGCTCCTTGGCATTTCTTGTAATTGGACCGTATATTTTGCCAAGCTTAAGGCCCATATTGCCGCCCATGGAGAATCCGTCAATAACGTGTGTTGTAATTTCGGGGTATGTTTTGAACTTTTCAAGCAAAGAATTGGTAATACTTTTATGTCCGTTTCCTGTATAATCTGATGAAATGATAAGTATATTGCCAGCCATAGTGAATCCTCCAAATAATGCTGTGTTTTGTCCTTTGGTTAAATTAAGCACTAAAAACATATTCGTATATTAAAAATAACCAAAATTCAAGACAAAAATACGATTGGCAATATATAAACTTAAATTGGATAATACATCAGGTAACCTGTTTTATTTGATTATCCTGAACATAATAGGTGGTTGAGCTTACAGGTGAAGTGATTTCAATAAAGTTTTTCTGAATTATCAAGGTACAGTTTGGATATATCTTCTTTCCGATGCATATTTCGCCATTACCGTGAGTTTTTAAATAATATGAATCGTTTTTGCGTTTTTCTTCAAGTTCCTTGATTTCATCCTTTATTGAGTAAAGTCGTTCGGTCTGATCGTTATATTCCTTTCTCTGGAATGGATTCAATTCTCCCTTTCCGTCAAGGTGTGTCAATGCCAGCTTTAACTGCTGCTGCTCTTTTTTTAATTCGACGATTTTCTGGAAGGTTTTTTCAAGCTCATTCTTTATAGCTTCCTTATCAAAACCGGTAACTTCAATTATGGTTTTCCTTTCCATCTCTGATCCGATAATAGGTGCGGAAACCCTTATTTCAGTTCTGATATTGCCTCCTATAATCTGACCTTTCATGGAATCCATCACAAGTTCTTTTGCTTCAATAAAGCTGTTGATACAATAAAAACCTATATGTACCGAATCCCCTGCGGTAATAACTGTGTTATCAACAAATTTAGTGTAAACACTTTTTGCTGCTTTGATAATTGTCTGTTTTTTGGACGCAATACCGCCCCTGATATATACACTTCCTTTTGTGCTCACAATTTCTTTAACGTTTCCAAGCCCAAGGTCACTGTTTATCTCTATGTCTTTTGTAGCAACTACTGAAAAACCATCCGAAACAGTACCCTTTATAGTAACGTAGCCGTCAAAATTGATATTTCCTGTGCTGAAATTAACATCACCGTTTATTTCAAGATGGTTGGAAACGGATATTTTACCGTCAACATAGCTGACAGCTCCGTTTATTTTTGAATAAAGTGTAGTTTTTTTATTTTCATATACTTCGGCTATATTGGACTTATCATAAAGGATGGGATAGTTTTTGCCCTTTACGGGAGTTACAGAACCCCCCTTTACTGTCTTTCCGGGAGTTCCATCGGTGGCATCCATTCTTTCACCGAGCCATTCTCCGGCTTTAACACTATTTATAAGCCTTAGATCGTAAAAATCAACAGAAGCGTCCTGGTCAACTTCCGGTTTGATTTCATGCATTTCATAGGTTTGTACAATACTGT
>JAUZPR010000196.1 GCA_030705825.1 Bacillota bacterium | reverse complement strand
GCTTCCAGTAACCAGTGTGTTCAATTGATCCTTAACATCTTTTATCTTTTCCATCAAATCTGTTCTGTCAAACATACGGAAGCCCCCTTTACAACAGATTTATTACCTCATAAATTACAGTTTTATCACAACAATCCAATGGTAGTTGCAAATCCAGTTAATAAAATAGAAGGTTACCTAATTCTAGAATATAATTCTTACAAATTATAATGATATCTGTTAACTTTCTATTAATTTTATGATTTGCCTGTAAGTCTGGTAATAAGAACCGAGGGCCTTTTTGTTATCAGTGGTTTTGACTATCAATCCCCTTAAAATTCCATATTTTGACTTTATTATACCTTATATCTACCACCATTATCCAAACATAAACAAATATATTTAAAAATGGAATTTTAATATAATGGTTTATTAGAGAATTTTGAAAGCTGGAGGATATTACATTAAGGTTTACTTATTGGCGTACTATTGATAAAATATAATAACACGTCTATTGATTTTGATATATAAACAGGTATCAATATAAGATATTTACATGGGGGTATAGAGTTGCGAATCAAGATTATATGCATGATTTTGCCGGTTATTATATTGGTGGGGGTTTTAAGCGGCTGCGGCGTAAAAGATACCACATCCAATTTGCCTATGAATGAAAGAATAAAAAAGATCGAATCGGAACTTGAAAGTTCTTTAAAAAGCGACTGTGAAGGTAAATTCAGCGGATCCATTTTCATAGCAAGAAACGGGGAAGTACTTTACAATAAAACATTTGGTATGGCTGATTACAATAAGAATACGCCTGTAGACAGTAATACGACATTTACAATTGGCACCGGCGCCTCTTCGTTTACCGCAACAGCTATAATGCTGCTTCAACAAAAAGGTTCTTTGAATGTTAACGATAAAATAAGCAAATACATTCAGGGAATTACAAATGGAGATAATATTACTATTGAGAATCTGCTTACCAATTCTTCAGGAATTCATGATTATTACAATCTTGAAGACTCCTTTGCAAAGAACAGGCAGTACTCTCTTGACGACCTTCTTGGAATGATAAAGGGAAAGCCGCAGGATTTCGAGCCGGGTAAAAAGATTGAATCCAGCCGTTCCAATTATGTATTGCTGGGATATATAATCCAAAAGGTATCCGGGAAGAGCTTTGAGGATTTTGTAACAGAAAATATATTCAAGGTTCTTGGAATGGATCACTCGGGATACTATACTCAAAATTCAGCTTCAGAAAATAAAGCAATAGGCTATGAAAAAATCGGAACCGGGGCTGTAGAAGCAAAGAAATATGACCCGTCCACTATATTCCCCGAGGGAAACCTGTACACCACAACTGAAGATTTGTATAAGTTTGACCAGGCTTTGTATACAGAAAAGCTTCTGAAAAAAGATTTGACCAATAAAATGTTTACACCGTATCAAAAACTTGGTTCTGGAAATTATACCGGTTACCTGTGGATATTAGGAGATACCGACGACAATAATTATATAGCAGCTCTGGAGGGCGGTACATCAGGATTTACGTCATTCTTTTTAAGAGATATGTCAAAGAAACAGACAATTATAATTCTCAGCAATATGGATACAATAGCAAAAAATAACAAGGACAATTCAGATAAAATAGGAGCTGTATATAAGACCATAACAACCACATTGAGACAGTTGGATTATTAAGATACAGATTGATAGATAAAGCCGCCGGATTTTTAAAATCTGACGGCTTTAGTTATTGATCTGTATTAATCAATAAGAAAATATTTATTTTTGAAGTATCACACCACTGATTGATTTATCAAGGAGATTTATGAATTTTTCAGCATCCTCTCTGGAACCTGCTGCATAACCGAAATGAATGGGAACAGCCACCTTGGGCCCGATAATTTTTGCTGCCTGTGCTGCCTGGGAGGCGTCCATTGTATATGTACCTCCTACAGGGAGGAATGCCACATCGGCTTTGATACCCTTCATCTCATTTATGATATCTGTGTCGCCAGCTATATAGTATGATTTGTTGTTCATGTTAACAATATAGCCTACCCAGCCGCTATCCTTGGGGTGGTAAGGGTTGTCGATATTATAAGCAGGTACTGTTTTGAATTTTATTCCATCTGCTTGGTATTCTTTATTAGGAACGACTCCCATTACATTTTTGATTTTAGCGTCTTGAGCTGTCTGAACACCATCATTGGTAACTACCAGGATTGTTCCGTCCTTCATTATTTTCTGAATATCGCCAATAGAATAATGATCATCGTGAGTATGTGTTACAAATATAATATCTGCGTCATGAGGTTCACCATCAATCGAAATGGGATCAAAATAAATTACTTTGTCGCCTTCAATTCGAATAGTGGAATTAACAAAATGGGAAACACCTTTAAGGAGGTCTGAGTTTTCAGATACATTCCCGGAGTTTTTCTCCGTGGAAGTATTTTGTGCCAACGGAGTTGAACCAGCCTGGGTACTTTTCTTGTGTTGATCTGCGCTGCTTGCACAACCGCTTAAAAGCATAACAGCAGTAATAACAGGCAGAATTTTGAAAATAAACCTTCTTTTCATAAAACACCTTCCTTAATTCATAAAATTTATTCAACTTTCCCACTTTAAATAAAGCAGCCGTTCTCAGCGGTATAAACATCAAATAAATTTGAAATATCGTTGAAGCGTTCGATATTTCAAATGAACGGCTGAAGCGTAATAATGATGCGGGAAAGTTGAGTAATTAGCTGTTTTGTGGGGGGCGGAGGACAATTTTGCCATCCTCCAGATCCACCTTTATTTTGTTTTTATTTTTAATACCTATAGCTTCAAGGTATTCTCCCGGTATTTGTATCCTACCCGCCTTGTCAATTATGGCAAGCTCCTCATGAGTTTCTTCAGGTGCCGACGGCATCTCGAACGCTATTTCGGCAAGCTCTTCAGTATAGCTTTTTTTGCGTAGGATTTCGCTGGATGTCTTTCCGTCCCTTATTGCGACTATACGGTCTACTTTCCTGGCCAGCTGGCGGTCATGTGTAACTATGATTATGGTCAATCCAAGACTTTTGTTAAGCTGCCTGAAAACGCCCAAAATATGATCTGCAGTTTTTGTATCTACAGAACCTGTAGGCTCATCGGCAAGAAGTAGTTTCGGGTTATTGGCAAGAGCTATGGCTATAGCTACTCTCTGCTGTTCTCCGCCGGAAAGCTGGCTTAGTTTGCTGTTTCTCCTGTCCTCCATACCAACCATTCCGAGAAGTTCTTCTGCTCTTTGCTTTTTTGCCTTGCCGGATATAAGCATGGGAAGTTCTATATTTTCAATAGCAGTCAGATAGGGAATAAGGTTTCTTGCATTATTCTGCCATACAAAACCTACTGTTTCGCGCTTGTACCTTATCATCTGTGCTTCGTTCATTTTAAGAAGATCCTTGTCGTCAACAAAAAGCCTTCCTGCCGTTGGTTTGTCCAAACCGCCAAGCATATTAAGAAGAGTTGATTTGCCGCTTCCACTGTTTCCAATTATAGCCATCAATTCTCCATCTTCGACAGTCAGGTCCAAACCCTGAAGAGCAACTACTTCTATATCTGAAGTTTTATAAATCTTAACCAGATCTTCGCAAACAATCATACTGACCTCCAATTACCTGAACCATTTTTATTCATTTACGATTTCTCCATCCTGAAGAGAATAAACATGATTGGCTAATTCTATAATGTTAGGGTCATGTGAAGACATAACCACTGTAATACCATCATTGGTTACCAGGTCCTTGAAAAGCTTCATTATCTGCAGACCCATATGTGAATCCAGCTCCGCCGTCGGTTCGTCAGCGAAGATTACCTTGGGTTTATGGGCGATGGCCCTGGCGATGGCCACCCTTTGCTGCTCACCACCCGAAAGCTCATGAACTCTGTGGTTCATACGCTTTTGCAGTCCTACCAGGTTAAGGCATTCTTCGGCACGTTTCTGCCTTTTTGAGGTATCAAACCCTGCTACTCTGAGACCGAATTCCACATTTTCGTAAGCCGACATAAGCGAAATAAGTGATACTGCCTGGAATACAAAGCCCATATTGCTTCTCCTGACCTTATCCCTTTCTCTTTCGTTCAAAGCTGTGACTTTAATACCGTCGAAGAAAATTTCACCGCTGTCGGGTCTGTCCAGTACACTCAGAAGATTAATAAGAGTGGTTTTTCCGGAGCCTGAACGACCCTTTAGAATAGTCAGGGATTTTGGCTCTATTGAAATACTTATATCTTTTAATACATGAAGTTTTTCTGTACCCGACTTAAAATATCTGTTAACATTGTCAGTCCATATCAATGAATCCATAACTCAATCCTCCCCGAGCTTGATGGCCTGGTTTATCTTGATACGTGTCATTATATAACCAAGGGCTGAAATACATATAGCCATAGCCAAGCCTATAAGTATATAGATTTTGGTTCTATCCCCTGCATAGGCAACTACCTTGAACGGAGGCACCTGAGTATAGGAGTCGAAGGCAAGCTGGAAAAACGGTACGAATATTCTGCTTGTCACCAGGCCGATGAATATTCCCGCAGCAAAGGCGGCAAAGGAAGTTATTATCTGCTCAAAAGCAATCATGCTTATCAGGGATCTGGTGGAAAGCCCCATGGCCCTGAAAATACCGAACTGCAAGGTCCTGGACTTGATAGATAGGATCCAGTACAGCAGGAATCCGAAGAAGCAGATAAATCCGCTCATAACAAAGCCTAACGTTAAAGCACCGTTAATACCCAACTGGAATGGATCATTCTTAAGCTCTATAATTTTCTGGCCGGCGTTATTGATATCTGAAATAACCAGCCGGTTTTTTGTAATACTGTCGTAAACCTGTTTGGTTGTGGCACCTGGCTTGAGCTTCAGCCAAACATTATAAGGCTCTATGGAAACATGATCCTGAACATACTGCAAGTTGGTCACAACCAGCATGGGCATGCTTTTGTAATCAGAATTCGGATCAATATTTGGATTCCAGGAAGGCCAGTAGTCAATAATTTCATACACTGTGAAATCGGCCTTGCCCGAGCCCGACCAGACTATCTGGAGAGTATCTCCACGCTTAATTCCATTTGCTTCGGCTAACGACCTGGATATAAGGCAGGCGCTTGGCTCTGAAGCAAGCAGATTCAGGTAGCTATTAATATGATATTTCAACAGTCCGGATCTGAACCAGGCTGTTTTTGAAAATTGATAGGGTTCTATTGCCATTAACTGCGTCCCCAGAATATTGGTGCCATTGTCT
>JAUZPR010000195.1 GCA_030705825.1 Bacillota bacterium | reverse complement strand
GATGCCGCCAAGGAAATTCTGGTAAACGAAGGGGTTTCAAATGTATCTGTCAGAAAGGTGGGTGAGGTGACCGGATATTCATACGCCACGATATATAACTACTTTAAAAACCTGGATCATCTATTGTGGTGTACTGGACTCGAATTTATACAAGATATCATTGGCATATACGATAACGGGTTTGCGAAAGCGCGATATTCGGTTGAAGACCTTAAAGAACTTTTTATCTACTATATGGATTATTACTTTTCCAAGCCCAACGTTTTCAGGTTCTTCTTCTTCTATCAGATAATCAATCCTGCGGATGAAATAGGGCAGGAATTTAAAAGGCCAAGTCTGGAAAAGTATATAATTAATATTCTTGAAGACCTTGCAGGTCAAAATATTATTAAAAAGGAAGAAGTAAAAATAATCAGCAGCCTGATTACCAACGCGGTTCATGGACTTTTGCTCATGTACTTCTCAAATAAAAGAACTGTTTCTAAAGATGAAATTAAAGAAAATGCAGTAAATATGATTGAATTTTTGTTAAAGGGAGAAAGATATGAAAAGGAATAAATCATTCATTTTAAAAAATTTATTGGTATTAATCTTAACTTTGGCTGCTTTCCCATTAGCAAGCAAACTGCTGGGAACAGAAGCCGGTAATATGCCTCAGGTTATTAAGGATAATTACAGTGAAAGCTTTTTTATAAGAAATGGACTAAAATTACCGGCTATAATACTTTTATGTACTGCTATAATTATATTCATGCTGATTAATTATCATAAGATAAAAGATGGCATCCATGGTAACCGTTTCGCTAAAGGAATAATATATGGTTCTTCATTTGGTATAGTGTGGCTGACAGGTTTCGTCAGCATGACGGTGTTTTTCAAACCAACCGATATGAGCCATTTCTACAGCGGTATACGAGACTTCTGTATATTAACTTTTTTTGGGTTGCTTGCAGGGTGGTTATTAAGTAACAGCAGTAAAACCAAAATTAAGAGAAAGCCACGTACTTTACTTGCAATTCCACTGGTTGCGGTCTTTTTTGCGATCATGCAGGGAGCTTCATTTTATTACACCTTTAAGCCTGCTCATATAACAATCAGCAGCTTTTTCGATGTTGTATACCTGCTTTTATCAGGCGCATGGATAGGTTTCATGTACTACCTGTTTAAACCTGGATTAAATTTCAGGAAAAAATATCTGGGCAGTGTATTCTTTTCATTCTCGGTATTCGGTATAAACTGGCTGCTGTACAATGCATTCTATAATATTTTTGTAAACATTCCTCTGTGGGATTTGCTTGCAAGCAGTTTGTCAGGCATCCTGGGAGTTTTTATAGGATTGGTTATATATGAATTGGTACTTGAAAGAAAAGATACAAGTAATTAGATAGCTTTATTACATTCTCAAGGCATGTTGAGAGTTAATAATGATGACGAATAGCGGTATCAAGGATAAATAATGTAGATCAACCACTTTATGAGTGATTCTTGAGCAAGGAACGGACTGAAAAATATATTTTCGGCCCGATTTTTTTGGCATTTTATAAATGAGATATGAGGCTATGCCTATGCCGACATTCATTCCACCCAATCGTTTCTAATTAAACTTGCTAAAATGAGAATAATTTTCTAAATGTGTTGACCTATCAGGTAAATGGATATATAATACTATTTACCTGATAGGTAAAAGTCAAGAAATAAGGTGATCTTATGCTTATAAAAAGTCTGGAAGACAATAGACGGAATGCTATATTAAATGCTGCATTCAAGGAATTTGCCGAAAAGGGGTTTGATGAAGCATCAACAAATGTAATTGCCAAAGAATCCGGGATTTCAAAGGGGTTAATGTTTCACTACATAAATAGCAAAAAAGACCTTTTTCTATTTCTTTTCGATTACTGTACGGACATGATTGATAAAGAATATTTTAAATTAATGAATTTTAATGAACGGGATATTTTTGAAAGACTGCGGCAGTCATATCTTCTCCAGCTTGAGCTGCTGCAGAAGCACCCCTGGATTTTTGAATTCAATAAGGTCAGCGCTGCCACAAAGTCTGAAGAAATCAATAAAGAACTGGAAGAAAGGATGAAAGGAAAACAACCGTTATGCTATGAGACAATGTTTGACTTAATTGATGAATCTAAATTCAGAAAAGGTCTTGACGTTGAAAGGAGCAAACAGATAATTTTATGGGCAAATATCGGTTTTACGAATCAGATACTGGAGAATATTTGGAACTCAGAAAAAAATGAATTGAATTATGACTTAATTGTTGCCCAATTAGATGGTTTTTTTAATGAACTCAAAAAAATATTTTATATTCCGGAACAGGGTGTGATGAAATGAAAAGATTCGACGATCCGGTAATCATTGGATTCCCATTAAAAGGGGAGTGGATGGCACCCAACACTCCCGGGAAAAGGATTCCAAGTCATGGAACAGACCAATTGGGAGAGCGTTATGCTTTTGATTTTTTACAGGTTGATTGGGCAAGAACGGGAAAACCTTTTTATCAGACAAGCCTGCCGCAGTATCTCTTCTCGGGCGTTCCTCTGAACAAATGTTATGGCTGGGGACAAGAAATATATGCGCCGTGTGACGGGGAAATTATCAAGGCTGAAGATGGTTATAAGGAAAGGGCGAGAGTCAATTTGTTTTCCGATTTGTCTGTCGCTTTAAAGAACGCTAAAACGTTTAATCCCGAAATAGATGATATTCAGACTGTTGCAGGCAACTATATTATTATGAAATACGCTGACCATGTATATGCCGCATTTGCCCATTTGCAAACGGGGTCCGTTACAGTTTCTGTTGGTCAGATCATGAGGAAAGGGGAAGTATTAGGAAAAGTAGGGCATTCAGGCAATTCAACAGCTCCTCATCTGCATTTCCAGCTCATGGACAGCAGTGATTTGCTTTCAGCAAAGGGCATCCCATGTGCTTTTGAACAGTATGATTTATATCAAAATGGTGAATGGAAAAGCGTATATGGAGGAGTTCCTTCAGATAAGGATAGAATAAGATATCGATGAATTGTCCCGGTTGAATACTCTGCATCTTTGCTTGCTTTCCAGGCAAATTAAAATAAGGAAATAAAAATTTGTATACTTCTAATAATAATTGCAGTAGAAATATAGTGAAAGAGATGACTAAATGATAAAATCAAATTTTAATGATTACCCATTAAGCAGTGAGTTATTAAAAGCAATCGGCATGTTAAACTTCAAAAGTCCTACAAGAGTCCAAGAACAGGTTATTCCCGCCGTTTTAAAGCAGAAGGATATAATAGTAAAGTCCCAAACGGGAAGCGGAAAGACTGCTGCATTTGCTATCCCTATTTGTGAATTGGTGGATTGGGATGAAAATAAGCCACAGGCATTAGTGCTTACACCGACAAGGGAGCTCGCCGTCCAGGTCAAAGAAGATATTTTTAACATAGGTAGGTTTAAAAGGCTAAAGGTTTCTGCAATTTTCGGGAAGTCTCCTTTCTATAATCAGGAAAAGGAACTTAAACAAAAGACGCATGTGGTGGTTGGCACACCGGGGCGTATTATTGATCATCTTGAAAGAGAAACTTTTGACATATCAAAAATAAGATACCTTGTAATCGATGAAGCTGATGAAATGCTCAATATGGGATTCATAGAGCAAATAGAGACCATAATAACCAGCTTGCCCAAAGAACGTGTGACAATATTGTTGTCAGCCACAATACCTAAAGACATAGTGGCTTTATGTACGAAATACATGAAAGAACCTATATCCGTTGAAATAGAAGAGCAAAATCCAGCGGCAGACAGAATATGGCAAGAAAGATATTCCGTAAATCAAAAAGATAAGATACAGCTTTTAAGAGATATAACGATAGTTGAAAACCCAGATAGTTGCATCATATTTTGCAATACAAAGCAAACAGTGGATGATGTATATAATGAACTGGAAAATTTGAAATATGCTTGTGGGAAGATTCATGGAGGAATGGAGCAACGGGATAGATTAAGAGTAATGAATGATTTTAAAAAAGGCTATTTCAGATATATGGTAGCTACAGATGTTGCAGCTAGAGGTATAGACATAGATGACATTACTCTTGTAATCAACTATGATATACCGAAAGACGGTGAAAGCTACGTTCACAGGATAGGGAGAACTGGACGAATAAATAGGGAAGGCAGGGCAATTACTTTTGTAACTGAAAATGAAAGTAAGCTTTTACAAGATATACATCAATATATCGGCAAAGAGATTCTTTTAAAAGAGAGACCTGGGAAGGAAACTGTGAATAGTTCTAAACAGGAATTTGTTGAGAAAATAAATACTACGCCTGAAGTTAAAGAAACAAAAGGCGCGCAGTTAAGCAAAGAAATTATGAAATTGCATATCAATGCAGGTAAGAAAACAAAGATGAGACCGGTAGACATCGTAGGTACACTTTGCAATATTAAAGGTATGACGGCGGAAGATATAGGAATCATTAATATAGTTGACATATCTACCTTCGTAGAAATATTAAATAATAAGGGTGAGTTGGCCTTTCGGGAGTTGCAAAAGACACCTATAAAAGGCAGACTGCGCAAAGTAAGTAAAGTTGAGACGTAAGCACACAAAAACAAAGCAATTTAAATCGATGGTGGCATTTATTAAGGATATAGAATTTTATTAACATTATGGGAGATAGATCATGAATGGAAATAATCGAGAAGATGTAAAGGCGGGTATACGTGTCCTGATTGTACAAAAACAGGATCAGCGCACAGGAAAGCTAACGGAAGGAACAGTGGAGAGTGTTCTTACAAACTCTTCAACTCATCCACATGGAATCAAAGTTCGACTTGTTGGTGGAACAGTAGGCCGAGTAAAGCAAATACTTCCTTAAGGTAAATAATTATTGCTAAATGCAACAAAATAAATAATAAGTATAGGTATTAAAGAAGGGATAAGATGATTGAATTAGGGAAAATCCAGAAACTGCAAATAGTAAGAAAGACCCGGATTGGGGCATATTTGAACTCAAAAAGTGATAAAAGCAAGGATGATATTTTACTGCCCAAAAATCAGGTACTGCAGGATATTGAAGTCGGTGATGAAATAGAGGTATTTGTTTATAAGGATTCTGAAGACAGAACGATATGTACAGTAAAAAAACCAAAGCTTATAATTGGCGAACTGAATGTTTTACAAGTAGTGGAAACTACAAATATTGGTGCTTTTTTAGATTGGGGTTTGGAGAAAGACTTGTTTTTACCTTTCAGGGAACAGGTGGGTAAGGTTACAACGGGTGGT
>JAUZPR010000194.1 GCA_030705825.1 Bacillota bacterium | reverse complement strand
TGTGTAATGTATTAAGACATATTGGTTTATTTTATATACTAACCTAAGTTGAAAACTAAAGAGGAGGTAACTATGGCAGATTATAAAATTGCCGATTTGAACCTGTGGGAATGGGGAAGAAAAGAAATTGAAATAGCAGAAAAAGAAATGCCGGGACTTATGGCAATAAGAGAAAAATATGCAAAGGAACAACCGCTTAAGGATGTAAGAATCTCCGGTTCGCTGCATATGACGATACAGACGGCAGTTCTTATTGAAACCCTTGTTGCACTTGGAGCCAATGTCAGGTGGGCAAGCTGTAACATATTTTCAACCCAGGACCATGCGGCGGCAGCAATAGTAAAGGCAGGAGTTCCAGTATTTGCATGGAAGGGCGAATCTCTTGAGGAATACTGGTGGTGTACCGAACAGGCACTGACATTTCCTGGCGGAGTTGGACCACAGCTTATTGTTGATGATGGCGGAGATGCAACACTAATTATTCACAGGGGATATAGAGCGGAAAATGATCCTTCAATACTGGATGCTGCTACAGATAATGCGGAAATAAAAATTATAAACAAACTTCTTAAGGAAAGCCTTAAAAAAGACAATCAGAGATGGCACAAGGTTGTTAAGGAGTGGAAAGGCGTTTCCGAAGAGACTACAACCGGTGTTCACAGACTTTATCAAATGGTCGAGAGGGGAGAACTTCTGGTTCCTGCCATCAATGTAAACGATTCTGTCACCAAGTCCAAGTTTGACAACCTGTACGGATGCAGAGAGTCTTTGGTAGACGGAATAAAAAGGGCGACCGATGTAATGGTAGCCGGAAAGGTTGCAGTGGTTTGTGGTTACGGAGATGTAGGAAAGGGCTGTGCACAATCACTGCAGGGCCTCGGTGCAAGAGTAATTATCACCGAAATCGATCCAATTTGTGCGCTGCAGGCATCCATGGCAGGTTATGAGGTAAAAACCGTGGAGGATACTCTTGGTATTGGGAACATATATGTAACTACAACAGGTAATACCGATATAATTACAGCAGAGCATATGTCAAAAATGAAGGACCAGGCTATAGTATGCAATATAGGCCATTTTGACGATGAAATCCAGATGGATAAGCTCAATAATTATAAAGGCATTAAGAAAGTAAACATAAAACCCCAGGTAGACAAGTATATCTTCCCTGAAGGCCATGAAATATTCATTCTGGCTGAAGGAAGACTCGTAAATCTTGGCTGTGCTACCGGACATCCTTCGTTTGTTATGTCCAACAGCTTCTCAAATCAAACACTTGCACAAATAGATTTGTGGAGAAACAGGGACAAATATGAGCCCAAGGTTTATATATTGCCTAAAAAGCTTGATGAAGAGGTTGCAAGGCTTCACCTTGAAAAGATAGGCTGTAAATTGACAAAGCTTACACCTAAACAGGCTGAATACATTGGAGTTCCTATTGAAGGTCCTTATAAAGCAGACCATTACAAATACTAATCAAGTAATACATTTTAAAGTTAATAAGAGAGTGTTGTAAACTAATAAAAAAAGTAGTTTTGCAACGCTCTCTTTTTTTGTCATTTATTATAATGGGTTTTCAGGACGGTATCGGGAATAAATATGTTTACAATGTTTACATAATATCTAATAATGAAATTTCTCAAACGCACATTTCCAGGAGTTTCTCTGTTTGTGAGAAAGTGCTTGAAAAATAGGAAATAAGCATATATGCTAATATCACTTGGCATAAAATAGATTAAAATTTCGACATTATATGATAAAAAAATATATAAATTGACATTAACATAATGAGGCAGTATAATTTACCTACAGGCTGAGCAATTGAATATAGAGGTGGGATTATATGGATTCGGCTTCGATTAAAAAGCAAAGCATAACGTTTACAACTATTGATCTTATAAATGAATTTGGTATTCAGGGCGTTTCTACAAGGGAAGTTGCAAAACGGCAGGGAATTTCCCATGGAGCAGTGTTTCAATACTTTCCCAAAAAGAACGATCTTTTATTGTCGGTTATTGAATACTTTTCGCTTTTCGACCATGATCTTTTCCATTCTACCAGAATCAGAAACATGAAATCCAAAGAAGCAATTATTTATTACATAGAAAACTACATGATTTATTATGAGAGCTATCCGGCTATTACCGCCGTTTATCAGATGTATGACGTATTGCAGAATGATACGGAACTTGGAGACAAGGTTAAAAACGTATATAATACCCGTTTGGATTTTATGACAAAATTGATTGAAGCTGCTCAAAAAGAGGGGTCAATAAGAAATACCGAGGGCTGCACGGCTTTACCGGTTATATTGACCTCATATATAAGAGGTATATGTCTAAAATGGAGAATTGAAGGTTATGGCTTTCAATTGAGAAAGACTGCTATGCAAGCGATAAATATGATCCTGGATGCTTTTAGCTTATAAAATTACCGTCGGAGGGTGAGGGTATGACGAAAGTACTCATTGTTGATGATGCGGCTTTTATGAGAATGACTATAAAAGCCATGCTGCAGAAAAACGGTTTTGAAATAGCCGGGGAAGCCGAAAATGGGTCTGATGGCTTAAAGAAATATCGGGAGTGTCATCCAGATATAGTTACAATGGATATTACCATGCCCGAGATGGATGGATTGCAGGGACTCAGGGAAATTAAGAAATTTGACCCAAATGCAAAGGTAGTTATGGTCTCTGCTATGGGTCAGGAAAAAATGGTTATGGAAGCTATTATGAGTGGAGCCAAGACTTTTATTGTAAAGCCGTTTAAGGAAGAACATGTAATAGAAACGTTAAAAAAAATCGTAGCAATATAAATAGTAATTAAATTGGAAGGAGTTTGACTATGTCTAGCCAATATTCCGGGGAATCAATGCTCGAAGTTTACATTTTTGAAACTTCACAAAATATCGAACAGCTTGAAACCGTTATTCTCTCATGTGAAAAAACAAACGGCTTCACACAGGAAGCAGTAAATGAAATCTTTCGCATGATGCACACAATAAAGGGTTCTTCGGCAATGATGCTTTTTAATAACATTTCAACGCTGGCACATGTAATGGAAGACATGTTTTATTTTCTGCGTGAAGAGAAGCCCCAAAACATTGATGATTCAGCTCTTTCAGACCTCGTACTGGGAGGGGTTGACTTCATAAAGGTTGAGCTTGAGAAGATTAAAGCCGGTGATACTGCAGACGGGGATGCCACAGGCCAGATAAATGCCATAAAGGAATTTCTTGATCTGCTGAAGCAAGGTAACTCAGTGAATGCTGAAAAAGTGATGAGTACCCAGGCAGATGACAATGATCACTATTATATTACCCCAGAAGTGACAGATGTTCATACCGGGAAAAATTTATTCAAGGCCAACATTTTTTTTGAAGATGGCTGTGAAATGGAAAATATACGGGCTTATACCGTAATACATAATATAAAGGATCTATCCGAGGAAGTCTTTTTTATCCCGGAAGATATACTGGATAACGACAATAGCATTAAATATATCAGGGAGCATGGCTTTACCATATATGCAAGAACGGATAAACCCTACGATGAAATGAATAAATTCTTCATGCAGACCATATTTCTTAAAGACCTGGAGCTGGTGCTGCTTGAGAATGATGAGGAACTAAGCCGGTTCACCAAGCCAGAACCTGAAAAGTTAAGACTTGAGTCCAGTCCTGTCAAGGTGCCTGCAGTTCAGGTTCAGGGGCCGCAGGATTATAAGGAGCTGGCCAGGGCAAATGATCACTCTTCAGTACAAAGTATTATCAGTGTAAACGTAAACAAACTGGACAAGCTTATGGATTTGATGGGTGAAATAGTAATCGCTGAAGCGATGGTCACCCAGAACCCAGACCTGAATGGCTTAAAGCTTGACAACTTCCGTAAGGCATCCAACCAGCTGCACAAAATAACCGGTGAACTGCAGGATATGGTAATGTCCATCCGTATGGTTCCCCTATCTACAACTTTTCACAAAATGCAACGCATAATACGTGATATGAGCAAAAAGCTCAATAAGGAAGTTGAGCTTGAGTTAACAGGTGAAGAAACCGAAGTAGACAAAAACATAATAGAACATATTTCAGATCCTTTGATGCATTTGGTAAGGAACTCGTTAGATCATGGTATTGAAGCGGCCGCTGACAGAGAAGCCTCAGGCAAACCCAGAACCGGGAAAATAACACTGGAGGCGAAAAATGCGGGAAGCGATGTACTGATTATAGTAAGAGATGACGGAAGGGGCTTGAACAAGGAAAAAATTTTAAAAAAAGCTGTAGAGAATAATCTTTTTACAAAGCCCCAAAATGAAATGACAGAAAAAGAAATATACAATCTGATTTTTCTTCCGGGATTTTCAACAAAAGAGGCGGTATCTGAATTCAGCGGAAGAGGCGTCGGGATGGATGTTGTTGTCAAGAACATTGAAGCAGTAGGTGGATCGGTATCTGTAGACAGTGTCCAGGGCTCGGGAACATCCATTAACCTCAGGATACCGTTAACTCTTGCTATAATAGACGGAATGAACATATCGGTAGGAGATTCCCGTTATACAATACCTATCACGGCTATAAGGGAATCATTCAGACCCAATCCCAAAGACCTGATTGAAGACCCTGACGGCAACGAAATGATTATGGTACGGGGCAATTGCTATCCTATTCTGAGACTGCATCAGTTTTTCAGGGTTAATACAAATATAATGGAATTTAATAAGGGTATCTTGATTATGGTTGAACAGGATGAAAAAACAACAGCCATATTTGCAGATGAACTTTTAGGGCAACAGCAGGTAGTAGTTAAAACCTTACCCAATTATATTAAGAACTTAAAGCATATTTCAGGCTTGTCAGGCTGCACACTGCTGGGAGATGGCAATATAAGCCTTATATTGGATATCGCAGGGCTTATGTGAACTAATAATCTGCGTTTATTAAATCTAGTAATATAAAAACTACTCCAAAAATTAAAAAATATTGCGAAAGGAGGGCCGGATATGGCTGAAGTAGAAGTAACGAATGCGTTTGACCAGGAGGAAGATACGCAAAAGGACAAATATCTAACCTTTGTTGTAGGTAGCGAGACATACGGAATAGAAATCAGGCATGTTACCGAAATAATCGGTATACAGCCTATAACAGAGGTACCGGAACTGCCAGAATACATACGGGGAATTATTAATTTAAGGGGAAAAATCATTCCCGTTATGGATGTGAGGATGCGTTTTAAAAAAAGCTTCAAGGAGTACAATGACAGAACCTGTGTAATAGTTGTAGATATCGAAGAT
>JAUZPR010000193.1 GCA_030705825.1 Bacillota bacterium | reverse complement strand
TAAGTTTCCTCTTGAATTAAAAATGTCGAGCAAAGGTTCCGTAGTTATAGATAAAATTGTATATGGTGAAAATGACACAAAAATCTATTATAAAAACAAGGGTACTGTACTATATAGACCATCTATTACTTTGCTGGATAATGGGGGCAGAAACATGCTTGAAAATGTCCCGATCCTTTTTCAGAATAATGTAGTAGACAGGGATTCGGGACTTTATGTTAATATACTGCCGAAGCTTGACGGAAACAAGGTAAGTAAACTTCAATATGTTACTGATGAGAAATTCGAACTGTTATATGATTACAAAATATCTATTCCTTTAAAGTAAGTCTTAATAAGAGTAGTCCTGCCCTTAAGGGTGGGACTAGACGGATTAATGTGCTATTGTATAAATAATTTATGTTCGGAAAAAGCTCATTTGAGTTTCCTTTCATCATGACAATATATCTAATTTTGTTTACCGTAGTCCCACCCTTAAGGATGGGACTATGGTTATAATTGAGATAGCCATGCCTTTTACAATTCACTGCATATTCTTACTGATATTTCGACCAGGGTATACCTTATGTCACATTTACTTTTCCAGCCTCTCTCATCCCACTCAATACCGCTTAAATCATCTCCGCCGTACAGGATTTGACCTAAGCTTACATTCCTGAATTTCGATACGGCAAAGAAGGCTGCAGCTTCCATTTCAACAGTTACACAGCCTTCGGATTTCCTCAGATTGACCTTTTCTCTGGTTTCTCTGTAAAAAGCATCAGTTGTCCAGGTTTTTGCTTTTATATACTTGATATTATGGTTTTGTAAAACATTTTCAATAACTTTTACTGCTTCCTGATTACACTCTATCTCTCTCGATGGTTTGATGTAGTGATACGACACACCCTCATCTCTGACTGCGGAGGTTGGAATTATAAGATGTCCGACTGCAATATCCTTCTGCAGGACACCGGCGCCTCCACAGACAATAAACCTTTTGAAGCCAAAAGCTATCAATTCTTCCAAAAAGCTTGCAGATCCGGCTGCTCCCGCATATCCCAAGGTAACATGTATTTTCTTTCCATTATACTCAGTTTCATATATTGGTATATCAATGGTTTCTGAATTCAAATATGCAACTTCCTTCAATTTTCCTTCGGCATGCATTTTTTCAACTACATCACGAAAGAAAGTAATAACACAATACTCAAAACCTTCTCTTAGTTCAAATAAATTTGACGCCTCGATTAACGCCTGGTATGTATCATCGAATTCAAGTATTGGGTAATTTTCGCTATTCACTGTTTAAACCTCCGTTATTTTGTTAATAAACGCACTCCCTATATAGTAGTAAATATTATATAATATTGTAATTCTTATGTAAAATGTGTGGTATTATTAATACTAAAAATGAAATGTCATACTGAAGTTTTATCCGGAGTTTTCAGGGGGTAAAAGGTTGTATTTAAAAGGATTAAGATTTGGATTGCTTTTGCAATTGGCGATCGGACCGGTTTGTATTTTTATATTTAATCTTGCAAGCAACAATGGATTTTTGAGTGCCGAGGCGGGAGTGGCGGCAGTTACAATTATTGATGCTTTATATGTAACACTGGCTATTTTGGGTATTTCTGCATTTATAAGAAATCAAAGCACTCAAAAAATCTTTAAAATATTAGGTGCTGTTATAATTACATATTTCGGATTAAGTATTATATTGGGGGTCTTCGAGATAAGGCTTTTGCCTGATATAAACCTGTTTTCAGGAAATAAAGTCAGCGGCTCTTTTATCCAGGTTCTTTTATTAACAGCTTCGAACCCATTGACTATACTATTTTTAATTGGAGTCTTTTCTACAAAAATAGCCGAGACAAACATGAACAAAAAGAGTATTAATTATTTTGCAATGGGTACTGTAACTGCAACTTTTGTGTTTATGACCATAATTACCTTAATAGGAGTCGTTGCACATAAATTTATTCCGGTTTTTGTTTTGAATTTGATAAATATTTTGGTTGGCTTGGCATTAATATATTTTGCTATAACAAAAGTATTAAAAAAGGATTCATAGCACAAACGCATTGCTATTCCAAAGCCTTGAATTGAAAGCCCTGCTTTATCAATCCCTCAATTATAGCCGGCAATGCTTTCGCAGTTGCTGTTTTGCTTTCCGAATCATGCATCAGCACAATAATCTCATTCTTATCCTCCGCTTCTTCAAGTACATTCCTTACCAATTTACCAACCTGCCTGGAACAACAATCTGCATCTCCGCATGAAACATTCCAGTCAATATGTTTATATCCGTTTTCGTTAAGAATTTTTATCCTGGGTTCGATCAATTCCTTTCTCTTGCCTATTGTACCTCCGGGGAATCTATAAAGCTTTGTTGTGTATCCGAACCTTTCTTTTATAAAAGCTCTCGCTTTTAGCAGATCCTCCTCAAATCTTTCCAGAGAAGTATAAACATTTGAATAAACATGAGAATATGAGTGGTTACCCAAAACATGCCCTTCATCCAATATTCTTTTATAAATATCATCCAAACCGTCTTTCGGCAAAACAAAAAAGGTGGCTTTTATCCCGTATTTATTAAGTACTTCAAGGGTTTCCACCGTATTGTTTCTCGAGGGACCGTCATCAAAAGTCAGATAGGCTATTTTATTGTAAATACTTGAGCTGTCCTGAATATAATGTTTCTCCTGCACTTTGGATTTCGATCTGGCCATATTTGTTTGTACATAGGCTATTTTACCTGTTTCATTTACCGACAGCCTGTTATTATTTGACGTAAATCCGCATATCAGTAAAACGGAACTAACCAGTATTAAAATAGAAAAAAAGAATCGCCTGTTGAACATTGACATTAAGCTGATCACCTTGTATTTGATTTGTGCTCTTATATTATTTCCGCGCTTTGTTGACAAGATTCAAACAGGACCAGGTAAATATTATGCTATTTTCATCTACTTTGAAAAAATCCACAAAAATATCATTTTTCTTCACTCTCAGTTCTTGTATTTCCTTTTACCAATGAGGCGATCATAGCTATTAAGGCAACTATAATAGCGGCAACAAAAGTAACATGCAGGCCATGGGTGAATGCCCTGTCTTTAATTACAGCATCTGAAATACCCTGGGACGCACAACTTGTCAAAGCTTTATTCTGGCTTGCTGAAAAAACTGCACCCGATATTGCTATTCCTATTACCATACCAACATTTCTCATTGTTGCCAGTGCTCCGGAGGCGATACCTCTGTTCTGATGAGGTACAGAGCCCATTATTGCGCTGTTGTTGGGAGTCTGGAACATACCGAAGCCCAGACCGACTATTATCATTGATATGATTATATATGCGAGGGAGGTGTCTTTTGTAAAGAAACTCATAATCAAAAGCCCACCTGCCATGATAAATGTTCCGGCAGAGCTTATGAACCTGCTGTCAAACCTGTCGGAAATCATACCGCTTAGCGGAGCTATGAGCATTGTTGCAAGAGGCATGGGTAGATAAAGCATACCTGCTTTTATGGCTGAAAACTGGCGCAGATTTTCCAGATAAAACGGTGCAAGAAAAACCATTATGAACTCAGCCATATAGGTTAGTAATGCAGCGGCATTTCCTGCAGTAAACAAACGGTTTTTAAACAGGTTGACATTCAGCATCGGATATCTGCACTTCTTTTCATACAGGACAAATATTACAACCAGTAACAGTCCTGCTGCTATAAGAGAAATGAAGAGAGCTGAAGAAATTTTGTGATCACCTGATATATTAAGTGGCAGCATAATAAGTAAAAGAGCCGAAAAGACCATCAAACTGCCGGTTATATCAAATGGAACCGGGTTTGCCTTCCCGTCATGAGGGATTTTAATTATAACTAGGATTATCCCTAACAGCCCTATGGGAACATTAATGAAAAATATACTTTGCCATCCCAGAACTGTAGCAATAACCCCTCCAATTACCGGCCCTATACAAATGCCCAATGCTACTGCGATTGCTGAAACACTTAATGCCTTTCCTCTGTTTGACGGAGATACGGCATTTGTGATTATAGCAGGGCCTGTAGAAAACAACATTCCTGCTCCTATTGCCTGTATGATCCTGAAGGCAATTAACATTGCGATATTGGCTGACAGGCCACATAAAAAAGAACCTGCAGTGAAAATTATGAACCCTGTCAGATAAATCCTTTTATGTCCGTATAAATCAGACATTCGGCCAAAAGTAAGCAGTAAGCTGCTGATTATCAATAAATAAGCAGTTACTATCCATTCTACTGTTGATATCGAAATTTTAAAGTCATTTTTTATCATTGGCATTACAAGATTTACCGCGCTTGTATCAAGAGATGACATGAATGTACCGATGGCAACCACAAGTACAATAATAAGAGATTTTTTCATGTTTTTAAACCTCATTTCCATATTGAATGTGAGCAATTACTCATATATATAATAAATCTCTCGCTCTAATTTGTCAACAAAAACATGAGCGAATACTTACATTTTTATTTGACAATTTTATAAGTTCAATTTACAATAATCGTAAGCAGGGAGTTGATTTTAAAATGAGTGAAGAGAAACCCAAATCAATACGCAAACCGGTACAGAAACGAAGTATCGAGATGAAGGAGAAAATTCTAAATGCCGCGTTTTCGCTTTTTTGCGAAAAAGGATATTACAAGACTACAACAAATGAAATAGCCCAAAGGGCACAGGTGTCTATCGGAAGTCTTTACTCATACTTCAGGGATAAGGATACTGTTTTTCTGGAAATACTGAATAAATATCATGATAAATTCGACATGGCTAAAAATGGGGTAATAAATAACCGTGAATTTTTTGAATCTGATTTTAAGGGATGGCTGCGTGCACTTATTGAAAACATCATAATTGTCCATGAGGAATCGAAGGAGCTTAACCGGGAATTGAACGTATTATCCTATTATAACCCAAAAGTATTAGAGATTCTGGAAGAGCAGCGGCGGGATTCACTTAGGACTACTGTTGGCTATTTCATGGAACTGAAGGACAGCTATCAAACAGAGGATATAGAAGCTGTTGCAATAGTCATATTCGACCTTATTTCAGCAACTGTGGACAGAATAGTTTTCGGTAAAAATGAAATCGATAGGGAGAGGCTCATTGAAAAGACTATAGATATTGTGTATACCTATTTTTCTTCAATATACAAACCCAATGAAAAAGGCCCTGAAAAGCAATAAACTCAGGGCCTTTAAATGTCTAAGCAATTAATCTTCAATAACTTTAACCAGCTCTTCTTTTATCTTTTCTATGACCCTTTGCATATCAACCCTGTGAACAGTAGACTTATAGTAGGC
>JAUZPR010000192.1 GCA_030705825.1 Bacillota bacterium | reverse complement strand
TGCATTTGCAAAGGAACTTGCAAGCCTCGCAGAAATCTTTGTAAATGATGCTTTCGGTACAGCCCACAGGGCACATGCTTCAACAGCAGGACTTGCTGATTACCTGCCGGCAGTTTCAGGTTACCTGATTAAGAAGGAAATCGAAGTTATGGGCAAGGCTCTTGAAAATCCTGAAAGGCCTTTTGTTGCAATACTGGGCGGAGCAAAGGTTTCAGACAAGATAAAGGTTATAGAGAACCTGCTGGATAAGGTTGATTCACTCATAATAGGCGGCGGTATGGCATATACCTTCCTGAAAGCCAAGGGTTATAGAATAGGCAATTCAATTTGTGAAGAAGATAAGATCGACCTTGCAAAGTCTATAATGGAAAAGGCTGAGAAAAAGGGTGTTAACCTTATGCTTCCAATAGGAAGTATAGTTGGAAAAGAATTCAAAAATGATACCGAATTCAAGTATGTACCATCCGATGCAATGCCTGACGGCTGGATGGGAATGGATATCGGTTCACTTACAATAGAAAAATTCTCTAAGGAAATTAAAAAAGCAAAAACAGTTATATGGAACGGACCTATGGGAGTATTTGAATTCCCCAATTTCGCAGCAGGAACACGTGAAATTGCAAAAGCAGTCGCTGAATCGGGCGCTATTTCAATAGTAGGCGGCGGCGACTCTGCAGCAGCAGTAGAACAGCTTGGTTATGCTGATAAAATAACACATATTTCAACAGGAGGCGGAGCTTCCCTTGAATTCCTCGAAGGAAAGGTGCTCCCGGGTATAGACGTACTTATGGACAAGAATAACAGAAAAAAGAATATAGCCGGCAACTGGAAAATGAACAAAACTCCAAAGGAAACCGGTGAATTTATAACAGCATTAAAAGATGTAGTTAAGGATACAGATGCAGAAGTAGTTGCAGTTGTTCCTTTTGTTTGCCTCCCTGCAGCAATAAATGCTGCTAAAGGTTCAAATATAAAGATCGGTGCACAAAACATGCACTGGGAGGAAAAAGGTGCATTCACAGGAGAAGTTTCAGGACCAATGCTGGTTGACCTTGGAGTAGAATATGTTATCATCGGTCACTCAGAAAGAAGGCAGTATTTTGCTGAAACTGATGAAACAGTTAATAAGAAGGTACATGCAGCATTCAAATATGGCCTGAAGCCCATCATTTGCGTTGGTGAATCACTAGCTCAGAGAGAACAGGGTGTTACAGCCGATCTCGTAAGATATCAGGTTAAGATTGCCTTGCTTGGACTTACTCCAGAACAGGTTAAGACACTTGTAATAGCTTATGAGCCTATCTGGGCAATAGGAACCGGTAAAACTGCAACAAATGAACAGGCTAATGAGGTTTGCTCTATAATTAGAAAGACAGTAGAAGAAGTTTACGGCAAGGATGCTGCTGAAAACGTAACCGTCCAGTACGGCGGAAGCGTTAATGCATCAAATGCAGCCGATCTCTTTGCAATGTCTGACATAGACGGCGGTTTGGTAGGCGGAGCCAGCCTGAAGACTGATGACTTTGGCAAAATTGTGAAGTACAATAAATAATCTGACAGCGAAGTTATAATTTGCTTGAGTCCGATTTTCGTGCTAGAATGGATTAAGGTTAAGGTTTAAGTTAAGGATGTTCTTAATTTCTTCCTTAACCTTATTGTTTAATCTTATGCTTTTAGTTTTTATGGAGAGGGAAAGACATAAGGGCTTAGAAAAAGCTTTTCACAGCACTATCTCGTGGATGCCTGTAAACGGTGACAGCAAAAAAATAAAATTTTACCCAAGAGCCGTTAATCCCGGCATATTGGGGGCATGGAGGTAAAATGAAGAACAAATTAATGACGCTTATAATACTGGATGGTTTCGGTATTAATCCCAGAGAGGAAGGAAATGCAATAAAGGCTGCATACAAGCCCAACCTCGATAAATATTTCAAGGAATATCCCAACACAATAATACACACAAGCGGTATGGATGTAGGCTTGCCCAACGGTCAAATGGGTAATTCCGAAGTAGGACATACAAATATTGGTGCGGGCAGGATAGTATATCAGGAATTAACCAGAATAACAAAATCAATAGGAGACGGAGATTTCTTCGATAAGAAGGAATTCCTTGATGCAATAGAAAGTTGCAAACAGAACAATACCAGCCTACACCTGTTAGGACTTTTATCCGACGGAGGTGTTCACAGCCACAACACGCATTTGTATGCACTTATAGAACTGGCAAAAAGACAGGGCTTGAAGAATGTATTCGTACACTGTTTCTTTGACGGCAGAGATGTGCCTCCTGACAGTGCAGGCGGATATGTTGAGGAACTGGAAGCAAAATTGAAAGAAATAGGTACAGGCAAAATAGCTTCAGTAATGGGAAGATATTATGCAATGGACAGAGATAAAAGATGGGACAGAGTTAAGCAGGCATATGATGCCATGGTACTTGGAGAAGGATTAACTGCTGATAGCGCCATGAAGGCTGTAGCCAATTCGTATGCAAAGGAAGAATTCGATGAATTCGTAAAGCCGACTGTAATCCTTCAGGATGGAGAACCTGTTGCTACCATAGGCAGCAATGATTCTGTAATTTTCTTCAATTTCAGGCCTGACAGGGCAAGAGAAATTACAAGAGCATTTGTTGATGAGGATTTTTCGGGCTTTGAAAGAGCAAAAGGATATTTCCCGCTTCATTATGTATGCATGACACAATACGATGCAACTATTAAAAATGTTTCAGTTGCATTCAAACCACAAAGCCTTGCAAATACCTTCGGAGAATATATAAGCAGGCTGGGATTCAGGCAACTGAGAATTGCCGAAACGGAAAAATATGCACACGTAACATTTTTCTTCAACGGCGGTGTTGAAACTGTTTATGATGGAGAGGACAGGGCTCTCATTCCTTCGCCCAAGGTTGCAACCTATGACCTTAAGCCTGAAATGAGTGCTGTAGAGGTTACTGATGAGGTTCTAAAAAGAATCAACTCAAAAGAGTATGACGTGATAATTTTAAATTATGCAAACCCGGATATGGTTGGGCACACAGGTTTATTTGACGCTGCAAAGACAGCAATTGAAACAATAGATAAATGCCTGGGCAGAATCATACCCGCCATACTGGAACAGGGAGGAACTGCAATGATTACTGCCGATCACGGTAATGCAGAACAGATGATAGATTACGATACGGGTGGACCGTTCACAGCACACACTACCAATCCTGTTCCGCTGATAATGCTGGGTCAGGGTAATGTAACCATTAAGGAAGGCAAATTGGCCGATCTGGCACCGACAATGCTGGATATAATGGGAGTTCCCAAGCCGTCAGAGATGACAGGGGTTTCATTGTTAGGAAAATAAACAGGATTTTTGAAAAGGTATAGGGATTAGTTCTCTATACCTTTTATAATGTCATTATAATACCTAAGCTTGCAAAAATTGACAAAATTATACAAATGGTATATAATGTAAAACATTAATTCGAAAGCCCGTATTGAAATGTTCCAAATATAGGGGATTGGAGTAATCAACGTGCATAAAAGCAGGGTATTAAAGCAATATTTTGGGTATGACACTTTTCGTGAAGGACAGGACAATCTGATAGACAATATTTTGTGCGGTAGGGATGTTGTGGGTATAATGCCGACAGGTTCCGGAAAATCACTATGCTTTCAAATTCCGGCGCTAATGTTTGAAGGGATAACTTTGGTTATATCGCCGCTTATTTCTCTTATGAAGGATCAGGTGCAGGCACTTGTTACGAATGGCATTCATGCAGCCTATATCAATTCAACGCTAACGTATAACCAAACTATAAAAACCATCGAAAATGCCAAAGATGGTAAATATAAAATTATATACGTTGCACCTGAAAGACTTGATATTCCGGAATTTGTAGAGCTTTCCCAAAATATAAACATATCTATGGTTACTGTTGATGAAGCCCATTGTATATCCCAGTGGGGCCAGAATTTCAGGCCTAGTTATCTGAAAATCAGGGAGTTTATAGAAAAACTTCCTAAAAGGCCGGTTATATCAGCCTTTACGGCAACTGCAACAAGTGAAGTCAGAGAGGATATTATTAATATTTTGAAACTGGATAATCCGTTTGTCATGATTACCGGCTTTAATCGCGAGAACCTGTATTTTGAGGTACAAAAACCAATTGAAAAGTACAAGGCTGTAATAAATTATTTAAAGGAAAATCCGAATAAAAACGGCATAATATACTGTTCCACCCGAAAAACAGTTGAAGAAGTCTGCAGCAATCTGCAAAATGATAATTTTAATGCCACCCGCTACCATGCCGGACTGACGGAATATGAACGAAACAATAATCAGGATGATTTTTTATATGACAGAAAGGCGCTGATGGTAGCTACCAATGCGTTTGGCTTGGGAATTGATAAAAGTAATGTATCCTTTGTCATTCATTATAATATGCCTAAAAATTTGGAGAGCTATTATCAGGAAGCAGGAAGAGCGGGCCGTGACGGAACTCCTGCTGATTGTATTTTACTATATGGAGGGCAGGATGTTATCACAAATCAATTTCTGATAGACAATTCAAATGATAATAATGACCTGGACCCTGAAATCCGTGAAAAAGTAAAGGAGAAAGATAGAGAGCACCTTAAGAAAATAACATATTACTGTCATACTTCTGATTGTTTGAGAGAATATATCTTGAATTATTTTGGAGAAAGAACCACAAATTATTGTGATAACTGCAGTAACTGCAATAATAATTTTGAACAAGCCGATATTACTGAAAGTGCCCAAAAGGTAATGTCCTGTATTGCAAGGATGAATGGACGATTTGGGATTAAAATGGTAATTGACACCTTAAGAGGAAGTAAATCCGAGAAAGTCATAAAATCCGGCCTGCATAAAATAAAGACTTATGGAATAATGTCCGGAACAAAGGAAAAACAGTTAAGAGATATAATCAATTATTTGGTTCTAAAGGGTTATTTGTTTCTCACTAATTCAGAATTTCCTGTTGTTAATCTTACCTCAAAATCGGAAGCTGTAATGTTTAATGGTGAAAAACTAATAATGAAAATTGCAAAAATGCAGGAGAATGAGGCAAAATCATCAAGACAAAAATCAGTAGTCAATGATGAACTGCTCAATAAGCTTAAGGAACTAAGATACAAACTGGCGCAGGAAAAAAGAGTTCCCGCATTTGTTGTTTTTTCAGATGCAACACTTATGGATATGTGCATTAAAATGCCTACGAATGAAATTGAATTTTTAGAGGTATCTGGTGTAGGTAAAATGAAGCTGGAGGCTTATGGGAAAGAGTTCCTTGAAGTAATAAACAGCTCGGGAAATATCGAAATTTCT
>JAUZPR010000191.1 GCA_030705825.1 Bacillota bacterium | reverse complement strand
ACCGCTACTGCCTTGGCTCCGTTTTCAACAGCTATGCTTGCTATTTCCACCGCATTGACCCTGGTATCATCCCAACCCTTTCTTATCTTGACGGTTACAGGCTTATCGGAAGCCTTGGATACTTCTTTTACTATTTCTCCTGCCAACTGTGGCTTAAGCATAAGCGCGCTGCCTTCTCCGTTTTTTGTGATTTTGGGAGTAGGGCAGCCCATATTTATATTTATGGCACACGCCTCAGATCTGTTAAGCTTTTCTGCAATTTGTGCCATTATATATGGATCTGAGCCGAATATCTGTACGCACGAAGGCTTTTCCCTTTCATCAACTTCGGTAAGCTTGAAGCTTCTTTCATCATTATAATGCATTCCCTTTGCACTAACCATTTCGGTGTATACCATTCCACAGCCCTGTTCCCTGCACAGCACACGGAAAGGAGAATCGGTGACACCTGCCATAGGTGCAAGAAAAACGTTGTTATCAAGTTCAATATTACCTATTAGCATATTGTCCCTCCTGCCCAATATTTTACCACAGGAAGCATTAATTTATCTATTGGGATTAACCTTAAACGGTACAATTAAAGAAAGGTAACCCGTATACTTGCGGTTACCCTCATTTTGCCATAAAATTTTATGCGGATTATTTCAAAAATTTAACTTTCGACAGCCTGGTCTTGGGCAGGAAAAGGAACTCATACATACCATCCTCGAAAGCGGGATGTTTGGAATCATTTATACACAATTTGGATTTGATTATTTCATCCAGCTGTACCCTTTTATATCTATCCATACTGTCGAAACAAACCGAGTATGAAAGACAGTCCCTATCGTGATCCTTTCTGATTATTGTTCCGTTCAGCTTCATGTTGAATTCTGAAAATACACTGTAAACAAAAATGTCGACACATACCGGGGATTGCAGCTCATATATCCTTTTACTAAGGAATTTAAGCCCTCCTGCAGAAATATCCTTGAGTTCGACTTCATCCCACTCACCATCACCGGCTTTTATTTCCGCCTTACATATTTTGCTGGAGCATCTTTGATATTTTCTGTGCTCGGCAATGTAATTCATATTAACTTCCTCCTTCCGTTAATGGTTTATCGGTAAATAAACCATCCGCCGCGTGAATAAACGTAAGAAGTAATTCAAGACTGTACGCAGATGTAAACAAAGACTTTTGTATATCAGAAGTGACCTGAAGAATAATAAAATATGATTCCTGAGAATATTTTACCATACAGGGCTTTTCCAAGTCGAGGGTTATCTTTTTCACAAGCAAATATGTAATTCATTAATAATTTATCGTTTTACTTTAAATATTTATTGACTATTTTAAACAATCATGTTAGTATGACCATAACGCAACGAATATTTTGTGGAGGTTAAAAAATGGAATCAAAAGTTATAAATAATTTAGTAAAATTTGAAAAAGCCGTAAAGATTATATTCTATACAGTACTAATCGGGGGCTGCATAATATTTGCAGGCATTATCCTTTTATTTGTGTTGCATCAGTCAAACGTACTCACTTCCGGCAAGGGAGGGATAGAATTTTCTATTCCCGGTCTTATTGCACGGTTTGATATTGATGTATTCGCCGGTCCGTTAAAGGCCGCTTTAATATCTACTTTTATAAGAGGCTTAATGTACTGGCTTCTTTTTACCTATATTATCCTGCAGTTTCACAAAATACTCAGGATTTCGATTTCCGAATGTACCCCTTTTACTTATAAAAATGCAGGATACATCAGAAATATAAGCTATTCATTTTTTATATATGCAATAATCGATTTTGTAATACAATGCATACAAAGCATTTGGTTTAAAAAAATACAGCTTACCGGAATACATGGTATAGATCTGTACTATAAAATAACCTTCCCTCTCTGGCCTGTACTGGTTGGATTTATAGTATTGTGTATAGCACAATTCTTTACTTACGGACTTAAACTTCAACAAGACAACGATTCAATTATATGAGGTGTAATATGCCAATAATTATTAGACTTGACAGGGTAATGGCAGACAGGAAAGTATCTCTTAACGAGCTTGCAGAAAAAATTGATTTGACAAATGTGAATTTATCACTGTTAAAAACCGGGAAAGTCAAGGGAATAAGATTTAACACGCTGGAAGCAATATGCAGGGAATTAAAATGCCAGCCCGGCGATATTTTGGAGTATAAGGAAGAAGACAAATAGTATTAATATATGCTATAATTTAACGCAAAAAGTTGTGGGGTGTTTAAATGAGAATAGTTGCAGACGGCTTTGTTTTGAGGGAGTGGCAGGATAGCGATGCCGAAAGACTTGCCGACATTGCCGACAATAAGAAAATTTATGATAATCTGAGAGACGGGTTTCCCCACCCGTATTCACTGGAAGATGCCAAAAGATATATTTCCTTTGTTAAAAGCAATTCATCATCATCTTTGATACTGGCAATAGAAATTGATGGACTAATTGCGGGAAATATCGGTGCCTTTTTCAAAGACGATGTTTACCGTAAGAATGTTGAAATCGGATATTTCCTGGCCGAAGAATACTGGGGTAAGGGTATTATATCCATGGCCATCAGGGAATTATCAAAGTACGTATTTGATAATTATGATATCATTAGAATTTATGCTGAACCGTTTGCCAGAAATACCGGCTCCAGAAGGGCTCTTGAAAAAGCCGGTTTCAGCCCGGAGGCTTTAATGAGGTGCAATGTTATTAAAAACGGAATTATAGAAGACAGCTGTATATATGCACTCCTTAAGGATAACTTTAAATATTAGGAATTTTCAAAAAATTTATATTATTTTTAAAAATAATTGTTTAAAAGAATATAAATTGGGTAAATCTATAATACAATCTTTTTTAAAGATTGAAAACAAATTAAATTACCAAGAAGGGGATGAGTCCAAAAGGTAATTCTGTAGGGACCTGAACCAAAACTGCTTTAAGTAACGTAAAAGCAAGAAGATGTTTAGTTCTAATGAAGTGAGAAAGTTTAAAATCGCTTGGTAAGGAAAGTAAGAGGAAAAGTAGTTGAACCGAAGTTTGTATGGGTAAACGGCCGGATAAGAAATTGAACACCCGGCCGTTTTACTGTTTATAGGTAATTATTTACTGGATCCATACCGGAACCTTTTTAAAATCAGGTCTACCCGGAAGTTTTCCTGAATAGGGTCTGAAGAATATTTCCAAATTATCCTCTGATGGCTGATAAATTATTATTTGATCCGTATTAACATTATAAAGGTCTCCATCAGATTGTTCTCCTGGATATTTTCCTTTATGATAAGATGCAATTTCCTTGAACTCATCAAGTGATATCTTATCTCCTTTAGATTTTAGTTCATTTTTCATTGACTCCCATCTTGCAACATTTTCGGGAATGTTTGAATGGTTATTCAAATTCCCTTTCAATTCAAATGCATTTACACAACCAATCGCATTATCGTATCCCCAATTTATACCTTCATTCAGCTCGGACTTTTCATCTCTTATTTTTCTAATCGAATTAGGATCACTCCCTACATTATTTTCCAATACCTTGACAGTATTTTTATCACACAGAAAAATCAAATGCCCAAAGGTATACTTTCTATCATCAGATTTTAAATAATCTGCAATTTTGTCTATAGTATCCGAGTTTTCCAAGGCATATCTCAAATCCATAGTATATGATCTTCTGCCCTCTGAGTAATATATCCCGCCGGTACTTGAATCCAAAATAGCGGCAAAATCCTGATTTCTGTTATAACCTGATATAACACCGATATAGCCCAGGAACCCAATAGTACAGATAGATTTGCTGTTATTTTCAATGTAGGTTACCGCCTGTACCTTTGCCAGCTGATTCTTAGCGCCTGCATACCAGTCAAGTGCCCTTTCCATCATTGAGCTGTTTGTTTCCGACCTTTTTCCGTAGATACCCAGGGCAGAACATTGAGTTAATCTTAGCACGTCAGGGAGAAGGTTCATAATATATATTTCATCGGTAGAAAGCTTTCCATCCCCAAGCTGATTATCAGTGCTGCCTGAAAAAACTGATCCCATTCCTGTTATTTCATCACTGTAATCTTTTTCGATCTGGGGTTTAATATCTTTTACCCTTTTCAATACATCGTCATAATAATTTTTGGAACCTATAACTTCAGCAAGGTATGAATCTACTATTTCTTCATAATCAGGGACTGCCTTTAGAATCTCTTTTGCATATTCCTTTCCTATCTCAAGATGAGAATTATTTTTTGCCAGGTTTATTTTTACTTCAAAATAATTTTCTTTATTCTTAATTGCTACATTTTCTGCAGAAGCACTATTATCGACTTTATCCCCACAGCCTGAAAATATAGTCAAGGTAAATACAAAAACTGCTAAAATCAAATATATTTTTTTTGTCAACAAATAGCCCCCTATAAAAGACTCACCCTTATAATAGATAATACATTTAAATTTTAATCCTTGTTAATTTCATAGTCAAATCAATGTATTAAATGTATCATCCGATTGACTTAATGCTCACTTACATCAGAAACAAAAAGAGATCCCGGTATTGCTGCCGGAATCTTATTTTATTTCTTGAACACTATAACTTTTTCGTTTGATATCGGATTATTTTTTCGTAATAGGCAGCCATACTTCACATTTATAATCATCTGACTGTTGATCTCCCTCGAAATATACCTCTATATCGGGTGCATTTGCATATTCGTATCCGGATGTGGGCAGCCATTCTGAAACAACACGCTTTTGAAGTTCCTGTATTGCGGCGGGCATGGCGCCGATACATTCAAAAATTGCCCATGTACCTGCCGGTATGATATATTCCGCCATTCCTTCGGGAATTTCCTTGTCTGTTGCTGCAGCAATGTAGTAATCAAACTCATTTCCATACATACAGGTGCTTACACCAAGCACCCCTGCGGGTTCCTTGTCCATAAGTGAGCAAATAACGGGTATTATCCCGTTCTGGGCAGTTTTTTGCCAGAATTGAGGTACTTCTACAAAGCTCTCCTCAATGTTGTATTCAAAATGCTCCTTTACTCCAACAATCCTGAATGCTTCTTTTGTTACTATTTTGTAATTCATCTCAACATCTCCTCTAATTGATATCTTGAAGGTGATGCGCGGATATGCCTTGAGTATGACTCCTTTGGCCCTGGCAGCCATCGGAGAGATACCATGTATGTTTTGGAATGCCCGGTTAAAGGAGGTTGGAGAATCATACCCATACCTTAATGCAATATCAATGACTTTTTCTTTTCCACTTTGTAGATCAAATGCTGCCAAAGTTAGTTTCCTGCGCCTGATATACTCTGATAGAGGAACATCGGCTATATAGGAAAACATCCTCTGGAAGTGGAAGGTCGAACAACAAGCAATTTGTGCAGCTTTATCATAGCTGATTTGCTTATCCAGATTTTCTTCGATATAATTCATAGCCTCATTTAATCTTGATATCCAATCCATAAACATCACCCCAACAATTAAAGTT
>JAUZPR010000190.1 GCA_030705825.1 Bacillota bacterium | reverse complement strand
GTCATCCGACATTTTCTTGAGCGATTTTCTATAGGCACCCAGGTATTTGTTTCTGAATTCTTCACTTACACTACTAAAGGATACCTTATTGACATCAAAGCGGGTTTCAAATTCCATACCTTTTTGCGTTTCGTCCATTTAAAACACTCCCTTTTTAATCCTGTACTATTTCTACTGCCCCGGACTGCTCCATAATTTCTCTTACTTTAGAAGCTTCATGCTTAGGCATCTTAACAGCGACAAGAATTCCTTCCTCGCCTTTTAATCCTTTTACTCCTTCGGCGAATGTACCAAGGTCGTTCAACCCATTTCTTTCGGTTTTTATCATTGACACCCCGGCTTCGGCGGCCTCTTCAACGCTACTGAATTTTTGCTCGTCAGCCAGATTACTGATTATCATATCTCCGCGGTCCAGACCAATATTTCTAAGTGAATCGACAAGTGCGCCAACCTGCCGTTCATCAGGCAATCTTGCAACCAATCGCATATAAAACACCTCCCTGAGTTTCTGTAGTACTTAATTTACCCAAATTACAAATTTTAAGTACGACATATTCATATTCAGGGACAGTTATTAATTTTTTGAATTCTGTAGGGGCGACCACTGGTCGCCCGTTATTGAGTAATTCTACGAAGCGTCTCCGATGCCATCTAAAGCTGTTCTTAGGGCGGAAACAGTTATCAATTTTTTAAGTGACAGTTAACCATTTTTTGAATTATGCATCGGCGGCCTATAACCAGTATTCATATTAAGCTGTATTGAACCTAAGCAACTATACTTTGTAACTGGATATTCTTTTAAATACCATCTTCTTAAGAATACGCCTTGGAATTTTAGACATCATATTAGCATTAGCCGGGAAAATTACAGGCTCATTTTTCATGAGTAAACGTACCGCTGTATCTGCTACTATACTTGGTGGCTGAGTTGGTTTCTTCTTTTTTACATTTCCTGCATTCACGAAAAAATCAGTATCTGTATCTCCAGGACAAAGGCAGCTTATAGTTACATTGGAATCTCTCATTTCGAACCTTAAGGCTTCAGTAAAAGATAAGACAAATGCCTTTGTTGCACCATATACACAGTAATAAGGCAAGGGATATAGCGCTGCAATACTTGCAACATTTAAGATATATCCTTTTGAAAGTTTTAATAAATCGGGGAGAAAATAATAAGTAAGCTTAACCAAGCAATTAATATTTAATTCAATTAAACTCATTTGCTTTTCTATATCCTGTTTGAAAAACTCACCAAAAAGGCCCATGCCGGCATTGTTAATAATAGTATCAACTATAATATTATTTTCCTTACACCACAAATAAATACTTTTGGGAGAGTCCTTCTCGGTTAAGTCACATGGCATGGTTAGGACCTTGACATTATAGGTTTCTATAACATATTTTGCAATTTGCTCAAGAATATTTCTTCTCCTCGAAATTAAAATCAGATTATTACCTCTTTTCGCAAGTGATTCGGCAATCTCTTTGCCTATTCCGCTACTCGCTCCTGTAATTAAAGAATAAGTTTGGTTTTTTATTATGTACATTTTCAATCCCCCCATTAATGATATATATCAAGAATAAATCAAGAGGATTATATTTTCCTTTACATTTGTTAAATTCTATCCAATTTATTTCGGATTCGGCTTAACGAAACTTGAGAAACACCCAGATATGAAGCTATATATCCCAGATTTATTTGCTTTTCAATGTTAGGATACTTTTTAATGAAATTAACGTATCTTTCAGTTGCAGTTTCCAGCAGGAAACTACTTTCACGTTCCTCCTTGTATAATAACGATTTTTCCAGGAGTGATTTTACAACTTTTAAACCCCAAATGCTGTCACTCATAAGTTCATTAAAAGATGAATAATCTGTACATAGCAGTAAACAATCCTCAATGGCTTCAATATAATATTTCGACTCACTTTTTTTAATTAATCCCAGATATGAGATTATCGAGTCTTCAAAGCAGAAATATTTTGTTACATCGTTTCCCTTTATATCTATGTAAAAGCATCTTAACAAGCCTGATATATTGAATGCTATACAGTCTGGGATATCTCCCGCTTTTAAAAACATTTCCTTCTTTTTTAACATTTTAGGTTTGAATATTTTCATTACTTTTACTTGCTCTTCTTCAGGGATTTTATCATCAATTAAGTCTTCAATAATTTTAAAAAAAGATGCGAAATAATTCAGTTCCATTAAATCTGTTCCTTTCATCTACAAAATTATCCTTAATAACAAGCTGCCCACAATATTTCATATATTATAAAATAAAATTTAAAGAGTCAACAAACATACTATTGTTTCATTTTTAATAATTTATAGAGTAATTCTGCGGAGCAGGCTCCGGTGCCGTCTAAAGCGCTCCAACATTCACAGACAATCTTACGCGGAGCGGGCGCTTAGTTGACTGACTTAGAGACTCCTACTTTTATCAAAAAGGGTCTGGGGAATTGGTCAAGGAAGACCAATTCAGGCGGATACGGCAAGGATGCCGTTAGAGACGACCAGACAGAAATAAGGATAAAAGTTTGGAGTCTCTTGGAAGGAAACATCGCGCCAAAGCAAGGAGGCGGGGTTTTAGGGGGAAACTGCGCGCAGCTGGTTCCGCCCTAAGAGCAGCTTTAGACGGCATCAAAGCCTCTTCTACGCCCTATCTACATTTCATACATAAAAAAAGGATTATACTTTTAAAGTACAACCCTTTCGTTCATTACCCTACTTATAACTCTCTGCCTTGGCTACTGCCGCCTCTAGTGTCATTCCCGTGAAGTCCTGCGCCGGGAACCATCTTCCGCTCTTTTTGTCATCTACAAAAGCTCCTACCACAATTCCCGGGATTACACTTTCTACTGAATTGGGAGCTTTTGGCCCGCCCAGATCCGTCCTGCACCAGCCCGGATCAGCCAAGCTGATTATAACATCAGTTCCTTGCAGCTTTGAGCCCAAATCCCTTGTGTACTTGTCCAGAGCCGCCTTGCTTGCCGAATAACCAGCCTGCTCGGGTTCGTTCATGATTCCGCTGGATACATTGATTACACGGCCAAAGCCTCTTTCAATCATCTTTGGCATCAATCTGTAGCAAATTGTTGTAACGGCTATGAAGTTTATTTTGAAGCTTATGTCGAAATCCTCTATTGGAGTCTTCCAGTAATCGGTCCTGTATGCTATCTGTACGGCAGCATTATTTATAACTATATCTACCTGTGTCCCTCTTGCTTCTATTTCATCCAGCATGGAAACAACCTCTTCATGGTTGGCAAGCTCTGCTTTTAAGACGTAAGCTTCAACACCAAGCGCCTTTACTTCTTCAAGCACCTTCTTGGAATGCTCAGGTGTTCTGCTTTGCAAAATAAGATTACAGCCCTGTTTTGCCATGAATATAGCAGTCTGATAACCCAGACCTCTGCTTGCGCCTGTAATCAGCGCCCATTTTCCTTTTACGTTTACCATTTCAATTATCCTCCTCAGGCTTTGTTCTTTATTTCTTTGATTGCATTATTCATTGCATCAATTACATCATCACACCATTTGTCGAATTCCTCATCGGGAACCTGATACTCGGGGTGTTCCAGAATATATTTAACTGTTTGCCTTATCCCTTGATCAAGCCGGGTTGTTGCTATAAATTCAGGTACCAGCCTTTTAAGTTTTGAATTGTCAAATACTACTGAATTAGCCTTATCGCCAATAAGACCTCCTTCAAGGTCCATATCGCTACAAGAAGCTAAAAATGAAGATGAAACGTGAACTGCATTGAGCTTTACACCTAAAGCGTCTGCTATAATCTGATATATCTGATTCCAGGTTACAGTCTCGTCCGAAGTGATTTGCACTGCTTCGCCTATAGCATGTATATTTCCCATCAATCCGACAAACCCTTTGGCAAAATCACTATTGTGGGTCATAGTCCAGAGAGAAGTTCCGTCACCATGTATAATTACAGGTTTTCCTTCCAGCATGCGCTTTGCTACCTGCCAGCTGCCCTTGCTTCCATGCACGCCTAAAGGGATGGAACGTTCGTCATATGTATGGCTGGGTCTTACTATTGTAACCGGGAAACCGTTTTCCCGGTACATTTTCATAAGGTAATCTTCGCATGCTATCTTGTTTCTGGAATACTCCCAATATGGATTTGCAAGAGGGGTACCTTCCGTAATTCTATAATCTGAAAGCGGCTTTTGATATGCCGAAGCAGAGCTTATAAATATAAACTGCTTTGTCTTTCGGTTAAAAAGCCTGTAGTCCCTTTCCAGCTGTTCAGGTACAAAGGCGATAAAATCTGCTACTACATCGAAATTCATATCCTTTATTAATTCCTGAACCTTCTTTTCATCATTTATGTCGCAGGTAATGAAATTTATTTTCCTGTTTTTAAGCTCCTCTGAACGGTTGCCCCGGTTAAGCAAATATAGCTCCCAACCCTTTTCTGTTAACAGCTTTGAAATTGCCGTACTGATAATTCCTGTTCCGCCGATAAATAAGGCCTTCATGTTTAGTCATCCTTTCAAAAGGTTTTTTCTTTTAATCAAATATAATACTATAATCGGTATTTTACCTTGTCAATAAGCTGCCCGATTATTTAAGAAAAGTGATAAATGTTTTAAAAATCATTTACTAGACTATCTTTTTTTATCTAAAAAAATACCAATCATGGCTAAAAAATTCAAAAAAGCCGGAACTTTGACAAGCCCTATTGAATATACTGAAGTATATTAATAGTTCGGAGCAAAAAAATGAATGCGTTGATGGTAAAAAAGTATTATGAAATCAAGCAGCAGATAAAGGAATTGGAAGACGAAGCAAAACTACTTCACGATGAGATTAAGGAATGCATGCTTAAGGATGAAATCAACAAAACAACAGCAGGAAATTACCAGGTATCTCTCCAACGTCAGGACAGGAGTGAGATAAAAGATACAATAGTGCCATATCTGAAGGAGCAGGGGTATTCAGGTCTGGTTATAGAAACGTATGATCACGAGATGTTCAAGGAACTTGAAAAAAGAGGTGTATTTGACGAGGCAGAGCTTTCAAAGCATAGGGTGGAAAAAATCGTATACGCGCTTTATGTAAAACCCTGTTAGGATTTGCACTTAATTTTCTTTTAAAAATCCAATAGGAGGAATATATGAGCGATAGTATAGATGTATGCATAAGCTTTGATACAACAGGTTCCATGTACCCATGCCTTACACAGGTCAGAAGGTCGGTCAGCCAGATTGTAAGAAAACTCTTCGGTGATATAAACGATTTAAGGATTTCAATAATAGCTCACGGTGACTATTGTGATGCCGGAAACCCATATGTAATAAAGATTAGCGATTTTTCCGCCGAGCAAAAGGAAATAATCGACTTCATAAACAACGTAGAACCTACTTATGGCGGAGATGCGCCCGAGTGCTACGAACTTGTGCTTAACCAGGCCAGGACCAGGCTCTCATGGAAATCAGGAAGAGCAAAAGCATTGATTCTGATAGG
>JAUZPR010000019.1 GCA_030705825.1 Bacillota bacterium | reverse complement strand
TTTCAGAGCAGGGTTAATAATATTTTCGGGAGCTACAACCGTTAAATAGGTATTGATAAATTTATATACGGCTTCAACGCCAGGCAAAGCTTTTACGGTATTGTACTGTTCATCCGTAAAGCCTTCTCCGGTACCTCCAGAAATGGTAGCTCTAAAATCGGTTCCCATATCACCTTGGACCGCACCAATGTCAAAAATATATCCGATAAAATTACCGAATACTATATAAAGAATTATGCTTATTACCATTGAAAAAACAGTTATTCTGAAACGTTTTCTATTTCTTCTCAGATTTTTAAATGCGATCTGGCCTTCTATCTTAAGAAATTTTTTAGAAAGCCTTAATCTCTTTACCTTCGAGAAATTTTCCTTTTTAAAATTTCCTGTATTTCTAACCGCTTCGAGGGGTGATACTCTAGCAGCCTGCCTGGCAGGACCGAAGGCAGCTGCAAAAATAGTTATAAGGCCAAGTACTGTGCTTATAACCAATACCGGGATCGAAACGAATACTCGCAAGTCAAAGGTGCTGTCCAATCCGAAACCAAGTCCTCCGATGATAAGCATAACTACTTTCATTGCAAGCAGCCCAAGTGCCAAACCTGTCGGTATACCTATGACGCTCATAACGGCAGCCTCTTTTAGTACAATTCTTCTTATCTGCCCGGGAGAAGCTCCTGTGCATCTTAAAATGCCGAATTGAGAAATTCTTTCAAGAACCGAGATATGAAAAATATTGTATATTACCGCTATTGTGCAAACCATAATCAAGATAACTACGAACAACAGAACAAGCAGCATGCCTCTGTTAAGCACACTGTCGGCACTTTGTCCAAGATATCTTAATACTTGATCGTTGAATTTCACTTGGCTGTAACTTCCATTAACACTTGTTAGTCCCAGATCTTTTGCAATTGCAACTATACTATCGTGAATACCTATTGACGAATTCATTTTAACGTAAACATTATAGTTTGATTTTGTATCCAGGTTATCGTCAAGCTTGGAATACCCATGTGAAACAAAGCCGCCCGGCCATGAAACTATGGGATTCACCAAACCTGTCAGTGTATATTCCCTCTGATTTTTTTTAATAAATTCTTCATTACCTGACCATGACCTGTCATCAAGCTGGTCATGTGACTCCTTGTCCTCCCTGATTCCTATGTCCAGTTTGATCTTGTCTCCAAGTCTGGGATGACCCGGCAGATAATTTAAAACCCAATAATCTACAGCAATTTCATTTGAATTTTCCGGCAATCTGCCTTCTTTTAAAGTTATTTTAGGAAGCATGGAATATGAATTATCGTCATAATCTTCTATATCCAAATACCTGTAGGGTGGGAGTCCTTCCTGGCTGCTTCCCTTTTGTCCTTCTACTTTCGCTATAGCCGCAAACCCTCTCGATCGGGTTACTGAGCAAGTCTCAACATCTACATGCTTCATGATTTTATCTGCCATACTACCCGGAACATCCTTGAAAACAGCGTGATATTCACCGTTGTATCTTATGGCATCTCTCAGCATTTTATCCTGAAGGCTGTATACCATAGTACCGATTGATGTGATTAAAGCAACAGATAATATTATTCCCAGCAGGGTAAGTATGGTTCTTTTTTTCTGAATACCAAGATACTTATAGGTTATACCGGAATAGTTCTTCATCCTCGCATCACCTCGTCCTTGATAACCATACCGTCTTCTATTGTAATTATCCGGTCTGCCTGGGATGCTATATTCAAATCATGGGTTATGACAACCAGTGTCTGGTGATACTTTTTGACCGATATTCTCAGTAAGTCAACAATTTCCTTTCCTGTTTTACTGTCCAGGTTTCCTGTAGGTTCATCTGCAAGCAGTATAGACGGTTTGTAAATCAACGCCCTTCCTATGGAAACCTTTTGTTGCTGCCCGCCCGAAAGCTCGGACGGCAAATTGTGACGCCTGTCTTTTAAGCCCAGAATGTCCAATATCTCTTCCATCTGCTCCTGTTCGACCTTTTTCCCATCCAGAAGCAGCGGCAGAGCTATATTTTCTTCAGCTGTCAGCACAGGTATCAGATTGTAGAATTGAAAGACAAAACCAACCTTCCTCCTCCTGAAGATTGCCAGTTCCTTCTCATTCATACCATAAATATCCGCTCCGTCAACAATTACCTTCCCCGATGTGGGCTTATCTACCGCTCCAAGCATATGAAGCATGGTACTCTTGCCCGAACCACTCGGACCGACTATGGCAACAAATTCTCCCTGGTTTATTGATATGTTGATATCTCTTATCGCATCGACTTTCGCTTCACCTGTTCCATAACTCTTGCTCAAGTTTATCGTTTTAACTATTTCCATTGGCTTTTCCTCCCTGTAAAACATTCAATTAAATTGTACTACCCCCATCTTACAGGCAGGTGACACTTAGTCTTACAAATTAGTAAGATTCATATGGCTTTTTTCAAGAAGGTTATTGTGAATTCAGTGCCAAGGCCCTTTTCACTTCTTACTGTGACAGTACCATTCTGACCCTCAATAATCAATCTTGCCAATGCCAAGCCGATTCCTATACCTTCGGCTTTGACAGAACTGTTTCCGGTATAGAATCTTTCAAAAATATGAGGCAGATCTTTTTTATCGATCCCTTCTCCGTTGTCTTTTATAATTATCCTGCTGAAAAGCGGTGTTTCTCCCAGAATGACCTTGATACTACCGCCTTTTTTTGTATGTTCGGTACAATTTTTAATGATATTGGTCAGAGCTTCTGCTGTCCATTCATTATCACCTGAATAAAAAATATTTTCAGTTTCACTGTTGACTTCTATTGAAATGTTTTTTTGTGAGATTTTATGAGCAAGAGAAGATAATGCTGCTTCTGCGGGAACAGTCAAAAGACTTTTTTCCTTTTTAAAATCTATTGCCCCGGCTTCCAGTCTTGCCAATTTTAAAAGGCTTATAATCAGCCATTCCATCCTATCCAGCTGAGATTTGCTTTTCAGTAGAAAATCCCTTCTGGTTTCGTCCGGCATTTGTTTATCGTTAAGCATTAGGTCATTAAATGTAATTAATGAAGTTAGCGGGGTTTTTAACTGGTGTGAAATATCGGAGATTATGTCCTTCAAAAATTTTTTGTCCTTCTTGTCCCTCTCTATACTCAGCTTCAGTCTACCTGACATTTGATTGAACTGATGTCCCAGGATACCAAAATCACCTTCCGTATCTTCAGGAAGCGATGAACTGAAATCCCCCTCTATGACACATTCCGATATCTTTGATATTTTTCTTACTTTTGAGTACATTCTGCTGTACTCAATTTTAATCAAAATAAAAAGAGGAACTGCCCACATCAAGGTAAAAGCCGCAAGGTATATCCCAAAGTTCTTGTAGACATTGCCTAATAAAGGTTGGGAAAGGATACCCAAATCAGTTTTGTATCCGTACTGTTCCAGTATATTTCTACCGGCTGCGATTTCCGATTCGGATGCCTTTCCGGTAATTAAACCGGTTATATCCTTTTCAAGCTCGGGATGCCTGCTTAAAACTTCCCCTGCTAATGCAATGTTTCTTTCTGAAATGGATTTATTCAATTCTGCCATTTTTATATCTGCCAAACAAAAAAGAAGTACAGAAAATATGATCTGCAGAAAAAACATTTTAACTAATATGGATTTGAATTCGGGGTTTCTGAATATGGAATACATTTATTCACCTCTCACATCACAATTCCACTTATATCCCAACCCTCTTACAGTAAGAATATACCTGGGTCCGGTAAGGTTATCCCCAATTTTTTCACGGAGTCTTTTTATATAAACTGAAAGTGTATTATCGTCAACAAATTCCCCTGCGAAATCCCAAAGCGCCTCCAAAATAGCATTCCTGCCCATAACTTGATTGGGATGCTTTATCAATGTTAAAAGGAGCCTGTATTCCAATGCGGTTAACTGTAGGTCTTCATTATCCTTTTTAACCTTGCCCTGAAGCGTAAAAACCTGAATAGAACCCGAAACCAGTCTTCCGTTATTTTGAGAATTTTCTTTTCCCCGTCTCCTTAAAACAGCATTAATTCTGGAAATGAGTTCCTTCAGTCTGAAAGGTTTTGTTATATAATCGTCTCCACCTATATCCAGGCCAAGTACCACATTCACCTCTTCGTCGCAGGCAGTAAGAAAAATTACCGGTATGTCGGAGATTTTTCTTAAACTTCTGCACAAATCATAACCATTACCATCTGGCAGCATAACATCCAGCAATATCATTTCAAATTGTCGGCTTTTCAATAAATTTTCCGCATTGGCTGCACTGTTTGCGACAGCAACATTAAAGCCCTCGTTTTTCAGCGCATATTCTATACCCACAGCCAGTGTACCGTCATCTTCTACCAGTAATATGTCATACATAAAATGTTCTCCTGTTTTTACATCTACTTAATAACATTTTTAATGCTTACATTATATCAAAATATAATAGAACATAAAAAATGAACATCCTTTTTAAGAATGTTCATTTGGAATTATATCAAATTTATAATTCTATTTTGATTTGATCTCAGTCCAGATCTTGTCATACAAAGGAAGCGAATCCGCAAGATCCTCAAAAACCTCACTGTTTTTAACATCTCCTTCATCCGGATAAGCAGTCTTGTCGGAAGTCAATTCCTTGGGCAGCAATTTTTTCGCTTCGGTTTGCGGTGTCGAATAACCTATATAATCAGCGTTTTTATAGGCTATCTGCGTATCACACATGTAATTTATAAAAAGCTCCGCATCTGCCGTGTGCTTGCTGGTTTTAGGTATTACCATGGAGTCAAACCAGATGTTGCTGCCTTCCTTTGGAATTACATATTTCAAATCCTTATTTTCTCTCATCATATAAATTGCATCACCTGACCATACAACAGCCATCGCGGCCTGATTTCCGATCATCTGATCTTTGACCTGATCCCCGACATATGCCAGAACAAGAGGCTTCTGTTCAATAAGCTTCTGCTTTGCTTCCTCAAGCTGCTTCTGATCTTTAGTATTCAAGGAATATCCCAGCATCTTCAAGGTGATTCCTATTGAATCCCTCTGGCTGTCCAGCATGAGTATCTGTTTTTTATACTTCGGGTTCCATAGTATTTTCCAGCTATTTACCGGTTCTTTTACCATGGTTGAATTATAAACAATACCTACAGTACCCCACATATAAGGAACCGAGTATTCGTTTTTGGGATCATATCCCAGATTTTTAAACCTGTCATCAATATATTTGTAGTTAGGTATATTGTCAAAGTTAATCTTGTAGAGCATGTCCTCGTTTGTCATTCTCTTTATCATATAATCAGAAGGAACAAGAACGTCATAATCCAATGCCCCAGCCTTTATTTTGGCATACATTTCTTCATTGTTTGCAAATTCATCATAAACCACATTAATGCCATACTGTTTTTCGAAACTTTTGATTACCGATTTATCAATGTAATCTCCCCAGTTATATACCTTGATTGTCCTGCCGTTAGATCCGCAACCCGTAGTTATGGCTGCACTGAATACAATTATCAGCAGCGCCAGAAATAAAGAGACAGCACTAAAAAATCTTTTCATTTCAATCCTCCCAAATCTAATAATTAAATTAAGTAGAAAACCTTCAAGCTTTATTTTTTGTATCCTTGGACATCCTGTAATTCACAAGCAGTAACAGCAGCAGTATGCTTATAAACATAAGTGTAAGCAGTGCATTTATCTCAGGCTTGATACCTCTCCTTGCCATGGAATATATAGTTATGGCAAGATTTGAAAATCCCGAACCAGTAGTAAAAAAGCTTATTACAAAATCATCTATGGATAAGGTAAATGCAAGCAGGAAGCCTGTTATGACACCCGGCATTATTTCGGGAAGAATAACCTTTTTATATGCATACATTGGTGTGGCGCCAAGATCCAAAGCAGCGTCGAATACCTGGCTGTTAAGCTGCTTCAATTTCGGCAGGACCGCAAGTATAACAAACGGCAGATTAAATGTAATATGAGCCATAAGCATTGTTATAAAGCCCAGGGGAATATGCAAAAATACGAAAAGGAGCATAAGAGATATACCTGTAACTATATCGGGACTTAAAACAGGGATATATGTTACATTTATAATCATTGCCTTGGGCAATTTTCTCATTCTTGAAATACCGATTGCTGCAGCAGTTCCTATTACGGTGGCAAAAAGTGAAGAAATTACGGCAACTATCAAAGTATTATATAAAGAAGTCAATATCTGCTGGTCATGAAAAAGCTGTCCATACCAGCTCAAAGTGAAGCCCGTCCAATGTGCCCTTGATTTGGAGCCGTTAAAAGAGAAAACTATCAAAATCAAAATGGGGGCATACAGAAAAAAGAATATCAAATAAAGATATATCTTCTTAGACAATGATTTCACCATAGCCCACCCCCCTCATTTTCCTTTTCATATTTGGACATGATACCCATACTGATAAGGATAAGAATCATCAGGAAAATAGAAAGTGCCGAACCGAAACCCCAATCCATGGTAAGGGTAAACTGCTGTTGTATGAGGTTTCCTATAAGAGTATATTGTCCGCCGCCCAACAACTCCGAGATTACGAAGGTGGTGACTGCAGGCAGAAAGACCATTGTTATTCCCGACATTACACCAGGAAGACTTAAGGGAAATACAATACGTTTGAAGGTGACCATAGGAGTAGCTCCCAGGTCTTCTGCAGCCTCTATGACCGATTTGTTTGTCTTGCTCAATACCGAATAAATAGGGAGAATCATAAATGGAAGGAAATTATAAACCATACCCAATACAACCGCATAATCGGTATACATTATATTAAGCGGAGGCAGGCCTATTGCCTTTACAATGGTATCTATCAAACCGTTTCTTTCAAGAAGCGTCATCCATGCATAAGTCCTGGCAAGGAAATTCATCCACATGGGAATTATAACAAGAACAATCAGCATGTTCCTTTTGCTCAGGTTCTTGCTTGCCAGTATCATTGCGGCAGGATACCCGAGCAGCAGGCAAATTGCGGTACTTATCAAGGCAAGCTCTATGGATCTTATAAAGACATTAAGATACAACGGTTCAAAAACTCTTGCAAAGTGCTTGAGTGTCAACTGAATACCGTTATCCGATATGGAAACTATGCTGTAATAAAGAACTATAAAAACCGGGACAAGTACAAAAATAGCCATCCATACAATGTGGGGATAAGCTATCCAATTCCTTTTCTTCATTCATCCAACACCTTCTTCATTGTATGAATGTCATTGGGCAGAATTCTCATGCCTACTCTGGAATTGACCGGTTCCATGACGGTACTGTGAACCTTCCACAGTAAATTATTGCAGAGTATTATCATTTCATAATGTACACCCTTGAAAACGACTGATTTAACTATTCCTTCTATCATTCCTTCCTGGGCATCAACCAGTTTGACATCCTCAGGACGAATAACCACATCTACCTTCTCACTATTTCCAAAACCTTTATCGACACATTCAAAGCGATGCCCTGAAAACTCGACAAGGCAGTCTTCAATCATTGTTCCGCTTATTATATTGCTTTCACCTATAAAATCGGCTACAAAAGCATTTTTAGGTTCATTGTAAATATCCGCCGGAGTCCCTATTTGTTGGATAGTCCCATTCTTCATAACCGCAATGGTATCCGACATTGTAAGTGCTTCCTCCTGGTCATGGGTTACATAAACAAAGGTTATCCCGGTTCTTTGCTGTATATTTTTCAGTTCTATCTGCATTCCCTTTCTCAGTTTGAGATCCAAGGCTCCCAAGGGTTCATCAAGCAGAAGGACTTCAGGTTCATTTACCAGAGCTCTGGCTATTGCTATTCTTTGCTGTTCGCCGCCGCTAAGAGAATCCACCGATCTTTTCTCATAACCCGGCAGATTCACAAGCTCAAGCATTTCAGTTACTTTGTTTTCAATTGTTTTCTTATCCAACTTTTTTATTTTAAGCCCGAAAGCTATATTTTCATATACATCCATATGAGTAAACAGTGCGTATTTTTGGAAAACGGTATTTACTCTCCTTTTGAATGGCGGGAGAGTATTTATGTTTACACCTTCGAAGAGAATTTCACCTTTGGTTGGTTGTTCGAAACCGCCTATTATCCTGAGGGTAGTAGTTTTCCCGCATCCACTGGGACCCAACAGGGTTAAAAACTCGTTTCTCAAAATGTACAGGTTAATGTTTTTTAGTGTCTCATTGGCGCCATAATTTTTGGAAATATTAGACAACCTGATGATTTCATCCTGCATTTATCTACCCCCAATTCACTTACTTACAAAGCTCAATATTTATTGACATAATCCGTATTATATTGACAAGTCAATGTATTTTTAACACATTGTGGGTATAAAGTCAATAGAGATAAAATAAACCTTTTTCGGGATATGAAAAAATTCTGTATACCTGGCATTAATTCTTTTTATTGTCATATCCCATTCCAAAAAAGGTATGAAAAAAGCCGGATACCAAAACTGAAATCCGGCTGACAAAAATTAGTTTATCTGCACCATCTGACAAGAGCTGCCGCCCATGTCAGACCGCTTCCAAAACCCACAACAACTATATTGTCACCTTTGGACAACAGGCCGTTTTTACTCATTTTATCGAGAGCCAATGGAATTGTTGCAGAAGAGACATTTCCATAATCCCTTATATTGCAAAACATTTTGTCATTGCCGATTCCAAGGCTTTTGGCTGCATCTTCAATAATTCTGATATTTGCCTGGTGTGGAACTACATATTTTATATCATCAAGTGTCAATTGAGCATCATCCACAACTTTTCTTATTGCACGGTCCATTATTCTTATGGCAAATTTCATAACAGAGCCGCCGCTCATCCAAATTGCCTGCTTGTTTTCATGCTTTCTTTTGTTTGCCTCTGCTTCACTTATATAGCAGCAGGGAGAGGTCATTAAATAACAATTGTCGGGTGTACCGTCAGCTCCAAGGTAATGGGACAGTATCCCATAGCCATCGTCTGCCTTTCCAAGAACAGCTGCCGCTGCACAGTCTCCAAAAAGCACACAGGTGTTTCTATCCTCCCAGTCTATTATTTTTGACAGACCTTCACAGCTTACAACCAACACATAATTATAGGTATTGGTTGATATGAATTGTTTTGCGAAAGTGATCCCATACACAAACCCTGAGCAAGCTGCATTCATGTCAATAGCACCGGCATTCACCGCACCGATTCTGCCCTGTATCAGACATGCAGTAGAAGGAAAATGATAATCAGGAGAACCTGTGGTTGCGATAATCAAACCAATTTCTTCAGGTGATATGCCAGCATCTTCAATTGCTCTTTGTGCAGCTGTAACACCCAATTCAAAGGCAGGTTGGTCCCTTTCCAGTATTCTTCTTTGTGAAATTCCGGTTCTCTGCATTATCCATTCATCTGAGGTCTCTACCATTTTTTCCAGATCAAAATTGGATAGAATCCTTTCGGGCAAACAGCTCCCTATTCCTATAATACCAACAGATGACAGCTTATTGGACATATTAAAGCCCCCAATTTTTTTATAATTATTACCTGGTAATAATACCTGATAATAATAAATTACCATATTTTATCACAAATATCAAGGTGTTTTGAAATTATTTTATTCTAATATTGCTGATCCCTGGTTACCGAAATATAATATAAGCTGTATTCGTCATCAGAATAATTTATATGGAGGGTAAATCGTGGCCAGTAATAAGTCAAAAATAATCTTAAGTCTGACATTGGCGGTTATAAGCCTTTCAGTAGCCGGATGTTCGGCAAATTCTCAAAAGATTCCGCTATCATCCAAAAATGAAGCATCAAGCTCAATTACCGGAAGCCAGACACAAAAGGACTCTTCCCTCACCCCAGAAAAGCAGATCACCTATAAAAGCGGATTCATATCTACCGAGGGAAGTAAAATGATAGACAGCAACGGAAACCAGGTCAACATTTCGGGTATCAACTGGTTTGGATTTGAAACAGCCCAGCTGTCCCCCCATGGTTTGGATGTGGGTTCATTGGGAGGCTATCTTGATAAAATAAAAGAGCTTGGATATAACACCATACGGCTGCCCTTCTCCAATGAAATGTTTGATGAAGGAAAGACAGCCCAGAATGTGGATATAGGCTTGAATCCAGATTTAAAAGGCTTAAAACCCATTGAGATAATGGATAAGCTGGTTGAAGAAAGCGGCAAAAGAGGTCTTAAAATAATATTGGACAGACACCGTCCCGATTCCTCCCAACAATCAGAGTTATGGTATACAAATAAATACAGTGAAGAACGCTGGATCTCTGATTGGGTTAAGCTTGCCGAAAGGTACAAAGGTAACCCTACTGTAATTGGAGCAGATTTGCATAACGAACCTCACGGAAAGGCAACCTGGGGCAGCCAGGATGCGGCAACAGATTGGAGAATGGCTGCGGAAAAGTGCGGTAATGCCGTACTTGACGCCAATCCTGATTGGCTTATTATTGTAGAAGGAATAGAAGTATATGATAATCAATATAACTGGTGGGGCGGAAATCTGATAGGGGCAGGAAAGTATCCCGTTAAACTTAAGAACCCAAACAAGCTGGTATACTCAATTCATGAATACGGACCCGAAATATATGAGCAGCCCTATTTCAAAGATCCATCCTTTCCTGCAAACATGCAAAGCCGGTGGCAAAAATATTGGGGATACCTCTCCGAAAACAACATTGCTCCGGTTCTAATAGGAGAATTCGGCGGGATTGATATTATGGGCAGCGGAGCCGAAGGCAAATGGTATAAGGCACTTTCGGATTATATCAAAAATCAAAAACTGAATTGGACCTTCTGGTGTCTCAACCCCGATTCGGGCGATACCGGAGGAATTCTGCTTGACGATTGGTATACCGTCAATGAGAAGAAACAGGAGCTTGTTAAAGCTCTTCAGTACCCGTTCATGGACAGATAGGATATATTTGCGCAGTGCTCAGGGTTTAAGGATAACAATTATGTTAATTGGATTTAAGCAGCACCGGGAACTCCATATCCGGTGCTTTTATTTTATAAGATTTCTACTTTTTAGATTTTTGTAAACAGCTTCCATCTGCGGTTTTTGCCTGTTTATATTTTTGATAAAGAAATGTCTGATAACAAGTGCATTAAGTACTCTGCCGGTTATGTTTTGCAGCGGATACCTTCTTTTGCTTCTTATATCGGAAACCATCCTACCGCCCAATTTATATGCCTCTTCCTTCAGCTTTATCTTCCTGTCAAATTCATTCCAGCCTACCCCTACGCCTAACACACCAGTGACATAACCTCTTTGGAATGCTCCGTTTCCTACTATTCCAACAAGCCCTCTGGCTACCTTCTTTGCACCTATTGCACCTGCCGTAGAAATACCGGCAGCATACTTTCCGCCCAAGCCTGAGGTATATACTGTAAACATGCCGATTCTGTCAAGAAAATTCTTCATGATTGCATTTGGCGCCATTCCGTAGCTGGGAGAACTTAAAATTATTCCATCAGCCCGGTAGACCATATTTTTAATTTCTTCAAAATCATCATTAATAGGGCACTTCCCCAATTTCATGCATGTGAAACAACCCTTGCAGTATTCAAGCCTGCGATTGGGAAGATAAATCTCTGTAACTTCGGCTCCGCCGGCTTTTGCTCCATTTAATGCCTCCCTGACCAGTAATGCGGTACTTCCCTCATAATGCGGGCTGCTAATTATACCAACTATTTTCATAATGAACTCACCTTTCTCATTTTTCGATAATTCCGTAAAGACAAACTGTTAATAAATTCAGCAAATATTCTTCAAGCTGTTGGGCATTTTTCCCACTGTTGAACCAGCCTACGATACCAAGGAACAGCGAGCTGTTCAACACATGCAGCTTGGCCTCATATAATTCCGCACCTGCTTTGCCGTAATCAATGGAAACCTGCATTGCCAAAGAAAATAATTTGACAAAATCAAACTTGTTGTCAGGGTTATTGCCATAATTCCTGCTCAATTTAAAAATAAATGTCCTGAACATCTTCTCTTCCTGCTTTATAGCTGCAACAAGCAGCCTGATCAGGGCAGTCAGATTTTCTTTGATAGTAGCCCCTGGCACGACTGCCTTGCTTATATCGAAGCTTTTGAATTGATTTTCCGCCCAAAGCATCAATATATCCAATTTGGATGAATAGAAATTATAAAAGGTTCCCTTGGCAATACCTACTTCTTTTGTTATTTCATCAACCGTCACGTTTTCGTAGCCTTTTTCCCTAAAAAGCCTTAAGCATACTTCCTCTATTGTCTTTTTTACCTGCTCACGATGTTGTTTAAAAAGCGACATGGTACCTCCAGTTTGTCAATATTGACCTAGGTTATAATATGACCGCAGTCACATTATATGACAAATGAATTTACAATGTCAATGCTGTAATTAAAAAACACCTTCAAATAATAGATATTCCTATTGTTTAAAGGTGTTTTATACTTATACTTGTTTTATCATAACATTTTACATTACAGGCTTACTGGTATCTGTAATCCAATATTCTTTTGCTTTTCTTCTCACTTCTTGGAAGTTCGCCAAGGCTGACAGCTTCTGTTTCTATCAGTATGCCTATCTTCCTTTTAAAGTGCTCTGCTATGATCCTTTCCACTCCGTCCTTTTCAACCCTGCATTCGGTTTCGACTCTGAGCTTCATAACATCTTTTCCGTTTATATGCTCTATAACAACCTGATATTCGCTGCTGCAGCCGTCAATATCCCTAAGAAGCTCATCTATCTGTCCAGGATATATATTTACGCCCTTCACCTTAACCATGTCATCCGTCCTGCCAACGATAATATCGTGTCTTGGGAATTTGAGTCCGCATGGACATTCTCCCGGAATCAACCTTGTTATATCCCTGGTCCTGTATCTTAGAAGAGGTGCGCCTTCCTTTTTCAGGGTTGTTATAACCAACTCACCATATTGGCCTTCTTCTACAGGCTTTTCAGTAGCAGGGTTTATTATTTCAAAATAGAGATAATCATCCCAGTAATGCAAACCGGTATGGCAATCACAATCTATTGATATACCCGGTCCGTATATTTCGGTCAAGCCATAAATATCATAAATATCAACATTCAGTTCGTTTTTTATCCTGGAACGCATTTTTTCTCCCCAGCGTTCGGAACCTATAATACCTTTTTTGAGGTGTATGTTGGACCGTATTCCTCTTTTAGCCACTTCTTCGGCAAGAACAAGCGCATAGGAGGATGTAGCCGTAAAGACTGTAGTCTTAAGATCCATCATCATCTGAAGCTGTTTTTCGGTGTTACCCGGTCCTATCGGTATAGCCATTGCTCCCAGCTTTTCAACCCCTGCCTGGAATCCGATACCGGCTGTCCACAATCCGAACCCGGGAGTTATCTGCACCCTATCCATAGGAGTTACTCCTGCTGTCTTATAGCATCTTGCCATCATCACAGCCCAGTCGTCCACATCCTGTGCAGTATAAGGAATGATTATAGGTTTTCCCGTGGTACCCGAAGAGGAATGGATTCTGACAACCTTCTCATCGGGAACAGCCTGAAGTCCCAGAGGATATATATCTCTAAGCTCTTCTTTTGTTGTAAAAGGAAGTTTTTCAATATCATCAGGTGATTTTATATCTTCAATCGACACTCCTGATATTTTAAACTTCTGTTTGTAAAAAGGGCTTTCCTCATTCAGCCTTTCAATAAATTTTTTAAAGGACTCAAACTGATCTCTTCTCATCTTGACTCTCTCCTAACATAAAATTGGTAATAGGTAGGATAGGTAGAATGGGTTAATAGGACTACACATTAAACTCACCTATTCTATTTACAAATAGATTTTATATAGTCGAACCCGTAATTAAAGGCTTTAATATTCATATCCATAAATTTAGGGTTGACATTATCTTTTATAGCTTTTTCTATGGAGCTTTTTCCAAAAGGCAGAAGGCTCTCGGCTGCCGTCGCTCCCAGCAGGACAATATTCAGAGCTTTAACAGAGCCGGCTTTTTGAGCCAGAGAATATCCATCAATAAATACAGCCTTTTTCGAATTGGCTGAAATATATTTGTTAACAGCATCAATATCATAGCTCACTGTACCAAGTGAAGCCGTAACCGGCTTTATTTCTTTTGTATTCACAATACAGCTGCCTTCTTCGGAAAGCCTGTAAATATTCCTGGCTGCTTCCGAAGGTTCAAACCCGATTAAAATATCAGCCTTCCCCCATGGTATGACAGGACTTGCTTCTTTACTATCTATCCTGATGTGGCTTACAACACATCCTCCTCTTTGAGCCATTCCTATGGTCTCAGATGTACGGACGAAATACCCTTCATCAATGGCAGCTGCAGCCAGAAGTCTCGAAGCGAGTACAGTTCCCTGTCCGCCAACTCCTGCAATCAATATGTCAATACTCAAGCTTCCACACCCCCTATGGATTCTTTCGGGCATACCTGCGAACATAACCCGCATCCATAACAAAGTGACGGTTCTATTTCCACTTTTCCGTTATTGACACTTATTGCAGGGCATCCTATTTCACGTATGCATCTCATGCAATTGATGCAGGTCGATTTTATCTTATACTTTTTAGCAGGCTTGAACAAAGCAATACATGGTGCTTCAAAAATAACAGCCGAGGGCCCCTTGAAATCCACAGCCTGCTTGATGGTTTCTACAGCTTCACTTTGATTCAAAGGATTGGCTTTTGCCACGTGCTTCACGCCACAGGCAGTCAGGAGTCCATATATATCTATCTTTTCAGATACACTCTTCATTGCTGTTTTTCCGGTTCCAGGATGAGGCTGATGACCGGTCATTGCGGTAGTACTGTTGTCCAAAATGACCACTGTTATATCAGTATTGTTATAAACAGCATTTATTACCCCTACTATACCGGTATGAAAAAAGGTAGAATCACCTATAAAAGCAATATGCTTAACATCGGGTTCAACTCTGTGCAAACCTTGGGCCATTGTAACTCCGGCTCCCATACACAGGCACGTATCTACCATTTCCAGCGGCTTTGCATTTCCAAGAGTATAACACCCTATATCCCCTGTAAATACCGCCTTCTGTTTGGAAAGTGCTTTTTTGACTGCATAAAAGGCACTTCTGTGTGGACATCCTGCGCATAATACCGGAGGCCTTACAGGCAAATCAGGTACCGTATTCTTTTCTTTAGGCAATTCCTGTCTTCCCATAAAACGGTTTATGGAAGACTTGACAAGCTCGAAGCTGTATTCTCCTGCAAATGGCAAATCCCCTGTTTTCTTGCCTTTTATACACTGTTTTCCCCCACTTGCATAAGACAGTTCAATAAGTGCCTCCTCCATTACCGGGTCCAGTTCTTCAAGCACCAAAACCTCATCAAGGCCTTTCAAAAATTCAAGGCCCAGCTTTTCAGGGAATGGATAGGGAGTCGCAATTTTCAGGAGTTTATATTCTTCTTCAAATCCGGATAGCATCTCTCTGGCATATGAATACGCTATTCCCGAAGCAGCTATACCCTTTTTTCCGCTTCCTGAAAGTGAATTATACTTAAATCCGGAGAATTTTTCACTTAATACTTTTTGAAGTTTTTCTATGTGAATATGCTTTTTATAGGAAAGACTTGGGAAGATTACCCACTTGGGGTCTTTTACGAATCCATCGGGTTCATGCTTCATTCTTTCTTCCGGGATTTCAACAGTACTGCATGAGTGGCATATTCTTGTGGTAGGCCTGAATAAAACCGGAAGTTCCACTTCCTCTGAAATTTCGAAAGCATGCTGTATCATTTCAAAGGCTTCTTCAGGAGAAGATGGATCAAATACCGGAAGATTTGAAAAATGAGCGAAATGTCTGGTATCCTGCTCTGTCTGTGATGAAAAAGGTCCAGGGTCATCTGCCACCAGAACCACCATCCCACCCTTAACGCCAATATATGAAAGGCTCATCAGTGGATCGGATGCTACGTTAAGACCCACCTGTTTCATGGTGACAAGAGCTCTGGCACCTGCTATGGCTGCTCCCGCAGCAACTTCCATGGCTGCTTTTTCATTTACCGACCACTCAACATAAATTTCGCCTTTATTTATTTCCGAAATAGTTTCAAGCACTTCAGTTGAAGGTGTCCCCGGATATCCGGCCACAACGTTAACGCCGGCATGTATGGCTCCGAGGGCTATAGCCTCATTACCCATCAAAAGTCTTTTAACCATTATGTCCTCCAAAATACAATAAAATATGATAGTGTGTTTAAACTCCGGTTTTAGCTGTTCTATTTATTTTAGATTATAAGCCAAAATAAAATAATGTAAATATAAAAATCTAACCTATTTTAAGCATCAAACTTCTCGGGACAAATTTTCTGAGCCTACCCGGAATTATTTCAAGCTCTTCTTTTGTTATACCTTTTATATAAACCAGAACTACAAAGTATACTGCTATTCCCACAAGTATCGAAAGTATGGTTCCAAAGAAATTTACAAAATAGGAATATCCCAATACTCCTGTTACCATTGCATGTACGGCTAAAACAGCCAGTCCCATTGCCACAGCTGAAATAATGGGTTTTACTGCATGCTGCAGCGTCTTTGTCTTTATAAACAACGTCTTTTTAATAAGTATGTTGTTAAGCGTTATTGATATTGAATACCCAACTATACTTCCTATAATTGCACCGTAAATATTCAAGCCCTTAATGGAAATAAGAAAATAGTTGGTTACTATCTTGCCTATAATTCCGAATACCAGGTTCAAGGTTACACCATAAAGTTTACCCGCCCCTTGTAGAATGGATGTCTGTATCTGTACTACAGCAAGCATAACCAGGCAGACAGAACCCCAAAGCATAAGTTCCGAACCTGGCCCGTACCTGATTATTCTGTATATGGAATCGCTTAAAATCGAAAGTCCTAAAGCTGAAGGTATAGTAATAAAAAAACAAACTCTCATTGCGAAGCTTACCCTGTTTTGTATCCGTTTTCTGTCCCTTAGAGCAACAGCCGCCGAAATGGCAGGTAATATGGTTGCGGCAAGTGCCGCCATAATTGCTATGGGAGCATTCAACAGCTGCTGATATTTATAAAGATGACTGTACAATTCTGTTGCAGGTTTATCTGCGAAACCAGCTGCAAGTAACCTTACTTTTGTATTCATTACATCGACAAGATTACCTGCATATTGCATTCCAATGGTAAGTGTTATTGGAATACTGTATCCTATTACCTTCTTTAGCAGTTGGGAATATGAATATCGCTGTACATCCATGTTTACAATCTGTTCACTTATTACCATTCCGCCTTTTTTATTATAAAAATTTATCAGATATGAAGCGGAAACAAGCGCCCCTATCGAAGTACCGATAGTTCCTCCCGCACAAGCTTGAGGTATTCCCTTCTTAATAAGTAGAGCTGCAAAAACAAGCGTCAATATGGTGTTGACAACCTGTTCAAGAATCTGCGAGACAGCCGTGGGAGTCATGTTACTTCTTCCCTGGAAATATCCCCTGTAGGCTGAGGCAATTGCTGTAAATATGAGTGATGGTGATAATGCGAGAATAGCAAGATGAGCTTTCTCATAATGCATAACATTTGCCAAAGGGCCTGAAAGTAAAGCCATCAAGGCACCGGAAAAAATTCCCATAAGTAGTAATAAGAATCTTGCAATTTTAAAACCCCTTACAGCATCCTTAGGATTACCAACCGCAATCAGCTCTGATACCAGTTTTGATACGGCAACCGGTATTCCTACATTTGATATGGCATATACAAGAACATAGACCTGATAAGCCGCAGCATATACACCATTACCTTCTTCTCCTACAATTGCTATCAATACCGGCAAATATAAAAGTGACAATAGTTTAACTATAATTCCCGCAGCAGATAAAACAGCAAATCCTTTTGCAACGGATTGTTCACGCATAAATATCCCCTATAAAAATACTAATTTATTTTCAATCAACCATTCTACATTACTTTTTAGTGTGGTCAAAAAAGCCTTGATTTAAATTGTACAATCATTATTTTCTTAACCAATATAATAACATATATAAAACTGCCTTGTAAGGCCGACAAATTTCTGCAAATTAGAACCATCGGCTGGTGGATTTCCTTTTTGACTCAGTTATTTTATCATATTTTAGGTGCAATGTTTATAAGAATAGTTTTATATGAAAAATCTAATTTACATAAGCATAAAAATTGAATAAATTCTTTAATTAATATTTCATATTTTCTATTTATTTCTTCATATATACAAAAAAACATATTTAAAAATGAATATCGTTTCTGGCTTTCCTGCATAATATATTTTTATTCACATATAATGTAATTTTGCAGTATCGGCTTCAATCTCAGCTGTGAGGCTCACTTTGGAGTATTGTTAAGTCTTTTTGTCCCACATTCAAAAAATAATTTACGAATTAGTCAACTTACCCTCTTGCATTTGCAATTTCCATTTGCTATAATTGCATTATTGAAATACTCTTCTTGAAAAATCCCCAAACTTTTATTTTGGGGTATACAAAGGTGTATGCCGAACACAATATGCAATGTCGTATATTGGCAAAACTTTGCTGTGTGCAGGGTTTATTAAAATTTATTAGCAAACGTATTTTCCATGTGTGAAGCATCTGGATTCATGCTTTTGTCCGTTGTACGGGCAGTATGCAAAAAGTGCGTAATTTGCTGTATGCAAATTAAATAAAAGGCTATTAGACATTTGTCTTTAGCTTGCGCTGCATTTGTGCTAAGATGCAGCAAAAATAATTTATTAAATAAAAGTAGGGGGTAAAAAAATGAAATTACTTTCAAATGTAATGGAACAAGTAGTAAAAAGGAATCCTAACGAACCTGAATTCCATCAGGCAGTACGTGAAGTACTCGAATCTCTCGAACCTGTAGCTGAAAGGCATCCCGAGTGGGTTAAAGCAGGTATCTTTGAAAGAATAGTTGAACCTGAAAGACAAATAGTTTTCAGAGTACCATGGTTAGATGACAAAGGTAACGTACAGGTAAACCGCGGCTACAGAATTCAATTCAACAGTGCTATCGGACCATACAAGGGCGGATTGAGACTTCACCCGTCTGTTAACTTCAGTATTCTAAAATTCCTTGGCTTTGAACAGATTTTGAAGAACTCCCTGACCAGCCTTCCAATAGGCGGAGCCAAAGGCGGAAGCGATTTCGATCCCAAAGGAAAATCAGACAACGAAGTGATGAAATTCTGTCAGAGCTTTATGACTGAGCTTTGCAAGCATATAGGACCAGATACCGATGTTCCTGCTGGTGATATAGGAACAGGCGGAAGAGAAATCGGTTACATGTACGGACAATATAAGAGACTCAGGAATGAATTTACCGGCGTATTGACTGGTAAAGGCCTTACTTGGGGCGGAAGCCTTGCAAGAACCGAAGCAACAGGATACGGTCTCTGCTACTTCATGGACGAGGCAATACAGGCAAAGGGCAAGTCCTTTAAAGGCGCCACAGTTGTAATTTCCGGTTCGGGTAATGTTGCAATATATGCTACCGAAAAGGTTAATCAATTGGGCGGAAAGGTAGTTGCTCTCAGTGATTCAAATGGTTACATATATGATGCTGAAGGTATCAAGCTGGATACGGTCAAGAGATTGAAAGAAGTTGAAAGAAAGAGAATCAGCGAATATGTAAAATTCCATCCAAGCGCAAAGTATACAGAAGGTTGTTCAGGTATATGGAATATAAAATGTGACATAGCTCTTCCATGTGCTACACAGAATGAAATTAATGAAATTTCTGCAAAAACTCTTGTAGCAAACGGATGTTTTGCAGTTGGAGAAGGTGCAAACATGCCTTCAACTCCTGAAGCAATTGATGTATTCCTTAAGAACAATGTTGTATTCGGACCTGCAAAAGCAGCAAATGCAGGCGGAGTTGCTACATCAGCACTTGAAATGTGCCAGAACAGTGCAAGGTATTCCTGGACATTCGAAGAAGTAGATGCAAAACTAAAAAATATTATGGTAAATATTTATAAAAATGCGAGCGCAGCTGCAAAAGAATACGGTTTCGGTGACAATCTTGTTGCAGGAGCAAATATTGCAGGTTTCCTGAAGGTTGCTGACGCTATGTATGCTCAAGGTATTGCATATTAATATACAATAACAGGACTTGAATTTAATCTGGGTATAAATCCTCATTAGAATATTACCCCTGCGGAACAAAAATACCGCAGGGGCAGTCCTGTTTTAAGGCAAATTTTATTGGCCAGGTAGATAATTGGGTATATTTTTGATAAAATTATCTTAATAGAGATTAAATATATGATTTATAAAGTATTCCGCTATTACCATAATTAAAAGGAGTGTTTTTTTTGGCTAAGTACAAAAAGGAAGATATAATCACTCTTGCAACTGAAAACGGGGTTAAGTACATATGTCTTCAGTTTTCCGACATTTTCGGTATATTGAAAAATGTAGTTGTTACTATAGACCATCTGGAAAAGGCACTTGAAAACGCATGTGCATTTGACGGTTCCTCCATTGATGGTTTTGTCAGGATAGAAGAATCAGATATGTATTTAAGTCCGGATTTGGATACTTTTCTTATATTTCCATGGGGCGCCCACAATGGTAAAGTCGCCAGATTGATATGCAACATACTAACCCCTGACGGAAATCTTTTTGAGGGAGATTCAAGGCTGGTACTTAAAAAAGCCTTGGAAAAGATGCATGAAATGGGTTTTGACTCCTTCAATGTAGGACCGGAATGTGAATTTTTCCTGTTCCACGTAGACGAAAAAGGCGAACCCACAACTATTACCCAGGACAATGCCGGCTATTTTGACCTTGGGCCTGTAGACCTTGGTGAAAATGCAAGACGTGACATGAGTGCCGTTCTTGAAGATATGGGGTTTGAAATAGAAGCTTCACATCACGAAAATGCTCCGGGCCAGCATGAAATAGATTTCAAATATAGAGATGCGCTGGAAGTAGCTGATTGCATACTGACATTCAAGCAGGTGGTAAAAACCGTAGCTCAGCGCAACGGCCTGTATGCTACTTTTATACCAAAGCCCATTTCAGGAGTCAGCGGATCAGGTATGCATACAAATCTTTCACTTGAACGCAACGGCAAAAATGCCTTTTATGACAGCGGCAATCCACTGCATTTAAGTCAGGAAGCCTACTGGTTTATAGGCGGACTTATGAAATATGCACGCAGTATTTCCGCAATTACAAATCCTATAGTCAATTCTTACAAAAGACTGATTCCCGGCCATGAAGCACCTGTCCACATAGCATGGTCGGCCAAAAACAGGAGTCCTCTTATCAGAATTCCTGCAGTCAAGGGAGACGGAGTGAGAATAGAATTTCGATCACCCGATTCAACATGTAATCCTTATCTTGCTCTTGCTGTTATACTTACAGCCGGGCTTGAAGGTATTAAAAACAAAATCGCACCTCCTGCTCCTGTAGATAAAAACATATATATGCTTACCGAGGACCAAAGAGATGAATTGGGAATTCTAAGGCTCCCCGAAACTCTTATTGAAGCTGTATGTTGTATGAAAAAAAGCGATATGGTAAAGCAGGTTCTCGGAGAACATATATTTGAAAAGTATATAGAAGCGAAAACATCCGAATGGAATGAATACAGAAAAATAATTACAACCTGGGAATTGGATCAGTATCTTTTACGTTATTGACCTTTTTGTAAATATAATTATATTTTTTTCATATATTATCTTATGTAGCATTGCAGCAAGCTTCAGTCAATGGCGACTGGAGCCAATCAAACCCAACGGAGGGTTAAACATGTACACTGATAATAGCTGTTATTTGTGCAAGTACCTAACATTCTCAGATCTGGGGGACAGCGGCTGCTATTTATGTACCCTGGTTGGACAGCAGCGTTCCTGTCACGACTCCGGCACAAGCTGTGAGTATTATTGTTCCGAACAGGAAGAATAAAATTTCAGGTCTATAATTTTATAATTTTTCCCTGTAGCTCTGCATATGCAGGATGTTAAGACCTGAAAAGCATATGATATTCAGGGTTTGATAATTATGTCCAAAAACCGGCATATCCTACATTACTAATACCGAATCATTCATCATGATATATTTCAGATAGGCAGCCGAAGGATTTATATTGCTGTCCCCATCATCAATTATCTGGACATCCATCAGATATTCCGGAGAATCATTTTCTTCAATCATTGAATAATACCCTTCAACCAGTAATTTGTCTATAGATTTAATGTCTTCCCGTATTTCCCTGCCCATAGATTCAACATGTATTATTAAATCAATGTCTGAATATTTGCCCGCATTATACTCCATAGTACTTCCATACAATTTTATGTTCTTAACTATATATCCATAATTCAATATAATATAGCTTGCAATATCCCTTGCTATTGAATACCGGAATTTGCTGTGAACTATCCTGTCCTGGGATTTTAGCAAGCCACTCTTATTTTCTGATATTAAATCGGTTCTATTGGCAGAAGAACAAAAATCAACAGCATCGGTTAACAGTTTTTTTATATCCAGCATTGTTTTATTTCCTCCCTCTCCTTGTTATTCCCCAAGTTCAAACAAAAGTTTCGAGGCAATTAATGTATAGGCTTCAAACTACAGGTATAAAAAAATAAAGGCGTAACCTATCTGTCACCAGATAAGTTACGCCTTTGAACCTCTGTGGATACCAAGTATGCTGCAATCCATTCCGCAGCTTAAGCGCCATTACTTAAATATTTAATTCTATATTATTATTGTATTAAATTTAATACAATTGGTCAATAAATTTTTCCGATATAGAAGTCTTAACCCTTAAACCCTGAACACCGAACTATAAACTCCGAACAGTTCTTTTAACTTATCTTCCTGCTGTGAGTACACTGTGATGTTTGCTGTAAAGGAAATATACTGCCAACCCAACAATCAGCCAAACTACAAATCTTATATGGGTTACAGTTGGCAGAACATATATAAGGTACAGACAGAACACAACCGACAATGCCGGCAAAACCGGTGTCCAAGGACACCGGAACGTTCTTTTCAAATCGGGCCTTTTCCTTCTTAAAACGATAACTGCAATGGAAACAATTATAAATGCGGCAAGTGTTCCTATATTGGTAAGCTCAGCTACATCTGCAATAGGTGTAAAACCGGCTAAAAGGGCTGTTACTGCACCAACCATTAAAGTACTTTTTGCCGGTGTTCCGAATTTAGGATGTACTTTTCCAAAGACCTTGGGCAGTAAACCATCTCTGGACATAGCAAAGAATACCCTGGTCTGTCCAAATGTCATTACAAGCAGAACTGAAGTAATACCACAAACTGCTCCTACCGAAACAAGAGCCGAACCCCAGTTTATTCCTATCTGTTGAAGCGCATATGCGACAGGTGCCGATGTATTCTTGAATTTAAGGTATGGAACCATACCGGTAAGTATACCTGATACGACAATATACAAAATGGTGCAAACAATAAGGGAGCCTATTATACCCCTCGGAAGATCCTTCTGTGGATTTTTTACCTCCTCGGCTGCTGTGGATACGGCATCAAAGCCTATATAAGCAAAGAATATTATTGCAGCTCCCTGGAATACGCCATTCCAGCCGAAAGGCAGAAACGGACTCCAGTTGGACGGATGTATATGAAATGCTCCTATAGCAATAAAAAGCAGAACTACTGCAATCTTGATAGCGACTATTATATTGTTAATGGCAGCACTCTCTTTGACACCTCTTATCAACAGTGCCGAAATTAATCCTATTATTATAATTGCGGGCAGGTTAATGAATCCTCCGGTTACACCAATGGGGTTTACCAAAGCAGTGGGCAGATTTATTCCCGCTGATTGAAGAAGGCTGACAATATAGCCTGACCAGCCAATTGCAACAGCTGCTATAGCAACCGTATATTCAAGTATAAGATCCCATCCTATTATCCATGCCCATATCTCGCCCAAAGCAGTATACCCATACGTATAAGCGCTGCCGGCTACCGGAACCATTGCTGCAAATTCAGCATAGCACAAGGCTGCAAAAGTACAGGCAGCACCAGCAACTATAAATGATAAAACCAGCGCAGGTCCTGAGTATTTTGCAGCTGCAACGCCCGTCAGTACAAAAATGCCGGTTCCTATAATAGCCCCGATTCCCAGCATTGTAAGTTCAAATGAACCCAGAACTTTCCTTAAGGACTTATCCTTCCCTCCTTCTCCTTTCGATTCCCTCAGTAGCACATCTATAGGCTTCGTTTTAAATATATCAGACATAATATTTCCTCATTTCTTCAATGTTTTATGTAGTTTTATGATGTGCATTAACTTATTCTTGTATACAATAAAAAAAACTTATGTTAATACATGGCAGATCTGCTAAAGCTTGTTATCACTACAAAAGAAAAAGCCAGGGTTTACTAACCCTGGCTTATATCGCTATTACATATTAAAATTCAGCGTTTTTAACCGTTCTGGGGAATGAAATTACATCTCTGATATTGGTCATTCCGGAAAGGTACATAATTGCCCTCTCAAAACCGAGCCCAAAACCGGCATGCCTTGTACCGCCGTACTTTCTCAGATCAAGATACCACCAGTAATCATCCTTTTTAAGACCCAGTTCTTCCATTCTTTTTTCAAGCATGTCAAGCCTTTCTTCCCTCTGACTGCCTCCTATGATTTCACCCACACCCGGTACAAGAAGATCCATCGCAGCCGCAGTCCTGTTGTCGTCATTCATTCTCATATAAAAGGCTTTAATATCCTTTGGATAATCGGTGACAAAAACAGGTTTTTTAAATATTTCTTCGGTAATATACCTCTCATGCTCAGTCTGCAGGTCACCTCCCCATTTTACCGGGTATTCAAACCGGTCCTTTACTTTTTCAAGCAGTTTTACAGCTTCGGTATATGTAACATGACCGAAATCGGAATTTACTATGCCTGTAAGCCTCTCCAGCAATCCCTTGTCCACATAGCTGTTGAAAAACTCAATCTCCTCCGGGGCATTTTCAAGTACATAATTTATAACATACTTGAGCATATCTTCAGCAAGCATCATATCATCCTTAAGATCTGCAAAAGCAATTTCAGGTTCCACCATCCAGAATTCGGCTGCGTGCCTTGCTGTATTGGAATTCTCGGCTCTGAAGGTAGGTCCGAAGGTATATACATTTCTGAAAGCCATACAGTAGGTCTCAGCTGACAACTGTCCGCTTACGGTTAGGTTTGCAGGCTTGCAGAAGAAGTCCTTGGAAAAATCTATTTTACCCTGTTCATCCCTTTCAGGAGCTTCAACATCCAGTGTAGTTACCCTGAACATCTCACCTGCGCCCTCGCAATCACTTGCAGTTATTATGGGAGTATGCACGTAAACAAAATTCTTTTCCTGAAAATACTTGTGGATGGCATAGGCAACAACGGAACGTAGCCTGAATACTGCGGAGAAAGTATTTGTACGGGGTCTCAAATGAGCTATTTCCCTAAGAAATTCAAAAGAGTGCCTTTTCTTCTGAAGAGGATAGTCAGCTGAACATAATCCTTCTATTTCTATTTCGGAAGCTTTGAGTTCAAAAGGTTGTTTGGCAGACGGTGTTTCAACCAGCTGTCCTTCGGCTATTATAGCTGAGCTTACGGTAAGCTTTACGATATCCTTAAAGTTTTCTATAACATTTTCCTCAAATACAATTTGCAGATTCTTAAAAAAGGATCCGTCATTCAACTCAATAAAACCAAATACTTTGGAGTCTCTGATGGTCCTGACCCAACCTGAAACCTTTATCCTTTTGCCGGTATAATTGCCCGGCTGCCTGAAAAGTTCCCTGATTGCAACATTTTCCATAAGTAAATTCTCCTTTACCTTAATTAAATATATATCATTTCCGATAAATAAATAGCTATTAATATTCTATGTATTCCCAGTTTTTTAAATTTAATCGAAAGCAATGAAATTATATCACTTAAAAAGTAAATTCGGAAGGTAAGCGGTATGAAAGATTTGCAGGTTGCCCTCCGGTTATATCAACTGTATAATAAAACAAAAGGAGGGTTAATGTATATGAGAGCAGTATTAACAGTTATAGGTACAGACAGGGTTGGTATAATAGCGGGTGTAAGCAATATTCTTGCAAACAGTAATATTAACATACTGGATATATCCCAGACAATAATGCAGGGCATATTTACAATGATAATGGTTATAGACGCATCAAACATGTCCATTGGCTTTCATGAGCTTGGAGAAATTCTGGACGGGAAAGGTCAGGAATTGGGTGTTTCAATAAGGATACAGCGCGAAGAGATATTCAATTCCATGCACAGAATATAGGAGGAAGTATGATTAATCCTTTTGAGATTATTGAGACAATAAAAATGATACAGGATGAAAATCTTGATATCAGGACAATAACAATGGGAATTTCACTGCGGGATTGCTGCCATTCGGATACTGAAACGACATGCAGAAAAATATATGACAAAATAACCAGGCTGTCCTCCAAGCTTGTCAAAACAGGAGAGGATATAGAGAATGAGTTCGGAATACCCATAATAAATAAGAGAATTTCGGTAACTCCAATATCACTGGTGGCTGAAAGCTGTGATACCAACGATTATGTCAAATTTGCCCGGACTCTTGAAAAGGCTGCGGACACTGTAGGAGTCAACTTCATAGGCGGATTCTCGGCTCTGGTTCATAAAGGATACACACCAGGTGACCAAAAGCTTATAAATTCAATTCCCGAAGCTTTGGCTACAACAGGCAAAGTATGTTCATCAGTGAACGTCGCTACTACCAGGGCCGGTATAAACATGGATGCAGTACGTGAAATGGGGCAGGTAATCAAGCAGGCCGCACAATTGACTGCAGATAAGGGCGGACTTGCGTGCGCCAAGCTGGTGGTCTTTTCAAACGCTCCTGAGGATAACCCTTTTATGGCAGGTGCCTTCCATGGTATAGGCGAACCTGAATGTGTCATAAATGTCGGAGTAAGCGGTCCCGGTGTTGTGAAATGCGCCATTGAGAAAATTCCCGACGCGGATTTTGGAATTCTGGCAGAAACTATTAAAAATATTGCCTTTAAAATAACACGTATGGGCCAGCTGGTTGCACAGGAGGCATCCCGGAGACTTGGTGTCCCATTCGGAATTGTTGATTTGTCATTGGCCCCCACACCTGCAATAGGCGACAGTGTAGCTCACATACTTGAGGAAATGGGTCTTGAAAAATGCGGTACACACGGAACTACCGCAGCCCTGGCTTTATTGAACGATGCGGTGAAGAAGGGCGGAACCATGGCTACATCTTACGTAGGAGGCCTGAGTGGAGCATTTATTCCTGTCAGTGAGGATGCCGGTATGATAGATGCTGTAAAGTCGGGAGCACTATCTCTTGAAAAGCTGGAAGCCATGACATGTATATGCTCGGTAGGGCTTGATATGATAGCTGTTCCGGGAAGCGCGAGTGCTGAAACCATTTCTGCAATAATAGCCGATGAGGTTGCAATAGGTGTCATTAACAATAAGACTACAGCTGTCAGGATTATTCCCGTACCGGGGAAAGATATCGGGGATGTTGTTGAATTTGGCGGTCTTCTTGGCTCGGGCCCGGTTATGGCCGTAAGTAAATTCAAAAGTGACGCATTTATCAAACGCGGCGGAAGGATACCGGCACCGATACATGCGGCAAGAAATTAAGCTGGAATTTATCTGCGGGCGGTTATTTATAACCGTCCGTTTTTATATGCATAAAAAAACTCTATCAGTTACATAAAATTTTTAAAAATATCTTTGGAAATGTCATATTCAAAGCAATTCATAAATAATTATTTAAAAAATAATTTTGTTTACGCAAAATACAATCCTAAATTATGATTCAGGAATATTATAATCTGTAACTTAAATTAATTGGAGGCGGAAATGGCTACATATAAAAAATTCTGCATGCACTGCAGCGGTCTCATACCAGGCGATTCAAAGCTGTGTCCGCTGTGTGGAGCCGACGATCCATTTGAACTCAGATGTCCCAAATGCCGTAATCCGGTTGAAAGAAACTGGCTGATATGTTCAAGCTGCGGTTTTAGTCTGAATATCCGATGCCCTTTTTGCGGCAAAGGTACCTTTTCAGCTCCGGTGTGCAGCAGCTGCGGCGCTCAGCTGATAGTAAGGTGCAGTTCCAAAAGATGTGCAGAGCTTCAGGTGATTACTGCTTCCAATAGATGTTTGAAATGCGGAAAAGCTTTTAAATAAAGGGGGTTATCCTATGTCAATGCAGTCCTTTACAAGAAATTACAACGATAACAGTACTGAGGCGGGCTTCGAATTTGAATTCCACTGTGATATTTGCGGAGATGGTTATAAAACAAGCTTTATCGAGTCGAAAACATACCGTAAAAGCGGGCTTCTGAGAAATATAACAGGGGGAATATCTACCGGTGCACGTTTATTGGGCTTTAACAACCTTGCGTATGGGGTTGAGCGCGGTGCCAATATTGCAGGAAACAGGTTCGAAGGAATGACACCTGAGTGGCACAAGGAACATGAAACAGCTTTTGAAACTGCTATGAATGAGGCAAAAAATCATTTTCACAGGTGCCATGGCTGTCAGAAATGGGTCTGTGATGCCGACTTTAACGAAGAGGACGGACTATGCGTACAGTGTACTCCAAGGGAAAATACAACGGTAGCAAAAGCCAGAGCTGAACGTATGGTAGATGAGATACACGAAAAAGCTGCTTCGGCATCAGTATTTACAGGAAGCATAACAGCAAAGCAAATAATGTGTCCGCAGTGCGGAAAACCTGTAACACAGGGAAAATTCTGCAGTAACTGCGGTGCAACCGTATCCATGTCAAAATGCCCGCGCTGCGGTGCCCAGGTTCAGACAGGTAATAAATTCTGCAGCGAATGCGGGGCCAGGATGGACTCCCCAAATTGTCCCAATTGTGGTGCAGAAAACAAGGAAGGTTCAAAATTTTGCTCTGGCTGCGGCCAACAGCTAGGCTAATTTGTATATAAAAAGTAGTCCTATTTTCTCAGGATGCCGGATTTACGGCATCTTGTTTTATAGAAGGGTGATAGTAATGCAGGATGATGTGCAAGCCAACGAAAATAGTAATGACCAGGAAACAGCTGAAGAGGCCATCAAACTGGAATATGAGCTTGAATATGTCATTAAGAATGATTCAGGCAATGAAATAGAGAGCGGCTTTGCAAAAAGCATTGTTGGCTGTAAGGCAATTCTTTTGACGCCTCTTGGACTTCCCCCGATGAAAATTCCATTTAGTGATTTAAGGAAAATCAGCAGTGGAAACTGGACCATAGAATTGACACTTAGCGATAATAATGTTATTTTGTTTAGAAAACTCGGAAGGCTTTATGATTCATTCCTTGATGAAATAAATGATGCATATGGAAAAGTGACCAGAAAAGTTCTCCTTATGGAGGAAAAGCTCTTGTCACAATTTAACCAGGCGTTTATCCGTAAAATTGCCAAAGAAAACCTGTTTGACGGCGAAGGAACAATATTTATTCAGGAGACAGGACTTGTCATTGCATTAAAATCCGGAGAAACGCAGCGTATACCCTATGCGTTCATAGAGAAGCTTGAGGATCATCAATGGAGCTTCCTTCTGGTAATGAAAAGCCGGGATGAATTTGTACTCGAAAGATTAGGAAGGGAAACCGATTTTTTTCGCAGTGAAATTTACAAGGCTATCTCGAGCCTCGAAAACAATGCACTTGAATTTACCATGAGCCTTGCCCCATCTGTCTCCCCCATAAAGCTGAGGCCTTTTGCAAAAAAACTTCTTGACGGCCTTGCCGTAGTCAAAAAAGATACGATTGGTGTGCCTGAGCTCTGGAATGCTCTTGAAACAAGACTTGCCACAGCCGGGTTAAAGGATTCCTTTAATTATTTATCTTCGGTTTCCAATCCCGAAAATTTCAGGATAGGAATAAAAAGAGGATTATGGGGAAGTTTGGATAAGGAATACATATGGTTATTTGTACCGGTTTTAAGGGGCAGCAAAAATTATATAGTGATGGAGGCATCCTCTTCAGGCTCCGGAGGAAGGGCAACTTATATATTTGATGCGTCGGGAGAAGAAACTGAAAAAATAATGGATGAACTGAATTTCTGCCTATACATGATAAATTTCAGAAGAGAACCAATATATCTTACCGAAGAACAACTTCAAAAGCCGGAGAACGAGCATTATAGGCTGGCTATAGAGCGAATTTCAGGACTTAAAAAGCTACGTGAAAAGTATTTAACCCGTGTATTTCATAAAAGTGCAGAACAGTGGCAAAGGGATATTGATGTAATTTTACAACACTAACCCCGTCCAGCAGGGAACAATTGCTAAAAATCACTACTAATAATTTTTGCCAAATTCTCGTCGTTTTCCGGGAATAGATTAAATTCGGATATACTCCGTGTCATTATATGATATATTGCAGCAGGATCCTTAATTCTGCCGGCTCCAGGCATGATCTTTCACCTCGCACCTGTTGTTTCCATTATATACCATCTGTGTTAATATTGATAACTATCCCCTAATGACAGTCCCCCACCAAATTCAAAAAGTCATATTATTTAAGTTTTTTGAATAACTTTTAATACAAGTAGTTCATTAACAAATTAGGATAATAATTAATGCATATAGACAAATTTTACAGGGATTCTTTCGTTTTAACTGCATCAAACCTTATTACAGGAATTATCGGGTTTATTTTCTCGATTCTATTATCCAGAGAACTTGGCGCTCAGGGCCTTGGCCTGTATGGCCTTATTATGCCGGTATACAACCTGGTACTTTGCCTGGCCTGTGACGGGCTTGTAACGGCACTTTCCAAAATATCTGCGGTCTATCACAGCAAACATGACTACAAAAACCTGAATAGAACCATGTCAACTACATTCTCTTTTATTTTTACCTGGAGCATATCAATCGGGTTTTTGGTTTTTATTTGTGCACCTCTAATCGGCTCAAGCCTTATAGCTGATGACAGAAGTATCGATTCAATAAGGATAATATGTCCAGCTATCGTATTTGTCTCCTTATCGGCAATATTAAAGGGTTATTATTACGGTCTGGATAAGTTTAAAATCGCAGCATATATAGATATAGTTGAAAAAATTCTTCGCGTATCGGTACTTATGATTACCGTTTCTGTACTCCCGGTCCATAATGTCAAAAGTACGGTTTCCGCAGCTTATCTGGCCCTTACCATAGGTGAATTTACAAGCTTTTCACTTCTTTACTCATATTACAAAAAGAATAAAAATAAAAATGTTATAACTCCGGCCAGAACCCAGAGCAGGTTTCAGCTTATGTTCAATGTCCTTGTAATCTCTTGCCCTCTATGCCTAAATGGATTTATATCCTCAATCCTGTCAACCGCATCGGCTTTGATTCTACCCAGAAGGCTTGTTTCGGCCGGTATACCCTATGACTCGGCGCTTGCATTGATAGGAAAGTTTCTTGGAATGGCATTAAACATAACATATTTGCCTATTATTATTGTCAACTCAATGACTACAGTCCTTGTACCCGATCTGTCACGCAGTATGAGTAAGAATGATTATTGGGCGACAGAAAACAGGATGCTTCAGGTCTTCAAAACAGCCTGCCTGGTTGGAACATGTACCTTAATAATCAACCTTTCTGTCCCAAATGCTCTTGGTCAGGTATTTTACAGCAGGTCCGACCTGGGAGGTTTCATTGCTTTTGCATCCATCTCCTCTATTCTGAGCTTTGTGGCATCTCCTACCTTTGGAATGCTTAATGGTTTGGGAAGACAAAATGTCGTACTGAGGAATTCATTGATAGTTTCACTGGAAGGCCTGGTTCTTATTTTTGTCTTAACAGGAATTCCTGCTTTGAATATTTATGGATTTGGTATTATGTTAATTGTTACTTCACTGACTACGCTCATACTTAATTTCATGGAAATCAAAAAAGTATGTGAATTAAAATTCCCATTCTATTATGCAGTAACTTATCTTTTCCTGGGACTTGTATCCTTCTTTATCATAAAACTTCTCAACAGCTTTATTCCTGATAATTTACTTGCAATCAAGGTTATACTCACTGCCGTATTGAGCTTTACTCTTATGTTTTCCTTATCAAGACTGGTTTATGATGCTAACCAATCCTGACAAAATACAGTTATTTTAGTTAACATAAACAATAATAGGAAGGAAATTCTAATTTAATGTCGAATTATGAGTAATAAAATTTGGTTTACCTACAAATTTGGGTTCGGCTGTTTTTATAAATCGGACAAGCAATTGACAGTTAATGCTTCAGGAGGTGTACAGATAAGTGTTACCCGAAGAATTAGGAACATCCGGTAACTGCCGTATGTTTATAGATAATATGAATGAAGCAGTTGCATACTGTAAGGCAGTCTATAATCAGACTGCAATTCCTTCCGATTTTACCGTTATAGACTTCAATAAATCTCTTTATAAACTGACCGGTTTTAATAAGGATACAGTATTAGGCAGGAAAGTGTCCGAAATATTGTCCGAATCAGAAAAAGGATTAAGCTTCCTCAAATTTTTACTTGAAATAGTATCCTCCGGTAAGAACAGTGAATACCAATATTATTCCGGCCGCTTCAAAAAATGGATTAGCATCTCAGTCTACGATGTCAATAATGGTTATTATTATTTTACAATCCATGATATTACCGAGTTAAAGCACCAATTCAATTTGCTGCGCAGAACCCTGGACTTGTCGCCCAATTTAATTGTAGCGACTGACCTTGTTGGAAATATTATTGATTGCAATAACAGGGTTCTTGAAGTTTTCGGTTTTACGTCAAAGGATGAAGCTGTACGTTCCAATGCATTAAACCTTATAGTCAAGGAACAGCGGGAGAAAGCCAGGCAGTATATGCTTTCAGGGCTGACCGTTGAAACATTGGATGACGAAAGATTCATATTTCAAGGAAAGGACGGTAATTTCCCCGGGGAGATGTCTGTAAGCCTTATAAAGGATACCAAAGGTTTGCCGGTAGGTTATATGGGAATAGCCAGAAATACCGATGAAAGTGATAAGATGCAGGAAGACCTGCGTAAACTGACACGTGAATATTCCATAATTTTTAACGGAACACAGGATTCGATTTTTCTTGTTGAAGCAACAGATCAAAATACCTTCAGGTACAGCAGAATCAATAAAAGCTTTGAAGCTGTCACAGGACTGACAGCAGACCGGATTTGCGGCAGAACACCATATGAAGTTTTCGGTGAAGTGGGTAAAGAATTTGAATTAAAATATATGAGCTGCGTAAGGGAAAAGAAACCCATATCCTATCAGGGCAATATTTTACTTCCTACGGGTTTGAAGTTTATACATACAACCCTATCCCCCATTATCAGGAATAAGCATGTAGTCAATTTAGTAGGTTCAATGAGGGACATAACCGAAATAAAGCAGGCCCAGGATTCGCTTGCTGAAGAAAAAGAGCTTTTAAAAGTAACGCTCCAATCCATAGGCGATGCAGTAATTACAACAGATACAAAGGGTTGCATCACCCTAATAAATAAAACTGCTCAGGAACTTACAGGCTGGTCACAGGAGGAAGCAATAGACAAACCCCTTAATCAGGTTTTCTTTGTAATTGATGAAAGAACCGGACTTACTGCAGAAAATCCTGTTGGTAAAGTTCTTAAGGAAGGAAATGTGGTTGGTCTGGCAAACCATACGGCGCTGGTATCTAAAGACGGGAACATAGTAAGTATTGCCGACAGTGCAGCTCCCATAAAAGATAAGACAGGAAGAATCCTTGGTGTAGTTCTGGTATTCAGGGATGTGACAGAGATAAACAGGACTCAGAATGCCTTGAAAGCTTCTGAAGAAAAATTGAAAAATTCAAGCGAAAAGCTCAAAACCCTTTTCGGGTTTTCACCAAATCCTATTATAGTAACCGACAAAAACGGTATTATTTTTGATTGCAACCAGGAAGTTTTAAGATTATTGGAGTATTCTTCAAAAAAAGAGCTTCTTAGGAAATCCATATTAGATATTATTGTCCCAGAGGAGTATGACATACTCAAATCCAAAATATTGGAATTATTTAAAAACGGGATGGTAAAGAATTCGGAGTATACGGTTTGTACCAAAAATAACCGTAAGTTGATAGTTCAATCCTCCTCAAGTCTTATACGAAATTCATCCGGCCAACCCGACAGCATAATTGTCATAGCAGAGGATATAACCGACCGCAAGCAGGCTGAAGCTGAAATAAAGTACTTAAGTTACCATGACAAATTAACCGGTCTTTATAACAGGGTATGCTTTGAAAACGAGCTGGACCGGCTGGACACTGAAAGGCAGCTTCCAATTTCCCTTATAATAGGGGACTTGAATGGTTTGAAACTTACAAATGATGTTTTTGGACATTCCGAAGGAGACAAACTGCTTCAGAAGGTTGCCCATATTCTAAAAGGCTCATGCCGTAAAGAGGATATTATTGCACGTTGGGGCGGTGATGAGTTTGCAATTATTCTACCTAAAACAGAAAACTCAAAAGCGATTGAAATATGCAGCAGAGTTATAGACCAATGCGACATCGCTGAAAAGGATCCAATACAGCCCAGCATTGCACTCGGTTATGCAACTAAATACGACGGGTCGGTTGATATCCAGCAAACCCTGAAAGAGGCCGAAAATTGGATGTATCGCCATAAGCTTCTGGACAATAGAAGTGTTAGGAGTACTATAATATCTTCCCTTGAAAAGACACTTTTTGAAAAAAGTATAGAGACTGAAGAGCACGCACAGCGTATACGTATAATATCTACAAAGCTTGGAAAGGCCATGGGATTGTCTGAAACAGAGCTGGATGAACTCAGCCTGCTGTCTCTTCTCCATGATATCGGTAAAATAGCCATTTCAGATTCAATACTTACCAAACCAGGTCCACTGACTTCCGAAGAATGGGAGGAGATGAAAAAGCACCCGGAAATCGGCTACCGGATAGCAGAGTCGTCTCAGGATCTGGCTCATATTGCCGAATTCATACTATCCCATCATGAGCGCTGGGATGGTACCGGATATCCACGTGGTCTTAAAGGGTACGAAATTCCAAAGCTGGCAAGGATAATATCCATAATAGATGCTTACGATGTAATGACACATATCCGCCCGTACAAAGGCATAATAAGCCATGAGGATGCCGTCAGGGAAATCAGAAGATGTCAGGGGAAACAATTTGACCCTGATATTTCGGAGCTTTTTGTTAATATAATAGACGGGTCTGATTGCTGATTAAAATCAAATTTGATTTTTGTTGTTTATAATATTCCTCTAGTGGTATATTATTTATGATAAAAACTTAATAATAATTGTTAATATATAATCAGGAGGTATATGATGAAGGTATTTGTTTGTTCAGTATGCGGATATATTCACATGGGAGAGGAGCCACCTGCAAACTGTCCCCAATGCAAAGCTCCAAAGGAAAAATTCTATGAAAAGCAAAGTGAAGATAAGGAATGGGCAGATGAACATAAAATAGGTGTAGCACAGGGCGTGGACGCTGAAGTTGTAGACGGACTCAGAGCCAACTTTAATGGTGAATGCACCGAAATCGGCATGTACCTGGCCATGAGCCGCCAGGCAGACAGAGAAGGGTATCCTGAAATAGCAGAAGCATATAAACGTATTGCTTTTGAAGAAGCAGAGCATGCCGCAAAGTTTGCAGAGCTGCTTGGTGAGGTAGTATATCCGGATACTAAAAAGAACCTGCAGTTGAGGGTTGAAGCGGAATACGGCGCATGCAAGGGCAAAAAGGAGCTTGCAACCAGGGCAAAACAGCTTAACTATGATGCAATTCATGATACGGTTCATGAAATGTGCAAGGATGAAGCAAG
>JAUZPR010000189.1 GCA_030705825.1 Bacillota bacterium | reverse complement strand
TTAAATTTATGTATTGGAGAAAGTCTGATTGAAATTAACAGACTTTCTTTGATATTTTTAAATAAAGAGGTTTTATTTGTTTTCACTTTTGCTCTTTTTACCGGTTCTGTTATCTCCGTTAAACTTCTTAACCCATTGGCGGTACCTGTTATCGGATTCTTTTTTCTGCTGTACTGAAGATTGCAAACAGCCTGGATTATTTGCGGTGTACTCCAACAGTTCTCTATAGGTCATAAGTACATACCCCCTTATAATTTTGTTATTATATTCTATGTTATATGAATTGAATCTGTGATTATGTTAACTTTGCAACATGACTTTTATTGGGAACGGACCTGAATGTAAAATATTATCTTGTAGACCTGAAACTTTACGAGTAATATCTTATAGCATTATGTGCGAAGCAGGTAATTTTATTCAGGGGTATGTAAGTCACAGAGCCTAAACCGGAGACTGTTCCCAATATATTGCCATATAAATTATTAAACCTGTTCTGGCAATTATTCCATAATGAACATGCCGGGGGAGGGCCGATTCTTGATATTAATTTGATATAAAAACTACCTACATCTGCCAACACTCCTGTAAAACCGGAACCTGAAGGTCCGCCGCCGCATACATAGACAGTTACGGTTTGGCTTATATAATGAGAAATATGTAAGGCAAACTTTTCTCCCAGAGACAATTCACGGCTTATTTCACATTCGGCTTTTGCCAAGCTGCTTTGAGGTTCAATTAATACCGAGTTCTCTGAGATTTCCGGTTTGTTCTTTTTTATATTTTTACTGTTTCTGCTATTTCTATTAGTATAATAAAACATTGCGATACCTGAAAATAAAGGTTATTCCCTGTATATTATATTTATATTCCGAATTATTAGTTCCAAACCCCGAAATCAAATTGAATTAATATTAATGCTTAATCCTTATATTCAATATTCCCCTTTATGCATCTGCATTTAAAAACTTCATATCCTAATCTTCTGCCATAACGCTGCATTATGTTTATATGAGGCATAAAATCGTATATCATTTTAGAAGACGTAAATTTCATTGTAGGTGCAGCACCAATCCTGTAATGGATAATATCTGTAAAACCGGCCTGTTCCAACATCCTTACCCATTCATCAAAAGCGGGTACCTTTTCAATGCCATAAACTGATTTTATTTCAGTCAGTTCTTTCATAGAAAGCGGATACAGGGCTGACATTTCGACAGCTATAAAAGTACCGTTCTCTTTTAAAACCCGCGAGCATTCTTCCAGTGTTTTATTTATATCCGTAAAGATTATAACTGATTCAGAAATAGCTGAATCAAATGTATTTGAAGGAAACGGAAGCTGCGATATATCGGCATGAACCAGCTCAGCCTGTAAATTTTCATGTTTAAGTCTTTGCTCTGCTTGTGAAAGCATATGTTTATTTATGTCAACGCCTGTTACCTGGCAGGTGTAATTTCTGACAATATATGCCAGAGTTTCTCCTGTACCGCACCCTAAATCGACTACTTTGGATGTTGTGTCAATCTCAAGGGTTTCCATTATTTTTCTTGTTAAGGCAAAGCCACCTGGATGAGCACTGCCGACACCATAATAAGCTAAAAGCTCAAGATACGTATTATGCATAAATTCTTCCTTTTTAACTATAAATCATGTATTAATCACTGACCGGCAGTTAGCCAATCCAGAAAAACAGCATACATATTTATTATTTTACAATATACTTCTAATCCGTTAAATTTGTTACATATGCCCGCTATGTACTATGGTTTTTTTGATCACAAATAAACAGATATACACTGAAGGAATTGATGACTATCTTTTAGTACTTACTTATTTTCACTTTGTAACACAAAACCTCATGTTTACATAAAATATATCAAATATATTATGAATGGACGTTATATATATGGATCCAAGGTATCTACCCTTTTTTGGTGGTTCTATAGACGGTTTATACCAGCCTGCACTTTATGCCAATATGATATACGGTGTTCCTGCAGGATGGTGGAGTGGTAATGGTGGGTTCGGCGGTTATGGCTGCCCAGGCGGGTTCGGCGGTTATGGCGGTTTTAGTGGATACAGGCCGGGATTCGGTGGTTTCGGTGGTTATGGCGGAGCAGGCGGCTTTGGCGGAATGGGAGGCTTTGGTTACTAGACATATAATTACACAGCCCATTATCAGGAGTTCAGTGGAAAGTATCCGCCGGACTCCACAATTAAGTTATTAGGACAGCCAATTGGCTGTCCTGTTTCTCAGTAAAAAACTTATGACAGGATAAGGGAATTAACTTAATAATAGTGTATTAATTTATACCTGAATTATAATGCACAATTATTAAGAGTGATACTTCTTTCGGGTATGCTGATGAAAATCGTTTGAAGTAAATTCTTCATCCTGTCTGGGGATGGCTAAAGCCTTTTCAATCAAGAATATACCAACTCCGCTCAAGGAACTGTCATTAACAGGTCTTGACCTGAATAAACGGTTAAAGAAGCCCATTCTCATGCCCCCTCTTATTGTTTTTTACCGCATTCTTATTTTTTCCTTATATAAACTAATTATAAACTTATAATTTGTATTATCCGGTTGGCATTTTTGGTTTATAATTTTTATAAAAATATTTTACCAAAATGGTTTACCAAAATATAAATTGTGGTAATTAATAATAGGCTGATACATTTTTGAATATAAAATTCCAGTTGTAAGGGGGAAAAACATGAAAAGCTTGAAAGGTACAAAAACTGAAGAGAATTTATTAAAAGCATTTGCGGGTGAATCACAGGCACGTAACCGCTATACATTCTATGCGTCGGTTGCGGACAAGGAGGGCTATAAGCAGATCAGGAGCATTTTCCTTGAAACTGCCGACAATGAGAAGGAACATGCTAAAGTGTTTTATAAGCTGCTTCTGGAAGGATTAAAGGAAGAAATTCCTACAGCAGTGGAAATTAATGCATCCTATCCGGTAGCTCAGGGAACCACTTTTGATAACCTGAAAGCTGCAGCAGCGGGAGAAAATGAGGAATGGTCGGAATTATACCCTGCTTTTGCAAAAGTTGCCGGAGAAGAAGATTTTCCGGAAGTTGCAGCAGCCTTTAAAATGGTCGGTTCTGTAGAAAAGCATCATGAGAAAAGATACGCAAAACTGGCAGACAATATCAAAAATAGTATGGTTTTTAAGAAGGAAGAAAAGGTCTTTTGGAAATGTGCAAACTGCGGATACATACATGAAGGAACGGAAGCACCGGAGAAATGTCCTGCCTGTGCTCACCCTCAGGGATATTTTGAGATATTTAAAGAAACATATTGATTTAACTGCCTAAATAAATATTAATTGAATGAAGGGAGATTGTCTGAATGAAAACATCTGTTTCTTTTTACAAATGTGAAGTGTGTGGTAATATGGTAGGTAAGATTAAAAACGGAGGCGGGCAGCTTGTATGCTGCGGAAAGCCTATGACCGAGTTAAAAGCCAATACCACAGAGGCATCTTTGGAAAAGCATATACCTGTTGCAGTAAGGAGTAATGGTAAAATTAATGTCCAGGTGGGCTCGGTAATTCATCCAATGACACCCGAACACTATATTGAATGGATTGCAGTTGTAAGCGACGAAGGTACCGAGAGGATATCTCTGTCACCATCCGATGAACCGAAGGCAGTCTTCACGGACAGGAAAAATGCTGAGGTATACGCCTACTGTAATCTCCACGGCTTATGGAAAGCAGAAGTAAAATAATTGGACACAAAATAACTGATATAAAAGAAATAAAATGAAAAAATTAAAGGGGACAGAATTTAGGTTTTGTCCTCTTTATCTGATTACAGTTTATTTTTCCGGGAGGTGGCAGTATGTTTCCAAATATTAATAATGTGTCAGAATCTGAAGAGCCAAAAACCAGGATTGTTATTATCGGAGGAGGAATTGCAGGTGTCTCGGCAGCCGATGAACTGAGAAGGAGATCCCAGGGTACCGATATAACTATTTTATCAAAAGAAACGCAGCTTCCGTACTATCGTGTCAATTTAACCAGATATCTGGCAGGTGAGATAAATGAAGATAAATTGCCCATCCATCCCGAAAAGTGGTATGAAGAAAATAAAATAAAATTAAAACTTGGTATTGAAGTTCAAGGTATTGATAGAGAAAATAAAAGGGTCTTACTCAGTACAGGGGATGTGCTGGAGTATGACAGGCTAATCATAGCGGCAGGAGCAAAGCCGTATATACCTGAAATTAAGGGCAGCAGCCTTGCAAATATTGTTACAGTCAGGAATATCCATGATGCAAAGTACATAATGGAGAAATTAAAAGAGTATCATTCCTGCATTTGTATCGGAGGCGGAATATTAGGCCTGGAAACTGCCGGTTCCATTGCAAAAAGAGGATTAGGTGTTACCCTGCTTATAAATTCCGAGTGGCTTATGCCACTTCAATTAAATAAAAAAGCAGGTTTACTTGTAAAAAAGCACATGAATGAAATTGGAGTACAAATAAGGGAAAATAGCAATGTTGTTGAAATTATGGGCGAAAAATGCTGCGAAGGTGTTAAACTTGAGAACGGAGAAACACTGGAATCCAAACTTGTGATAATTACAGCCGGAGTAAAGCCGGATTTAAATATTTTAAAAGATACCGGTCTGGAAATGGAAAATGGACTGATTGTAAATGACAGGATGCAGACTTCGGATCATTTTATATATGCAGCCGGAGATATATCAGAGCATCGTGGGATCACCTACGGGCTTTGGAGTGTTGCTATGAACCAGGGTAAAACGGCTGCTCTTAATATACTTGGAATATCGACTGAATTTCCAGGCCTCCCTAGGTCATACCTTTTAAAGGTGCTTGGTGTCGAAATGTTCAGTATTGGGGAAATAGATACTGATGAAGACTGTAGTATTTATGAGAAGGAGACCGAAAAGGAATACTACATGTTTGCAATTAAGTACGGAAGAATCATCGGAAGCATATTGGTGGGTGATATTACTCTTTCAACCAGAGTTAAAAAAGCCGTTGAAAATGAGGTCGTTTTCCCGCCTGATGTACTTGAAAATATAGAAAGCATAATGAAAAAACTCAAGGAAATGTAGACGCTTAAAGCTGTATTAAATATTATATATATTTACTTACTAAAACAGTCCTTTAATATATGGACTGTTTTTATTTAACTTTTACGTTATAAAATCGGAATTATGAGACTGCGATAATTGCATAAAGCCACTTTAGCGACAATATTTCAGAGACAACTCTATTTGTAGAATATCTTTCAAAATAATACATAATATGGTATAATATGAAACCAGAGTTCATTATTGCTAAGATTTGGGCCTATTATTATAACCTACAGTGTGTGGAAGAAAGGCCTTCAACATCTATTTCGGAACTGGGTTAAGATTATTATAAAGTGTGAAGGAAAAGGGTTTTACTATGCTGAAAAGAATTTTTGTTATTGCATTATCACTTTCAATTTTTTTAGTATTTACGTGTACCAACTCATATGCCCAGGGAGAAACAACCTGGAGAGTAGCTACGGAGGATAAGTCGGCAGGAGGATTCAAATCCGTTACCTATGCAAATGATATTTTTGTTGCTGT
>JAUZPR010000188.1 GCA_030705825.1 Bacillota bacterium | reverse complement strand
GTTAACCCTTCTGCATTCGGAGTTGTTGAGATAGGTATGGATGGGCATGCCTTAAGTATTGAAGAAAAACCAGAAAAGCCTAAGTCCAATTATGCAGTTCCCGGCCTTTATTTCTATGATAACAGGGTAGTGGAGATAGCCAGGAAAATACAGCCATCAAAAAGGGGAGAACTTGAGATTACGGCAGTAAACGAAGAATACTTGGAGAAAGGGATGCTGTTTGTTGAGAAAGTTCCCAAAGGGATAGCCTGGTTTGATACGGGTACACATGATTTTTTACTTGAAGTACGTAATTATGTAAGAAATATTCAAAGCAACAATAAATGTTATGTAGGCTGCATAGAAGAAATTGCCTATAGGAAGGGATATATCGATAAGGATAAGGTTAGAGAACTTTCACGAATGTATATGACGTCAAATTACGGAAAATATCTTATGGATTTAACAGAAAACAATTGATGAATACAAAAGAAGTATATACTGTAATTTAAAATAAATAATAGCATAAGGGCGTTAAGACCCTTATGCTTTATTTATGAAATTCCGATGCTTTTTAGATTTATGATTCGGCTATTTCGGACTTGTATTCCAATACCATTGTTAATAAAGCTTTATTGTCAATCAGTCTCTTACCTGTAATTGTAAAACCAATTTTTTTATATACTCCAACTGCAGAAGTATTATCTTCAAACACATCCAGGTGAATTTCCCTCAAGCCCAGTTCACCAAATCCGAAAGCGCATACTGCATTAGCACATTCAAATCCCAGCCCTTTTCCCCTGTAATTAAAATCACCTATCATAAATCTCCCGAATTCTGCAGTATTACTTTCCGGGTTTATATTGTACAGAGATATTAGCCCGATGGGACTTCCGGTATTAGATTTCTCCTCAATTATGAAAATCATATCATTGTCATTATTTAAATAGTTATTATACCAGATAATTTGCTGCTGGGGAGAAATGGTACTTCTATTTACAAACCATTTTTTTATTCTGTCATCGTTTCTCCACGACAGTACTTGGCTCAAATCATCAGGCTGCACTTGCCTGAGCCGGCACCGGTCGGTACATATTACGAACTGATGCTTCATAATATCACCTTTTAAATTTATTTGTGATAATATTGCTTATATTGTCAATATCAGCCTGGGTCAATTTCAAATGAACAGGCAGCGAAAGGATCCTGGCCGACTTTTCGGCGGCATTGGGGCAGTCCCCTCTGGCATAGGAGTAAATATTGTATTCGGTATTATCCCTGTAATGAACTCCCGGGTAAATCTGGTTATTATTTAACAATTCCAGCAGCTCATCCCTTTTGTCAGTTTCCACAATATACAAATGTGTTGAAGATTCACAGCCGGGGGCAACCGGTATTGGTTTAATATAATCCAATTCAGAGAGGCTTGCATTGTACCAGGAAGCTATCTTTCGCCTGTATTCATTATCCTGATCGAGGTATTTCAGCTGTACCAGTGCAATAGCTGCCATAATCGAGTTACCGTGGTATTTGTAGCCGAGATATTCAACATCGTATTTCCATTTATAGGTTCCTCCGGTATCAGTTCTGGAGTAGGTATCCTTGTTTATGCCCAGCCAGGAATATTTCCTGCAAATACTGTCAAGCTCGTCAGATGCAAAGCTTACTACTCCCGCATCAGCAGTTGGCAGATTTTTTACCGAATGAAAGGAATAAACGACTGCATCTGCTTCCTTACCAGGTATGGCTCCGTTCAAATGTGTACCTGCCATATGTGCTGCATCAAGAATTAACTTCAAATTATATTTTTTACATAATGATACTATCTCGGGGTACCTGCCAGTATTGCCTCCAAGACCTACAAACATGACAGCACGGGTTCTGAAAGTGATTTTTCTTTCCACATCCTGAGGGTCTAGACACAGGTGCTCATCTACATCTGCAAAAACCGGTTTTAATTTTTCATATAAAATAGCATGATTAGTAGAAACAAAGGTCAGAGGAGTGGAGATTATCTCGTCTCCATCCTGCCAGCCACAGTATTCTTTCAGTATTTTAACGGCAAGGTGCAGGCCTGCTGTGGCTGAATTTAAAAAATGTGCATTGTTTAAACCGGTATATTTCTTCCATTCATTTTCAAATTCGATGGTTTTATAACCGACACCTGTCCAACCTGTATCAAGGCATTCGCGTATCTGCTCAAGACATTCCTCGGTTCTGTAGGACGGTACAAATAATTGTGTAGCCATAAAATGTCACTCCGTTAAATCAAAATATTCAAAGCTGCATTTGTGAATAATGTTCACCACATCAAAAGCATACTGCTGTGATGGCAGTGTCAGCCGGTGCTTATACATTTCGTTGAATAACTTTGTAAATTCTTTTCTCGCAAAGTTACCGTCGTAATAGGCTTTATATAACTTATATCCCTTATTGCCCATAACCTCTGCCTTTTGAGGGTTATCCAGCATATAAGCCATTTTATCTGCAAGTATAAAGCTGTTATCAGGTTCTATTCTAAAACCGTTTGTACCGTCTTTCGTAACTCCTTCCGGATCGGCTGATGTAGTACAGATAACAGGTCTGTTAAAGGACATTGCTTCAAGGATGGTTCTGCCGAAGGATTCGTATAAGGAGGGCTGAATCAGCACATTGCATTCGTTATATACCTTTTCGATATCGACCGTCCGCCCTTTTATGTGTACAACATCATTCAGCTCCAAAAAATTAATTTGCTTAATGACATCAGGCATACCATATCCCAGGCCATACAAATCGACATGAAACTCTATACCTCGGTCTTTTAAAATTTTAGCTGCATCAATAAGAACGTTTATTCCTTTGTGGGGTTCCAGTGTATTAAGGCATACAAATGTTCTTCCGGCTTTATTATATGGGATATGCATCGAGGCTTCAGGCATCCAGTTGGGAATTGTAACTCCCTTGTTCACAGGTACGAGATCCTTGAACTGTTGCCTGGTCCAGTTTGAACAATAAACCAATCTGCTGCTTATGTTTATCATACTTCTGTCTATTACCGACTGATAGTAGGGATCAATACCAGGGACCATGGAAGGTTTGATCAAGCCGTGAATCCAAGTAACTGTCGGAATCCCGAGCATATATGCAGCTATAAGCGGCGTGATACTTGTCAGTGTGTTTACAAGCACAATATCTGCGTTTGTTTTTTTATAAAGATCGATAAAGCTCTTAATATGATCTTTCATAATTGAACAATATGAATCAAATTCCTGTATTCTTCTGTGTGATTGCATTAAATACCAGTACTGCTGTGGCGTATTAACCATCTCATAGTTATACTGGCTTGCGGCTGCCGCTAATTCACCATTTTCAAGCTCGGGGACCAGTAATATTGTATGAATTCCGGAGCCTTTAGTCTCACCGGAAAACAAACCTGCCAAATAGAGGATTGAGCGTTCCGCTCCGCAAAGGTAAGGACTGTGTGATACAAGTGCAACATTCATATCAGATTCCCCCTGCTTTCTCTGTAAAATGTTTTTTGTCCTCAATTACGGCTTCTATAATTTCACAAAATTCTCCTAATAATTTTTCAGTTTTATAATGATTTTTTATATCTCTATAGCAATTTCGCTTTATTTTCTCAAGTAATATTCTGTTATCCGCCAGCATAAGAATTTTTTCCTCCCAGGCTTCTACCGTATTTTCAGTTACGAGCAAACCGTTGATACAGTCTCTGACCACCGATCTATAAGGGTATACGTCGGAATAGATACCTGCGGCTTTTACAGCACCTATCTCCAGATATTTATTTGGACATTTTGAAGAATAGGTTCTGTTATTGTCCAAAGGAGCCAGCAAAATATCAGGAGAGTATGACTTAAGCATTTTACAAAATACTGAATAGGGTTTAAAATCCGAGATAACTACCGCCTCAGTGTCTTTGAAGAGAGAAAGCTGTTCGGGACTGAAAATACCAAATAACAAAACCCTTATGTCCTTTCGGCTGTGTGCAATATTTGCCAAGGCTTTGAAGGCAACATCGTCAAATCTTAAAGTGCCTGTATAGCCGATGGTAAACTTGTTTTGTTCTTGTTGCCTGACAATATAACCTGAATTCTGCAAATAAAAATCAAAATTAATGTTAGTTTGAAATAGTATTACATTTTGGTTGTATTTTACGATATCCTCCTGAAGAAACTTGTTATATACAATTACTGCATCGCATTTTTTTACCGTATCCAGAAAGGTATCGTATTCCGGATTCCCTTCAACGAATATTTGTCCGAATGCATCGGGAAGGTCCTTTGCTATGGTCAGCCAGTTATCGTCAAGCATATATAGGGTTGGTATTCCGTCGTTCCTGCATTTCTCAACGATATCGAGAATGCCGGGTTTTCTGCAGATACTGAATATTACCAGATCGGAACCTTCAATATCTTCAGGTGTTGCTAATGAGTCGAGTAAAACCTTATAAGTAGCAAAACCTTTTCCGTAAACTTTATCAAGGTAATTGAAAAAGCACAGCTGGTTATGATGATATCCCCAGTAATACCCGATTATTGTGATTTTATATTTCTTTTTTAATTGAGTCCGGTACCGCTTAAGTCTGCTCAAATTGGTGTGCAAGCCATATTGAACAAATAATCCGTAAAGTTCCTCCAACTCATAATGCGGAATGTCTTTATAAAAATCCTCTTCGATTTTTACGGCTTGTTTTGATTCTGCTTTGAAATTTACCGGTTTTAGGCGTAATAAATATCTATCTGTAATATCCTTTTTAAAGTTAAAATGTTTTATAAAAGGATAATCCTCAAGGCCAAGAATGCTGTTGGATTCTGCTATACCAGTTAATTCAGGCACATAGTATTTTGTTAATCTTAGTATCCATTCCTGGTCAAAATCTTTTTGGAGAAGGGGGGAGGGGTCAAATTCTCCAAGGAACCTTACTACATCCTCTGCAATAATAAAGTTGTTCAGATCGAATAGTCTCATTGTTTGTGTAAAACCGTATACCAATGAAGGTTCGAAGGAATAGAGAAGCCTTAAATGAATAGGATTTCTTATAGCGTATACTTTAAAATCATTTTGCCGGTTTTGGGCAAAATTACATATAACCCTGTCAAAATGGCTGCCAGCCCATGCAAACGATACATATGGAGTATTAATATAGTCCAGGGCTACATTATATAGTTTTGCCGGGAGGTGAGTTTGTTCTTCCATGCATATAATAATATGGTAGGGAAATAACCGTTCTATATTCTTTATTACAGGCACCCTAAGATAGTATTCGCCATCCAGAACAATAATCAGCATAATGTCGTTTTTAACCTGGGTTAAGCTATTGATGGCAGATTCAAGCGGTTCTTCTATTACCGACGCTTTCCCGAAACAAGCCAAAACGACTGAAAGCTTTAATTGCTTTTCGTGAGGCAGGCTTGTAGAAATAGTATAGAATTGTTTTGACTTAACCATTTGACAACTCCCCTTGATAGGTTATTACCAATATATGTTTGGGTAATAAGGTATGCTATACAAATCCTTATTAGAAGAAAATAAAAATAGATTTGCTCTATTGATTAAAACAGCGCTTGTGCAGCAGATTAAGTGAATCAAATGCAAATTGCTGTGTAAGCGTTGGTTCTTTTTTAATTCCAACTACGTCATTTATCAATTTGGTAAGATACCTTTTAGATTCACGGCCGTCATAACGGGATTTGAATATTTTATATCCTTGCTCTC
>JAUZPR010000187.1 GCA_030705825.1 Bacillota bacterium | reverse complement strand
GGCTATCTCCACTACCCTGTTATCATAGAAATAAAGGCCGGGAACTGCATAATTGGACTTAGGCTTTTCTGGTTTTTCTTCAATACTTAAGGCATGCCCATCCATACCTATCTCAACAACTCCGAATGCAGAAGGGTTAACCACAGGATAAGCAAGTACCGTTGCACCTTCGTTTCTTTGATATGCTGATTCTGGATTTATACTTATAAATCATTACTGTCATATTACATAATATGTTATATGGATTATGATTTGCTACAAAATAGTCAACATATAATTATAATTATTTGCTACCTTTTATCCGTTACCTGCATATATTGGGTAATATCAGTAACATGTAGTCAACATAATGTATGTACAAGGGATATGTGAATATGAATAATAACTTTTTATCAAGAATAACTATACCTATTGTAAGAAAACCTTTTAAGGTAAGCGCAGTAGTTTTATGCTACAACGGAGAAAAATACCTTAAAAAAAGGCTCAAAAGAAGATTGAAAATATGATTTCAATACCCGACTGAAGATAATTAATAGTCCTTCGGTTCTTGTATGCTTTTTTATTTACATAAAAAGGCAACCGTAAAGATAATAAAGCATATATTAATTAATATCAGGATTATTTATCACCTGAATGGAGGTTTATTAATGGGTAGGATAAGAGACTTTTTTATTAATTCTGTTTCCTTTATTAAAGATAAATTCCATAAAGAAAAAAACGATTTTAAAGTAAGTACGGTAGTTCTTGGTTACAATGGCGGAAAATATCTCCGGAAAAGGCTGGAAAGTATCATAAATCAAAGTCTTAAACCATATGAGATAATTTATCTTGATGATGCTTCGACTGACGATAGTCTAAAAATAGCAAAAAGCATTCTTAAGAAAAGTAAGATCAAACACAAAATTATCGTAAACAAAAAGAATATGGGCTGCGGAAGTCAGATAATCAAGGGTCTGAATACTGCCAAGGGTGATTTTATCTGGTTTACCGAGCAGGATGATTACTCAAGTATTGCTTTTCTAACCAATATCAGAAAGCTATTGGCTGATTCTGCAGTAAACCTGGCATTCTGCAAATCAGAACCACTTGATGTTGTCTACAGAAAACTCAGCGGTTATCCAAGCTATTCAGAACTGCCAAATGAAGACTACCTGATAGATGGATCAGAACAAATAGAAAGCTTGCTTTGCGTCAGAAATACCATATTGGATTTAAGTTCTGCGGTGTTCAGGAAAGCAGCCCTGGAAGGTATAGAGACTTATATATCCAAATGTAAAATATTCTATGATTGGATTATGTATGCCTATGTGCTCAAGTCAGGTAAAGTCGGTTACTGTTCAAAAGTATTGAATTACCATCTGCGCCATCCCGACAGCATAATGGGGCGCAACAGACAAAACCCCTTATTTTACGAGGATGTGCTGACAGTAAAAAATTTCATCGTAGAGAATTTCAAACTGTCTGTTGAAAAGCTCCAGGAAATGCTGGATGAAGTCAAAACCGATTATGAATCTTGCGGTTGTATAGGCAGCAACTCGGATAATATTTCGGAGCATCCTTTTCTAGGGAGAAAATATAATGACTTTAAGGAGAAAGTTTTTAGAAAAATAGCACAAATAACTACAGGAAATTCTGATTTTAAAGAAAAATAAAAAGAGGTGCTTGCCTTGCATACCTATTGTATAACCGGCGGATGCGGTTTTATAGGTTCAAATTTTGTCCGCTATTTGTTGAATAAATACGGCAGCAATATCACAATAATTAATGTTGACTGTCTAACTTATGCAGGTAATCCACTAAACTTAAAAGACATTTGGGATGAGCCGCGATATTTTTTCAGAAAAATTGATATTTGTGATAAGTCGGCACTAAAAAAGTTGTTTAAGGAGTTTGACATAAATTATATTGTCAACTTTGCCGCGGAATCGCATGTAGACAGAAGTATACAAAATCCCGAAGCTTTTGTCAGTACAAACATTACAGGAACATATACGCTGCTTGAAACTGCGAGACAAAGCTGGGAAACTGAACAAGGCTTTTTACCCGAAAGAAAGTTCATACAGATATCTACCGATGAAGTTTACGGTTCTCTAGGAAAAACAGGCTGCTTTACCGAAAACTCACCACTTGCGCCGCGCAGTCCATACTCGGCCAGCAAAGCATCGGCAGACCTTCTGGTAAAAGCATATTCCGACACCTACAATCTGCCTGTAAATATAACGCGCTGCAGCAACAATTACGGCCCATACCAATTTCCAGAAAAGCTTATACCCCTTGTCATAAATAACTGTTTAAACGGAAGCGAGCTGCCGGTTTACGGAGACGGTAAAAATATCAGGGACTGGCTTTATGTAGAAGACCACTGCGGCGCGATAGACCTCGTAATCAACAAGGGGTTGCCGGGAGAAGTCTATAACATAGGAGGACAGTGTGAAAAACAAAATATAGAGATAATCAAGGCAGTTATACGGATCATTTCAGGTTTGCTTCCAGATTCCAAAAACATCGGTGAAGTGTTGATAAAGTATGTAAATGACAGGAAGGGTCACGACAGGAGATATGCCATAGATTCTTCAAAAATCAGGAAGGAGCTTGGATGGTACCCTCAAACCGGATTTGAAGAAGGTATTTTGGAAACTGTAAAATGGTATCTGGATAACAGAGATTGGCTGTTGGATGTAACATCAGGTCAATATAACGAATATTACAAACAGATGTATAAAGGGAAATGAAGGGAAGATTACATTTGAACAAATTCAAAAAAACCGAAACCGGTCTTCAAGGAATGATCATATTTGAACCTACGGTATACGCGGATGATAGGGGTTTCTTTCTGGAGACCTATAATAAAAAAGATTTTGAAAGCCTTGGATTTAGAAAGGAATTTGTTCAGGACAATCAATCCCATTCACAGAAGGGAGTACTACGGGGCTTGCACAGGCAGGTTGCTCATCCTCAGGGAAAGCTGGTACGGGTTTTAAGCGGAGAAGTCTTTGACGTTGGCGTAGACGTAAGAAAAGAATCAGAAACCTTCGGCAGATGGTTTGGTATTATACTCTCATCAGAAAATAAAAAATCGTTATATATACCCGAAGGATTTTTGCACGGCTTTCTGGTATTATCCCAGGAAGCTGAATTTGCCTACAAGTGTACAGATTATTACTATTCTGAGGATGAAGACGGCATATTATGGAATGATCCTGAAATAGGCATCAAATGGCCGTTAGATCTGGTGGGTCAGCCCATACTCTCTCAAAAAGATAAAAATTTGAAAAGTCTTAATCTTATACAATGAACTCAAAATAATATTTGAGTTCATTGTACATTCTATGAATCAATCAATAGCTTTATGAGAGTATTTTTTGATAATTAATTTCCAAATTCCTCAGTTCCCATGCATTTTACACTAACCTTTTCCAGTACACAGCATATAATAACAACAGAAAAGCTTTAGAAAAGGAGAGCGTTTAAATGAATCCCAAACAAACAACAGGACTGGATTTAATCAGAAAATTTCTCACCTCGGGACTTGGCACCCCTTCTCAAAGAGGAAAAAATAAAATACAGTTTAAGCTTAACCCCGGTACAAAAAAATTTACAAGCAGGACACCTTCCAAAGTCAATCCGCTAAATTCACTGGCAAAAGGTTTATCATCCTCGATATCCGGCCTTGCTTCGACATTGTCCAGAATAACAAATAAGGCTCCAAAAGAAGATTACAATAAAATTGTAAAGAACTTCATACCTCCAAACACAGTACTTTTAAAACCGCAATATCCTTTAAATGCTGAAGAGATACAGTTATCCGACCTTGATGGCGATTCTGCCAATGAAATTATTGCATCATATAGAATGGGCAATGAAATCAAAACAGCTGTAATAAAGAAGCAAAATAACAGGTGGAACAAGGTAAGTGAATTCAGTACTTCCGACTACGATACGTTGAACTATAGAGATGTAGCAGGAATGACAGCTGATGGGAAAAACCAGATAATACTCGGATATACCTCAAAAATAAAAGCACCGTCTCTAAGGGCTTACTCATTTGACAGAAATATTATAAAAGAAGTTTTCAATAAGAATTATGACAGATTTGAGGTAGTAAAAAAGACAATAAACAAAAAAGCCAAGGTAGCAGTATGGAATAAAAATGAAGCCGGTACTTACAATATAAACCTTTATGAATGGAACGGTCAGCAGATAGAATCTCTGAAAGACTCTTCCGCATACTATAAAAACATGGTAGTTCCTCATTATGGAGTTACATTAAGAAGAGATCCAAGGAAGGTTGAAAACTGGTATAACCTTTCCGATGCGCTAGTTAAAGCCGGTATGAAAATGGAGGCTCAAAGAGCCATATCAATAGGAATGGGTGTGGACAGGGATTCTCAGTTCAAAGACAAGTTCCAGTCATTAAAAGATCTTATATAAGCTTTTTATTAAACTAAACCGGCTTTTGCCAACAAAGGGTAAAAGCCGGTTATAAACTATTACGCTGTTTTCTCTTCTGCCGGAACATCCTCATCTGTTTTTTCCCTGAGCATATCCGATTCCTTAAGTCTTGTTGATAAAAGTGCACCCAGGATCAATAAAATTATGAGGACAATCATCGGCCCCCCCATTGAACCTGTCTTAGCTGATTTAAACATATCCATCCCGAAAATGAATACTATACCCGAAATCTGTCCCATCTGCATAAGTACTCCGGTTGAAGTGCCTTCAGGTGCCGGGTAGGCAATTTCAGAACCGTATTGGAAACCTATAGGGGCTGTACTTAACATGAAAAATCCGAGTATACCTGCCGAGGTAAGAACAAGCCAATAACTTCTGCCGTAGGTTATTCCAATCAACCCCGGTACCGACCCTGCCAGGGCCAAAATTACAAAACGGGTCCTATTTTTAAATTTATCCGAAAGTACCGGCATTATACCCGAGCCCAAAACACCACATGCCACCATGACTCCGCCTATTATACCCGCCTGATACGAAGAAAACCCCCTGGGCTTGAGGACATTTTCAATCCAGGTCGATAGACCGTTAAAGACGCCCAGTCCAATGAAAAATACTATTGTAAGTAAGATAAAATCCTTTTTTAACAGCAGCTTTTTTAACCCGTCGAATACCAGTACCTTTTCTTCGTTCTCACTTTGAGCTTTTTGTTTATTTTCCCTTGCCAGCAATAAAAATATAACTGCCGCTGCAACAGATAATATTCCATACCAGTAAAGCATTCCGGGAATACCTGCCACATCGCTTAAATAAGGTGTAAAGGCTAATCCAACAATAAGCCCCACATACCCTGCCAGCCACGAAAGCCCTGAAGCTGTACCCCGTTCTTTAACAGGGAACCACCTTGCTGCTACTTTTGTCACTGCGTTAATTATCAATGGTTGACCAAGAGCTATGCCTATCTGGCAAACCAATACCATTATAAAGCTTGAAGCAAAGACTCCCCTAAGTATTCCAAAAACACCTGTCAATACAGCACCCAGTCCAACCGCCACCCTGAAACCGTATGTATCTATCATCCAGGATGCAGGTATGGATATGATTATATAGACTATCATAAACACCATTGAAAGCAGGCCTATACTAAGATCGGATACACCATAATAGACAGAGGCACTGTCAGTAATGGCCGCGAAGGTTATCCACAACAGCTGCTGAATAAACATTGTGATCATAAAAGCGAAGAGCACAACCCATTTGTACCTTTGAGCTGTGATTTTTTGTTTATCCATTCTAAAAGTCCCCCTTAATATATAAAAAGAAAATGTGC
>JAUZPR010000186.1 GCA_030705825.1 Bacillota bacterium | reverse complement strand
GTCTCTTTTTGTTTTGGAAGGTGGTTAGGTAAATGGATGGAAGCAACAGAACAGTCCCCTTGCTTCCAAAGAGCAAATTACAGACCATGACATCAAAATTCAAATAATAAATAATAAGACAAAGGCTATCTGATAATGGAATGATATTTTAACATGTTAACTTTTTTACTTGCACAGCGGTAGAATTTTTTCTATCAGATTATTGTCATACTTATCCGGCTCTTCGTACATAGGGTGATGTCCTGAATTTTCAAACCAGACCAGCTCCTTGTAGGGAGCTTTTATATTATTAAAATACTTTTCAACCAGGGTAGATGGAGTGTTGTAATCATGCCTTCCCTGAAAGAAATATACAGGCACCTTGACTTCCGGTATCTGACGAAAAAAGTCCAGCTGCATAATCTCAGGCCACATTCTTTTCAAGGAATAGGAACTGCCCGTACCGAACCTGATATAATCCATCCATGTATACTCCGGAGCCATAATTGTTCCAAGATTGAAAAGCAGAGAATTGTCTGAGCGACCATAAGTTTCGCCACCGAATTTTACAAGCCACTTTCTTTCTATTTTTAATTTTTCAAGCCAATTACCTTCGTTATCGATGGTGAGGTATGGGGCAGGACTGTCCAGACTCTTTAATTCCCTCATTGCAGAAGCATTGCCACGTGCTTTCTCAAGGGTATACCTGTAACTGATTTTTTCACCTTCGCTTGGTTTTACTTCCTGGCCTGAACCGACATAAGCATAGAATGAATCAGGATATTTCTGCACAAGCCTTAACCCAAGTGCTGTTCCCCATGAATGGCCGACAACGACTATCTTTTCCTTTCCAAACTCTTCTTTCAAGTATTCTGCAAGTTCGTGAGCATCTGAAACCAACTGCTCAATAGTCATTGAAGCTTCCGGTATACGAGATGAATAGGATTTACCCGTGCCTCTCTGCTCCCAATAGACAACTGTGAAATACTTTTCCAGTTTCCTGTGTGCTTTTCGGAAAGAGATCATTTCTGTTGTACCGGGCCCGCTGTGAAGGTAAAGCAGTACGGGATTATGTATATTTTCTCCCCTTATCAGGATATACTGATCAAGCTGTCCCAACCTTATCTTTCTTATTTCTGATATCCCGTTATGTATTGCTGGCGTATAGCTGTGCGATTTTAACAATAACAGGGCAATAATGAGGAGTAACAACAATTTGAATAATAGGAGCATTGTTCTTTTTATCCTTTCATTCATAGGGACTTATAACCTTTCACGACATGATAAATAACACGCGTTATATTACGGGTGTTATGTTATTATATTCCAGATGAAATGTCAATATGTATGGTTTTGCCTTTGCCATTGATACGTCCCAATGTAGGCGACTGTACGGAGGTTGTTTTTAAGTTAAAGGTAAATTAAAACAAAAAGTAAAAAATATTTGACATCATGTAAAACTAGTTATACAATATATATAAGATAATTTACATTTTGTAAAAAAGGAGTGTCATGTATGTCATATCAAGAAAAAAGGACTATTACCGAAATATTCTCGGCTTTATTGATCTTAATAGCATATGGCTTATATATTATCAACAGATTCCATGCACATACTATAAATATGCAGGAGTTAAAACCCTGGGCAAGCGCAATGCTTATATTTGTAGGGCTCGGAATCATTGCGACAATTATTATTCAGATCCTTTTCCACATCCTGCTTTCAATAAGCATTGCAGTCAAGGAAAGTGTAGCTGGTAAGGATAAAGGCCAGGATATCAACAAAGCTATTGCTAATTCAATGGTAGGCGATGAAATGCATAAGCTGATTGAACTTAAATCATCGCGTATGAGCACATTTTTTTATGGGTTTGGATTTATAGCGGCACTTGTCTCCATAGTCTTGAGTTCTCCTTTGCCGGTTATGCTTAATATACTTTTCGGATCATGGCTTTTGGGCTGGATATTCGAGGGTTCCGTACGTTTAATATACTACAGAAAGGGCGTCAGGAATGGCTAAAAAAATCGAAATTACAAACAACATAAGAAAACTCCGCTTCTTTGCAAATGAGATGACACAGCAGGAACTTGCAGAGAAAGCCGGAGTCTCAAGGCAGACCATAGTAGCCATTGAAGCAGGGAAGTATTCACCTTCACTTGAACTGGCGTTTTTAATTGCCGATGCTTTTGGTGTCAAAATAGGAGAGGTATTTGATTATGAAATGAAAGGAGATAAATAGCCATGGATAACGCTTACAGAAAAAACTCCATTATTGTAGGTATTCTTTTTCTGATGGGCTTTTTAGGGGTTCCCAGTAAAAGCTTATTAGACTCCATTTTAAAGAGCCCTGATTATCTATCCAAAATTGCGGCTAATCAAACGCAGATAATAACAGGAGTACTTTTGCTGGTTATTATGGCCGTGGCGTGTGCATCTATTGCCATATGGCTGTATCCTGTTCTAAAAAAACATAATGAGGTATTAGCTATCGGAGCTGTCAGTTTCAGATTGCTTGAGGCGGCATTGTTTTTTGTTGCAGCAATAAGCATCCTGGCTATGATACCATTAAGCCATGAATACATTAATGGTGCGGCTTCCAATTTAAAAAATATAGGTACGGTATTATTATCCATACGCGATACGACGACCAATATACTTGCACTCCTTGCCTGGAATATCGGAGCTTTTATGTACTATTACGTGTTTTTCAGAACCAGGCTTGTTCCACGGTGGCTTTCTGTATGGGGACTGGCGGGGGTAACCTTGTGCATGGTTTCCTGTATATTGGTGTTATACGGGACCATACAACCTTTCTCAGACATCCAGGTAGCAATAAATGCCCCGATAGGACTTCAGGAACTGGTTCTGGCAGTGTGGCTTATTGTTAAGGGCTACAATACATCTGTTTTGCAGGGCAAAGAATCTTCCGGCGAAAAAGGTATTGTGAAGGAAGGATAAAAAGTTATGGCAAATGAAACTCTTTTGGTCATATACTCTTATCATCACAAGAATACTGAAAAAATCGCGCAGGCAATTTCAGAAGTTCTAGGCGCACAAATAAGAACACCTCAGCAAATAAGTTCTGAGGATATTAGTAATTACGGCCTGATCGGATTCGGTTCGGGAATATATGGCGGCAAGCATCATAAGCTTCTGCTGGATTTCGCAGATAAATTACCGAAAGTAACAGATAGGAACGCATTCTTATTTTCAACCTTTGGTGCCCCCGGAATTGTTGTAAATAAGAAGTTCATTTCAAATAATCACAAGGAGCTTAGAAAAAAGCTGCAGGCTAAAGGATATAAGGTGATTGGGGAGTTTGGATGTGCAGGTTTCAATACGAATAGCTTTACAAAGCTCTTTGGGGGAATAAATAAAGGGCGGCCTGATGCGGAGGATTTGCGGAAGGCCGAGGAGTTTGCACGGGGGTTGGGGTGAATTGGGTTGAATAAAGGAATTCCCTTATGGGGGTCTCTTTTTGTTTGGAAATCTTAATTACATATTGAGGAGACGGAAGCAACAGAACCATCCCCTTGTGTCTGTACTACCCTTTATCAAATAAATTTTCTAATAATATTTCTTCCCTATAACTGCTATAAGTGATAGAATTTTTTAGTAAATATGTTTAAGAATTGTTTTAAATATAATTATTTTATTGTAAAGGGTGATACCAAATGTCAACAAAAATATTTTTTGGGAATTATAAAGGTGGAGTGGGTAAAACTACTACTGTATTTGAAATTGGAGCATTATTAGCTGAGCATCACAATAAAAAAGTTTTACTAGTAGACTTAGATCCACAATGTTCATTAAGTAAAATATGTTCTAGAACTAGTAATGTTGCATTAGAACTTTTAGACGTTGAAGAAACATTTAATTTTACTTTGGAATTATATAGCGAATACATAAATAGTGTAAGTAAGATAAATATTCTAGAAAACAATATTGAAACTAGATATGAAATTGTAAAAAATTCAATAAAAAGAATCAAAAAATACTCTAATAATAATGGGGAATTAGATTTTATACCGACTGTATTAGACATGAAGAATAGTAGGTTAAATGACATTTCAGATAGAATGTCAAAAAATACTATAAATATTTTAGTTATAGCAAAGTTACTAAGTGACATTGACAATAATAATGAGTATGATTACATTTTGTTTGATTGCCCTCCAACTAGTAATATAATTATACAAAGCGTATTTTTGTCTTGCGATTATTATCTTATACCAACTGTTGGTGATGAAATTAGTAGTGATGGTGTTGCAGATTATATTACTGAAATAGAAAGTACATACTTGAAGTTTGCTTATGATAATAATATTGGTGGTTTATTATTAAAAAAATATTTTGGTGACAAACCTGTTCTAATTGGAGTATTGGAAACTTTATTTAAGGCTAGAAGACCATCTGAAGCAAATCTTCCTGTACTTGAAGCATTAGATAAATCTATTTCTAAAATAGGAATTAGATCTAAAATAACGGGCACCAAACATGTAGCGGAAAATAGAAAGCATATTTTCAAGAAATATATTCGCCATTTAGACAACCGTTCAGATCCAAATAATTATGGAATGCCTATTACAATTAGTAACGGTGATATACACGAAGAATATGTTCAGGTTGTAGATGCATTAATAGACATTATTTAAAGGAGATTTTTATGAGTAAAAAAAATAATCAAATATTTCTTAACCTATTAAATTTATATAAAGCAATGTATAACTCTAAAGAAATATTTAACAGAAATTATTTTAAATATTCTATACAAGAGGTTCATAATGCCATAGAATTAGCCTTATCTGCTAATGATACTCCACCTAGAGAAAATAAATCTCAAATAAGGGATTCTATTCTAATGCTTAAAAATGAAGATGACGTAAAGATTTTTTATAAACAAAATTTACAATATGATCATAGTAACAAACAGTCGAAGGAAGAATGCTTGAAGAATTTCTCTTTAAATGAACTTAAACATTTATATAGTATTCTATATACAACTCCAAATCGTAAAAGTGTTAGAAAAGGGGAACTATTAGATTCAATTGAAAAATATTTTAATGCTATGGACAGGGCTTTTAGTATGAAACCATAACACAAATAAGATACTTATAGTTAACATTTAGAAAAAAAGGGAAGTTACTTTATTGAGGTAACTTCTTTAAATTTTACTTATGTATTAATATTTTTATTATTATTTGAGTCTGTAAAATATTTTGTGTAAACTGATGGAGAATCCTCTTGGATTAATGTTAAGATAAATATAATTCAGGAGGATATTTTTATGGCAAGACAAAGAAAACTCACACCAGAACGTAAGGCATTTATCAATGGGCTGTTAGAGCATTATAAGCCTGAATCTGCAAATGATATTCAGGAAATGCTTAAAGATCTGTTGGGGGATACTCTACAAGGAATGTTGGAGTACGCCAAGATGCAATGGAGTTTGGATATCTGCCGCCCCATCTATTCTCCAGGCTATCCAGTTCTTGCATGGCAATTTCCTCAGTTGCAGCTTGATATACACGTTTCAAGTCAGCCATGAAAGGCTTTATATCCTTGTATGAAATGAACTTTGTGGAATAGCGTATCTGATGGACAATGCACCGCTGTATCTCTGTCTGTGGAAATACGGCATGAATTGCATCACCAAAGCCGGTAAGCCCATCAACTGACACAATCATGATATCCTCGACACCTCTGTTCTTAATCTCATTCAGTACACCAAGCCAATATTTTGCACTTTCGTTGCCGCCTACCCACATACCCAGAACATCTTTGGAACCGTTTAGTCTGATTCCTATGGCT
>JAUZPR010000185.1 GCA_030705825.1 Bacillota bacterium | reverse complement strand
TATGATCCCGATGAAGTGATTTGGTTCCATACAGAGGATAGGGATATAAAACCATGTAATGCCATTAAGCAAATAATTGAAGCTAATAAAAGAATTGATGCTATTGCCTGTTATAACGATGAAATAGCTTTCAAGGTTTTCGAAATGCTTGAAAGCATGGGAATCAAGGTGCCTGAAAACATATCCATTACTGGATTTGATGATTCATATTTTTCCAACAACTGTCCTGTCAAGATTACTACTGTCACCCATCCCAAAGAAAGTCTCGGCGAGATGGCTGCAGAAATATTATTACAGTTGATAAAAGTAGATGATTATCTTGGAAATCCGGTACAAAAAGTCATTGTTCCTGAACTGGTTATCAAGGACTCTTGTATAAAGAGGTAGTTTATAGATCTAAATTCTTGGCAGGAAGATATAATTATATAAAATGTTATTATTTTATTCTAACTTGTATGCACATGCATATAAGTTAGACAGCATAATAATTTAGCCCTTTTGAATATTCAAATAGTGGAGGTAGATTAAGAATATGAATTCAAATGAAGTCAGAAATGCTATTATCAGTGGAAAAACTTTTATAGGTATTGAACTGGGTTCAACCCGTATCAAGACGGTTCTTATCGGTGCGGATAATACTCCTGTCGCCTCGGGCAGCCACGATTGGGAAAATAGTTATATCAATAACATTTGGACCTATAGCCTGGATGATATTTGGAGGGGTGTACAGGACAGCTACCGGAAAATGGCGGATGCTGTCAGAGAACAATTTGGTGTTGCAGTTGAAACAGCCGGAGCTATCGGCTTTAGCGGAATGATGCACGGGTATATGGTGTTTGACAAGAATGATAAGCTCCTCACACCATTCCGCACCTGGCGTAATAATATAACAGGTCAGGCTTCCGAAGCTCTTACCAGGGTGTTTAGCTATCCCATACCACAGAGATGGAGCATCGCCCATCTTTATCAGGCTATTCTTAATCAGGAAGAGCATATCTCAGATATTAATTATATGACAACACTTGCAGGGTATATCCATTGGAAACTTACAGGCTGGAAAGTTCTTGGGGTCGGTGAAGCGTCGGGAGTTTTCCCTATTGACATTGCAACAAAAGATTTCAACAGGAAAATGGTTGACCTGTTCGACGGGCTTATAGGTCCACGTAATCTCCCATGGCGTTTGGAGAATATCCTGCCGACTGTGCTTGTGGCCGGTACAAAAGCCGGAGAGCTTACCGAAGCCGGAGCAAAGCTTCTGGATATAAGCGGACAACTGAAGCCGGGAATACCGTTTTGTCCACCTGAGGGGGATGCCGGAACGGGTATGGTGGCGACAAACAGCGTAGCAGCCCGTACAGGCAATGTATCTGCAGGCACATCAGTCTTTGCCATGATTGTACTTGAAAAGGAACTTTCAGGAGTATATCCGGAAATTGACCTGGTAACCACACCTGCCGGTAAATTGGTTGCCATGGCACACTCAAACAACTGTACATCTGATTATGATGCATGGATAGGTTTATTTTCCGAAGCCATCAAAGCCCTTGGCATAGAAGTCAGCAAGGCTAAGCTTTATGATACTTTGCTGGGAATGGCACTCCAGGGTGATGCTGACTGCGGCGGCTTATTATCCTATTGCTATGTTTCCGGAGAACATATTACCCATTTTGAAGAGGGGCGCCCCATGTTTGTGCGTTCATCAAATAGCAATTTTAACCTGGCCAATTTTATGCGGGTAAATCTATTTACGGCACTGGGTGCTCTTAAAACCGGACTTGACATCCTTATCGAAAAAGAGGCAGTCAAGGTGGATAAAATATTAGGCCATGGAGGCTTTTTCAAGACCAGGGAAGTGGGACAGAAGATAATGGCGGCAGCCGTAAATGTTCCGGTATCGGTAATGGAAACAGCCGGTGAGGGAGGGGCCTGGGGAATTGCCCTATTGGCTTCCTATATGGTTAACCGGACAGAAAATGAATCTCTGGAGGCTTACCTCAAACATAAAGTATTTACCGGTGAAAAAGGATACACTGTTGAACCTGATCCATCTGATGTTGCCGGGTTTAACCGGTTTATGACACGTTATACTGAAGGTCTGGCAATTGAAAGAGCTGCCGTTGAGCACCTGAAATAATTGGATCAATTTAATTGGGGGATTAGGTTCAGCCCATAATAAAACGAAGGAGTTGGGAATTATGCTGGAAGAGTTAAAACAGGCAGTTCTGGAAGCCAACCTGGAGCTTCCCAAACGGGGACTGGTTACATATACATGGGGAAATGCAAGCGGTATTGACAGAGTCAGTGGGCTGGTTGCAATAAAACCAAGCGGCGTAGATTATGATCTTATGAAAGCAGAGGATATTGTACTGATAGACTTGAACGGAAAGGTAGTGGAAGGCAGGCTTAAACCTTCCTCCGATGCACCCACCCATTTAGCCTTATATAAAGCATTTCCCGAAGTAGGAGGTGTATGCCATACACATTCAAGATGGGCAACAGCCTGGGCACAAGCTGGAAAAGGGATACCGGCTTACGGCACCACCCATGCCGATTACTTCTATGGTGAAATTCCATGCACCAGGGAGATGACAAGGGAGGAAATTGAATCGGCTTATGAAGCCAATACAGGTGCTGTAATAATAGAGACATTCAAGGACTTGAACCCCATCAATATACCGGCAGTACTGGTTAAATGCCATGCCCCTTTTACCTGGGGAAAGGATGCCAAGGAAGCCGTTCATAATTCAGTAGTGCTGGAGGAAGTGGCTATGATGGCAATCCAGTGCCGTACATTGACGCCTGAGGTAAGACCCATGTCCCAAGCCCTGCTTGACAAGCATTTCTTAAGGAAACACGGTGCCGGGGCATATTACGGACAAAAATAAATGTTAATGGAAATATAAAAATAGGGGGAAATTATCATGTCGGATTTAAGCAAGTATGCATTTTGGTTTGTTACAGGAAGCCAGCACCTATACGGTCCTGAAACCCTGGAAAAAGTTGCAGAGCACTCTAAGAAAATTGCGGGGGCATTGGATGAAGCGTCAGATATTCCATACAGAGTTGTCTTCAAACCTGTTGTAACAACACCGGAAGAAATCAGCAAGCTTTGTGAGGAAGCCAATATAGATGAAAACTGTGCAGGAATCATTACATGGATGCATACCTTTTCTCCCGCAAAAATGTGGATTTCAGGTCTTTCTATATTACGTAAACCGCTTCTGCATTTACATACACAGTTTAACAGGGATATTCCCTGGGATAGTATTGATATGGATTTTATGAACTTGAACCAGGCTGCGCATGGTGACAGGGAATACGGATTTATTGGTGCACGTATGCGTATATCCAGGAAAATAGTAGTAGGTTATTGGGAAGATACTGAAGTGCGCCGCCGCTTATCTGTCTGGATGCGTGCTGCAATTGGATATATAGAATGCAAAAAGCTAAAAATCGCCCGCTTCGGGGATAATATGAGGCAGGTAGCAGTAACCGAAGGCGACAAGGTTGAAGCTCAAATCAAACTTGGTTGGTCAGTTAATGGCTATGGTGTAGGTGATCTGGTTAAACTTGTAAACGAAGTGACTGATGCAGAGGCAAATCATCTTCTGGACGAATATGCTGAAACCTATGACATAATCCCCGAAGGTCTTGTAGAGGGTACAGTAAGGGATTCAATCAGGGTACAGGCTAAAATAGAGCTAGCAATGAAGGCTTTTTTAGAAGATGGCGGATTTGGTGCTTTTACAACTACATTTGAAGATTTGCATGGTTTGAAACAGCTTCCAGGACTTGCTGCTCAGCGCCTGATGGAAGCAGGCTACGGCTTCGGTGGAGAAGGAGATTGGAAAACTTCAGCTATGGTCAGAATCATAAAGCTGATGGCTTCCGGACTTAAGAAAGGGACCTCCTTTATGGAGGATTATACCTATCACTTGGAACCAGGTAATAATATGATTCTCGGAGCTCATATGCTCGAAGTATGTCCTTCAATTGCGGTTTCGCGCCCGAAGATAGAGGTTCATCCGCTTGGTATCGGTGGAAAGGATGATCCGGCTCGTATTGTATTTGACGGAAAAACAGGTCCTGCAATAGCTGTATCGCTTATTGATATGGGAGACCGTTTCCGCCTTATTATAAATGATGTAAATGCTATTACCCCTGATAAAAAGATGCCCAAACTACCGGTAGCCCGTATACTTTGGAAGCCGGAGCCATCACTGACAAGCGCGGCAGAAGCATGGATCCTGGCAGGAGGGGCACATCATACAGCTTTTTCATTGGATATCACATCGGAGAATATGCTGGATTGGGCAGAAATGACCGGTATTGAGTGTGTACTCATAAATAAGTATACAAATTTGATATCCCTCCGGAATGAATTAAAGCTAAACGATGTAATCTGGCGTATTCGATAATACAAAGGGTTACATAAAATAGATTGGTTTCAATAAAGCTTAATACCATCCTCTTTGTTATTCATGAGATAAGCGGTCCAGCAAACAGCCGACTTATCTCATGAAATGTTTTTGTCTTTGACGGTATACCATAGAAATTAATTTTATAATTGTAATCGTTTTTTATAAGACGACAGAAATAAGACTTTTATGTAAAAATTGTTGACAATTAACAAGATTTTGAATAACATATAAATATACATTTATATGAATGATGATTAATATAAATAGAGGTTAATATGGATGATGCATTAAAGCTTCAGATGCTTTTTCAAACGCTTGGGGATTCAAACAGACTTAAAATAATCGGCTTTATTGGGGAAAAAGAATGCTCGGTTTCAGAAATCGTAGAAGCTACAGGTATGTCACAGCCCTTGGTGTCCCATCACTTAAGGACACTCCGGGAGAGTCAGGTGCTGGAAACTAAGCGGTCAGGGCCTTTTGTCTATTACAGGTTAAAGGATCAGAGGCTTTTAAGTGCTCTTGGGATATTTTCAGAAATAGCTGATTCGATTGAAGACAAAGAGGTAAATTCAACAATGTTCTGTTCTCCCCAATGGTGGAGAATGCATTGGAAATAGAAAATTTATTAAAAAGGGATAAGAATTAAGGAGGTTTAAGTATGGGTTTTAAAGAAAAAATGATGGAGAATATGATGGGTAAGATGTCTGCAGAAGAAAAGAAGGATATGATGGATAAAATGATGGAGAGCTTCTTCTCCACTATGACCAAGGAAGAAAAAGAGGATATGATGAACAATATGATGCCAAAGATGATGGAACAGATGATGGGCGGAGGCGGTCAAGGTTCCGGCGGAGGTATGATGGGGATGATGAGTTCCATGATGGGCGGTAAAGGTTCAATGATGGATATGATGAGCTCTATGATGGGAAACGGTAATGGGAGTAATAAGCAAGAAAAAAAGGAAGACGGATTCAATCCTATGGATATGTGCCAGAAGATGATGTCAAACATGTCTAAAAATAATGAAATTGCAACCTTTGCAACTCCGGAAGTACGACAGATGTTTGAAGAGTGGGTGCAGCAAGTTGATGAAGAAATACTTGTTCTTGTGAAGGAGAACAATGTAATAACGCCTGAGGAGCTTGCAGAAAAGCTGAAGATTTCTAAAAATAGTGCCGTCTATTTCCTTTCCAGACTGGCTCAAAAAGGTAAAATATCTATCAATATTAGCAAGGCAGATGGTTGAGTAAATGCAACAGGAAGTTATAAATATATATACTTTACAGAAAAGCTGTAATTAAGAAGGAAAATAAGTCTTGAAAAATTCAGGGCTTATTTTTTTACAGTAATTTAACGCTTTATTAACGTTCAAAGGGTTT
>JAUZPR010000184.1 GCA_030705825.1 Bacillota bacterium | reverse complement strand
TTGAAGCGGCTTAACTTTTCGGAATCAATCATTCTGTCCAACTCGTCAATTGATGGCATTGAACCGTTATCCACGGGTATATAATATTTTACGCCTATATCAGGCAATACTTTTCTAAAAGCTTCGGAGTCCCAATCGGCATCCGTTACGTGCAGAAAAATTTTATAAATATCTACCTTTGTATTGACCTTGATGGTAAGGATAGAAGAAGCTACTTTTTGTGAGGGCATTTTTTTGTATGAATAATCCAAGCCTATCGCTTTTAAGGAATCAATAAACTTAGCGATATACAATTCTTTTTCCTTTTCCAGTACACAAAACAGCGTACTGTCCAATTCAATGATAATATCCTTGCTCTGCTTCAGGGCTGAAATTATTCTATAGCTGTTTTGCCTCTTTTTATCAGTTGAGCCTGAAGAGTATGTCAGAGAAAACTTTGGAATTTCATCATTATCTGCTTTTTTATTCTCATTAAGTTTATATTTAATACCCTCAAATTCCATTTCCGGCCTCCGCATAAATTTCATTCAGGTATGAGCTAGCGTTATGTTAATACCTGCTATCATTCTATCAATTAACCAGGTAAAAAATCAATTGATATTTTATCTATGCGTTAAAATTTATTCCACAGCCGGCTTAAGTTCAGGTTCCCCCATTTTAATGGATGATTTTTTCCATTTCCCTGAAAAATAGTATGAAAGACTGCAGACAGCTGTTATGGTAATACTGATTGCAATTGCAAACCATACACCCCTGATACCGAGGCTGGTTCTGTATAATAATTCGGCTATTGGTACCCTTACTATACACAAGGATATAAAGGCAAGCAGCATTGGTATTAAAGTCTTTCCTGTACCGTTTATTACGCCGTTTGAGACATAGATGAATATAAACAGCAGATAAGCAAAGCCGACAATCCTTAAATATTGAATGCCATAGTTGATGACCGGAACCTCATTTACAAATATCCTCATTACCGGACCGGGGAAGACCACACAGAAAAAGGTAATAAGGATTACAACAGGTATGTTTATAATTACACCCCACTTGAATATTTCCTTTACCCTTTCAGGCTTTCCGGCGCCGATATTTTGTGCCGTAACCGCTGAAACAGACATCATTACGGCTATTGCAGGAAGTGCAGCTAAAGAATCTATTCTTCCGGCTACTCCATATGCAGCTGTCGCAAACGGCCCGAATATATTGACAAAAGCCGTTGAAAAAGCATAGCTCAGAGACAGCAGCATTTGTTGAATAAATGACGGCAGTCCGATTTTAATGACCAGAACCGTTATTTGTTTGTCAAATTCCAGTTTCGTTGGATTTACAGGCTGTTTACGATATTTGCGGTTTATATAAATAAGTCCTAATACCGTTGCTATTGCGCTTGCCAGCTGAGCGGCTACCGCAGCACCGTTAAGACCAAGCTTGGGGACCGGACCTATACCTATTATAAACAAAGGATCCAAAACTGCATTAATAACAGTACCGATAATCATAAAAATCATAGGTGTTATTGTATCGCCAATACCCCTCAATATGGAATTCACCAAAAATGACAGGTACATAAAGACGAAGCCGGCTATATTTATTCTGAGATACCCTGCTGCCATATTTATTATTCTTGAATCTGTTCCTAGAAGCTTTAATACAGGGATTGTTATAAAAAGCCCCAGAGCTGTAATAACCAGAACCAAAACAGTTCCAAGTGCCCAGGAATTATTTACAATTTTCTGTATAGCCGAATGGTCTTTAGCTCCATAACGGTGTGAGATTAAAATAGATGAAGCCATTGTAGAACCTGAGGCTAATGCCACCAAGGCCAGTATAACAGGCAGACAAACTGCTACAGCAGCTACTGCATCTCCGCCCAGTATCTTTCCAACCCATATTGCATTTACTATACTATAACCGGTAGTAAGCAGATTTCCTATCATAATAGGAATAGCAAAGCTGATGAGATGCCTTGGGATACTACCATCCGTCAAATCTTTTCCAAACATTCCATTCATTAGATCGTCCTCACTTTCACTTAAAGCAAACCTTTACATATAGAACCGTTGTCCAATTCTATCAAAACCTCATTTATCCATTCTTTTACTTCTTCTTCCGAATAATCGATTTTTAATGCTTGTAATCTAAATACCGCAAGCGGGTATGAATAATCTGTAAGATCATCTTCTCCGTCTCCAGCCAACCACTCCATTATCAAATAATATCCTGAGCTTTCATAAGCTATTGCTGTGACCTTAGGGTCAGGTATACTGATAACTTTTTTATCTTTCAATTCAATAAAAAGCTTCTCCATCTTAAGATAGTCTTCTCTTAAGTTTTCGGAACGTCTTTTTTCATATTCGGGATTAACACCGATGGCTTCTATAAGCATTATCCTTGATAAGGCTCTGCTTTTTTGAAAGGCCCACAGACTTGCTGCAGTTCCCCGGGCAAATCGTTTAGCGGCTATGCTGCTGCATTGTTGAGTATTATCCTTTGTAGTATCAACTGCGTTTAGGGAGACTTGACTTAATAATCCTGTCATTTCGTCATAAAGCTCGGCAAACAGATCTTCCTTACCTTTAAAATAAAAATAAAAGCTGCCGACAGAAATTCCTGCCTCATCGACAATGTCCTTCACAGAGGTTTTGTGATAACCCTCTCTGGCAAACACTTTTATGGCAGTATCTATAATGTATTGTCTTTTAGCATCCTTGCGTTCCTGAGTATCTTTAGAAGTTTTATAGACCATGGTTAACCCTCCTCAAGTATAGAATGACGATTCATTCTATACTTGAGTATACATGTAAACATCTTTACTGTCAAGAATATTATGGAAGAAATAATATATGGAATAGCGCTCAGCTAATTGATAGCAGCTGGGCTGTGTAGTATAATTTATGATACATCTGAAACAATCTGATATTTGGAGGGTTAAAGTTGCAGTCGAAAAACGGACAAACTTTTTTTGAAACCAATCAAAACGATATATTATTTATGGATCAGGCTTTAAAAGAGGCGGCAAAAGCATGCGCAAAAAACGAGGCTCCGATAGGTACAGTGATTGTAAAGGATGGGAAAGTCATAGCCCGCGGGCATAATGAGAGAGAGACAAAGAATGACGCAACCCTGCATGCTGAAATGACAGCAATCAGGAAAGCATGTGCAAAGCTTGGAAGTTGGCGGCTCAATGACTGTGACATGTACGTTACTCTTGAACCCTGCACCATGTGTGCCGGGGCAATCATACAGGCCAGGATAAGGCGATTATATATTGGTGCGCCGGACCCTAAGGCCGGAGCAGCAGGGTCTGTAATCAATGTATTTGATGTGAAAAAGTTCAACCACAGGGTTGAGGTTATTCAGGGTTTGAAGAAAGAGGAATGCTCGGAGATTTTAAAGAGGTTTTTCAGGGAACTAAGGGAAAAAAGCAGATAAATAAATGAAGATATTTTTTATTTCAGGGGGAAAGAATGGTTTATATTGAAACTGAACGATTACTCTTACGTGATTGGAAAGAACAGGACCTTGTTGAATTCCGGGAAATGAACAAAGATTCAAGGGTGATGAAATTCTTCCCTAAAACCCTTACTGATGATGAGACAGATAGTTTTTATAGTAGAATTGAAGAAGAATTTAAAAATTATGGTTATGGTCTTTATGCAGTTGAAACAAAGCAAGATAATAGTTTTATAGGGTTTACAGGGTTTCACTGGGCAACCTTTAACAGCCAATTCACTCCTTGTATCGAAATAGGCTGGAGACTGAAATTTGATGCATGGGGGAATGGATATGCAACAGAAGGGGCAAAAGCATGTCTCAAATACGGGTTTGAAACACTCAAATTAACTGATATTTACAGTTTTACATCAAAAATCAATCTGCAATCCGAAAATGTAATGAAGAAAATAGGAATGACCAAGGCTATGGAGTTTGAACATCCAAATATAGTTGAGGGAAGTCCTTTAAGAAGACATGTGCTTTATGTAGTAAATAAATGAAGGTATTTTAAGCAGGAAGGATATCCAACATAATCCACCTCCAAACTGAGATGGCTGTATTGTCTTTGGTTCTGAAAGGTGGTATAATATCAAATGCGCTTAGCGGCGTGATAAATTTATCGGCTATGGAGAGGTATCGAAGTGGTCATAACGGGGCTGACTCGAAATCAGTTTGTCGGAAACGGCACGCGGGTTCGAATCCCGCCCTCTCCGCCAAATGTGAATTATAAGAACACCGTATATTTTAATGGTGGGTTCATCGTGACGGTGTTCTTATAACGAAAAAAGTTAAGAGCGGTTATGGTGTTAAGCCTTGACCGCTCTTTTTGTTATATGTTTAGTTTGATTGAAAATATTGACAGTGTAGTTTATACTTTTATTAAGGTAGTTATATTGTGCAGAAAATTTATATACTATGAACTCAATGAAAATCGGGAGAATTTCAATATGAAAAGGTTTTTAGTTCTTGCACTAGCCTTGGTGCTGACGCTATCCCTTACCGCTTGCGGTAACAATGGCAACACGTTATCTAATAACGCAAATGTTTCGACTGTATCCAGCGATGACAGAATCACTTCGAGTATGGAAACTAGTAAGCCGACAAGTTCAAGCACTCCGATCAATGCAGCCACACCGTCTGATGAATCCTCTGTGTCCTCCCAAAGTGCAGGAATGAACCTCACACAAATCCAAGCTGGGAATTATTCGAGCTTGCAAGGCACTTGGAAAGGAGTGGCTTATGCAGTAAACCCACAAAACGGTACTGGGGAGCAGTGGAAAGCGGGTACCCTCTATTCCCTATCTGTGTCAAATGACAAAATCGTAAATGGCGATGGCTTTATGGTCATTCAGGGAAATACATTGATGGATAGTGCGGGTTCACATCCTCTTTCGTTTGAAAATAGTGGAGGTTCACTCGATGCTTCGCTCACCGATCAAGATGTCGCCATCAACTGGGACGTTTCATTTTACCCAAAGGGGGTAACAAATGATCTCCAGCCAAATAATGGAGTGAAGATTGACAACACTAAAAACCTTATTGTCATTTGGACGAGCAATAATAGCGTATATGAAGTTTTTGCGCAAACTAATACAAGTTATTAGGGGGGATGTTAATCTTCTTGTGCGAGTATTGGTGCTACCTCTGTTTCGCGTTTTAAGATGTGCCTGAATCAAAAATGTATGCAGAAAATAAGCATTATCTTCGCTAATGCTCTGTTTTCTCTACGACAAAGGCTACATGGGTATTATGGGGCTCTGCGTAAAATTGTTGTTAATTAGGTATGAAGTTTATTTATATGACGATAAAGTTCGAATAATATTTAATGCGAGTGACAGACCGATAACAATTGATTGTGAATTGCTCAATGAGATTGAAAACATTGAAAATAGTGGTGTCTCAGGAAGTGAGAGGTGTTCTTATATTAAAGATAACGCCCCGCCAGAAAAAATACCTTTCCTTTTTAGGAAAAGGTATTTTTATATTTATCCAGCTTTTCAGCGACGAAAAGCTGGGCAAAAGTCGCCCCTCGCCGGGGAGGCTCCCAAAATGGGCGCGAACGTTTCGCTCGAGAGCTTCCAGGCTTCCATCCTTGATTTTGTCCGGTCGGTTCCAACGCCATCCTTGTCGTATCCACCTGAAACCATCGTCCGTGATGGTTTTACCGGACTCTAGAGATGCAAGCCAGGAATCTCTAGGTCGCTCAACAAAGCGCCTTTTACTATAAAAACCAAACGGCAAATTCTTTTAAGCGTTCTCCCGTGAAGCGAGGGTGGGCGACGTCGTGGGGCGAGAAGCGCCCCGAAATCCCTATC
>JAUZPR010000183.1 GCA_030705825.1 Bacillota bacterium | reverse complement strand
TGGTAGATTTTAAGAAAATATAGGAGGAATTCAATAATATGGATGAGTTGAAGTATGAAATCAAGAAAAACCTTTTAATTTTAAGTGAAGTACAAAAGGCTGGCGAAAAGAGGTTAATGTTATTAGCTGGAACGAGGGGAAGCCCAAACTGGATATAAGGGATTGGGACGGAGAGCATAAAAAGATGGGAAAAGGTGTAACTTTAAACAAGGATGAAGTAACAGCGCTGGGTAAGTATTTCAAGGATACCGATTTTGACACAATTCTTTAATTTATTATAAACCCATTATTAATTATGGATTTTTGAAAGTTTGGGGGGAATGCCTGATTGTACACAAAGTACCTCTTTCATAGAATTAAATTGTCAAACAGGGAATTTCCAGGTTTGGAAAGGCCTTTGGTATTGGAATATTACATGCTTGAAAGCGAAGTGGATTACATATCCGAGCTTGCAGGCAAAAAGGTTTACGGAGTAAGTGTGGTTAAAAAGGTTGGCAAGGACTGTTTCGAAGGTGATGAAATCAGAAATTTATCCTGTAGTTTTAATAATACAAAACAGTTATTGAAAACACTCTCAATAAATAAGGTTACTCCTGTAGGCTTGAAATTTGTTTTGGAAGATATGATAGGTGACGGAATAGGCTGAAATAAAAAGGCCCCTTATTATTACATAAGGGGCGTGACACTTATTTGAGAATTCTTCTTGCGGTCATATAGGCATCAGCGTAAAATCCTGTTGTGATATCGGAAATTACGACACATCCTCTGCCGGAAGATGCTTGAATAAAACTTCCGTTTCCGATGTACATGCCGACATGATTAATGTAATTATGGCCGCCATCAGTGTCAAAGAATACAAGGTCTCCAACCTGCAAATCATCCTTGCTTACCGGTGTTCCTTCGGTAGCCTGGTCTGCAGCAACACGGTTCAATGTTATACCGAAATTACCGTATACAAACTTGACAAAGCCCGAACAGTCGAAACCACTTGGGGAAGAACCTCCCCAAACGTAGCCTACTCCAAGATACCTTTTTGCAAATTCTGCAAGTTGTGCTCCCTGAGTTTGGGCTTCATCAGACCGTGAGGTTTCCACAGCCGACACAGGCTTGACTTCAGCTGTCTGCTTTGCTGGAGCAACTGTTTCAACTACCGGTTTTGATACGCTCAAATACTTGCTGTTAACCCATGACACTTTTCCTGAGGAAGTTTGGACTTTCGCCCAATTTCCCGACTTATCCAGGAGAACTACTGACTGCCCTCTTTTCAAACTTCCGACTACTTTGTAGGTAGTACCCGGTCCGCTTCTCATATAGAGAATTGCAGTTGTGACATTGCGGCTCTGACCGGATGCGGGTTTGGCAGAAGCTGAAACAGTGGCATTTGAGGTGACGGCACTTGCTTTTTTTATGTATCTGCCATCTACCCAGGATGTTTTGCCTGAATTAGTCTGAACCTTAAGCCAGTTTCCTGATTGGCCTATTATGGATACAGTCTGGCCTTTTTGCAATTCACCTACTGCACCATAAGATAAACCCGGACCGCTGCGGAGACGTAAAGCTTGTGTTGTTACTGTGCCTTTCTGAGTACTTTGGGCATATGAAAAACCCGTACCCAGTAAAAGGGCAAGAAGCAGTACAATAGATGTGAGCAATACTTTTGCTGTCCTATTCATTTGTAACCTCCTATTTTTGGCTTCCGAAGTTAGCTGACGGGTTCGGGTAATAGGATCACCCCTACCATTTAAAAATGGACTAACCCCAATAATTTTGGTTCCTCCGTACTTCTTTTTAAGAAGATTCAGCCTTAAGTCGCATTATACGCTTTTATTTGGAATTATGTCAACTTTGTATGAGACCCGATATGTCCAGTATGGGAATATTATGATAAACATTCTTTAAATTGTAGGTCCATATTAAAAAAAACAGCCGGATATGTAAACCGGCTGTTAATGGGTTATAGTCTTGTTATGGAATTATAAGCCAATTATTTCAAATTGCTTGCCATATCAACCAATTGTATAAATTCTCCTCTATATCCGTCTTTATCACTGCCTCTATAGAGCCTTGCAAGGTCCTCAACCTGTTTATAGGATGAATTACCTTTATATTCCGAGCTTTTCAACAACAAGCCAAACTCGGCGACAGCGCAGGAAAAACCAAGATTTGATGAAGGCTTTTCAGAAAACTCATATGCAGTGACTGCCTTTGTCATGGTTTGGCTTACATCTGAATCGGGAAGCTTATATCTTAGGTTTACATTCATCCATTCACTGCTTTCCTTTGGATCGACTTTTTGATATTTTAATTGGTCGGAGCCTTGCGGCAGAGCTCCCGCCGTGGTAGGCACAATCTCATACAAGGCGGTTACAGTATGGCCTGCACCCAGTTCACCCGCATCTTTGCTGTCATCTTTGAAATCCTCCTTATTCAGAATACGGTTTTCATATCCTATTAGGCGGTATTCTTTTACCTTTGTGGGATTGAATTCTATCTGCACCTTTACGTCCTTTGCAATTGTAAAAAGCGTGCCGCTTATCTGGTTTGCCATTACCTTGTTGGCTTCGAGGAGTGTATCAATATATGCGTAATTGCCGTTACCCTTGTCTGCAAGAGTTTCCATCTTGGAATCCTTGTAGTTGCCTGTCCCGAATCCCATGACACTAAGGTATATTCCCTGGTCACGCCTGCTTTCAATAAGCTTTGAGAGTTCTTCATCGCTGCTTATACCCACATTGAAGTCACCATCGGTACATAGTATTACTCTGTTGTTGCCTTCCTTTATAAAATTCTTTTGAGCCAGATTGTAAGCCAATTGTATGCCTTCTCCTCCTGCAGTGGACCCGCCTGCCTGCAGACTATCAATAACTTTCCGGATCTTGGCTTTTTTATCTCCGGGTACCGAATCAAGTACAATTTCTGCTGATCCGGAATATATGACTATTGAAATTCTATCGTTATCTCTAAGCTGGTCTACAAGCATATCCATAGATTTTTTAATAAGCGGAAGCTTATTGGGTTCATCCATGGAACCTGATACATCCAGCAAAAATACAAGATTGCTGGATGGTGCTTTGTTCAAATCCATTGTCTTTCCCTGAATACCGACAAGAGCAACATAATGTTCATTGTTCCATGGACATTTTGATACTTCGGTTGTAATGGAGAAAGGTGCATTCCCGGTGGGCTGTGGGTAATCATAGGTAAAATAGTTGACCAATTCCTCAATTCTTACTGCATCTGTCGGTGGCAGCTGCCCATCTGAGAGGAATCTTCTGACATTACTATACGATGCCGTGTCCACATCGATAGAAAAAGTAGACAGGGGAGAGTCAACAGGGTTGTAATAATTGTTTTCTGCAACAGATTTGTATTCTTCCGAGTTAAAATCCGATTGTACCGAAGTGCCTGCAGGAGCCGCAGACGACATCGCTGGAGCTGAATTTTGAACAAATCCTGTATTGGTGTTATCACTATTTGAAGCACCACATGCTGTCAATAGAAATGTCAATAAAACCACAGAAACCAACCACAGCTTTCTAAGTTTTTTCATTTTGACATCCTCCTTTTTATGCAGGAAATATTTCTCTCTATTTTTATATGTTTTTATCCTGCATATATAATTTGACGGAGGATGAGATGGAAGGTTGCAGAAAAATCAGGTTAAAAGTGGTAAATAATTGTCTGATTTCAACTGGAAAATCTTGAACATTTTATGGAGAAAGTTAAAAATATTGCTTGACTAATCCCTTGGGGCTCGATATATATTAGTCGTGGAGGCGAGATAAAATGAAAATAAGTGAAGTAATGGAAGTTACAGGATTGACTAAAAAAGCAATAAATTATTATGAACAGGAAGGACTATTACAGCCTGTAGAGAATGTAGATAATAATTATAGGGAATATTCCGTAGATAATGTCAACAGGCTTATTCAAATTTCAATATTAAGGCAGCTAGATATTCCGGTAAAAGAAATCAAAGATATCCTCCAAAATCCGGATGGTTTGGGAAGAGTATTAAAAGCGCATATCCAAAGATTGGATAATGATATGTATAAACTACAAAGAAACAGAGCAGTTCTGGAAGCCTGTGTTTCAGAGTTGGAAGGCAAAAGTTGCACTATTCCGAGTATTACCAAAAAGTTATCCATATTGAATGAGGCATTGAAAATGGATGAAAAATGCAGACAGGGATATATGAAAAAGCAGTTTTTAAGAATTTTCCCCGGCAACTTCGGGAAAGTAATGTTAATGAACTATGGTTGTTTTCTGAATGAACCTATTGATACACCTGAAAAAGAAGAAGCCTGGCTTGCGCTTGTACAGTTTTTGGACGAAACGGAGACAATACTTTTACCTGAGGAATTTGTGGCTGGATATGAAAGTATTTCCGAAGGAGCATTGAAAGATTATGAAACTGAATATACTGAGCATATCAGGAATATGATTTCACCATCCCAAGAATACTTGGACAAGATGGAAAAAATATTCGATGCTACACTGAAGAAAATTAGAGAAAGCGAAGATGCCAAGTTACAATTCGGCAAGGTAAGAGAGTTAAAGAAAACCATATCAGGTAATCTAATTGGATATGATGAAAAGTTTACGAAAAATCTTAGAATTTTAAGCTCTGACTTCAATAAATATATTGAGAATTATAATAAGTTGGCAAGTATTTTACGTAATAAATTTTCAGTTAAGGAATTAGAATGAATAAAGCCACAAGTGAAGATATCATCCTTCAGCTTGTGGCTTTACTTAAGAATACATTTTTTCTTTTAATTCAATTCCTATGGATTTTAAGGCTGGTCCTTCCACAATATCACCGGTATAACCGAATCTTGAACCATGACATGGGCAGTCCCAGGTCTTTTCGGCGTCATTCCATTTCAACCCGCAGCCTAAATGAGTACAGCTGGTATCTACAAAATGCAGCTTGTCATCACTGTCACGGTATACTCCCGTTTTATAACCATCGATATCCATGATTTTTCCTTCGCCTTTTTTAACATCGAGATTTTCAGGTACCGACATAAGCTTGCCTGAAATGAAATTTCCTGCAACATCTGCATTTTCCTTGATGAAATTCTTGGCTGACGCTGCGATGGTAGTCCTTGAAGGGTCAAATACCTCCTTCCAGGGATTGTCACCTTCCATTATAAGATCCCTTATTATAAGGGCAGACACGGTACTGCTGGTCATACCCCATTTTTGAAAGCCTGTTGCAACATATATGTCTTTTTTATTTGAGGTCAGATGACCTATATAGGGAACTCCGTCCATTGTCATACAGTCCTGTGTTGACCATCTGTACGGCACACTTATAACTCCGAAGGTATCTTCTGCAAAGCTGAGGAGATTTTCATAATGTTGGTTTGTATTTTCACCATGTCCTGTTTTATGATGCTCGCCTCCAACAAGTATAAGTTCACCGTTTTCATAGGGCTGTGAACGCAGTGAACGGGCAGGCTGTTCGGCATTGATATACATTCCGCCAGGGTATTTGCTTTTTGCTCTGACAGCAAGTATATATGACCTGTCAGGGTAAATTCTTGTAAAATACAAGCCGGGTTTATCATAAAACGGGTAATGCGAAGCTATGATTACTTTGGATGCATGTACTCTTATACCTGAATCTGTTATAACGGTACACCCATTTTCTTCTTCTATATCAACAGCTTTGGTCTGCTCAAAGATGTTCGAGCCCTGTCCGGGTATCTTTGCTGCAAGCGCAAGCAGGTATTTTCTGGGATGGAATTGGGCTTGACCGTCAAAACGAACGGCTGCCTTCACCTTAAAGGGAAGGGGGGTCTCTTCCTGATAAGACGCTTTAATTCCAAGCGCAGAAGCGGTTTTTACTTCATTTTGAATCTGCTCAATGTATTCTTCTGAATTTGTATATATATAAGACGGCTGCCAGCTAAAATCACAATCAATTTCATTTTCTTCAATTATTTTATTTATGAAG